>NZ_JALQCX010000026.1:0-181471 GCF_023241665.1 Pseudomonas morbosilactucae | reverse complement strand
AAGGCAACGAATTCGCCTTCGTTGTGTTCGGCGCAGCGACCGTCGCCGACATACTGACCGACCCATGGGGTAGCTGCCTGACCCTGGCTGTGGCGTTGTCTCTGTGCGTAAAACCCCTGCTCAATCGGCTGGAACCCCACGGCAAACAAGACCATCAGGAGGCAGACCTGATCGACCAGAAAAACCACGGACGATTCGGCCAGATCGCAAGGCGCTTGCTGATGTCTTTGGGCGTTGCAGGGGGGTACTTGACCATGATTCCGACCACATCCAGACACTGCGCAAATCCGGGATCGAGGCGTTCTACGGCGATGCCCAAGCCTTGGTAATGGTCAACCCTATTGACGATCAGGGCGATAACCTGGCCCTGACCCAACTGGCCAAGATGCATTTGCCGAACTTGAAACTGATGGTGCACGCACGCGACATGGGACACCGCAGTGCTTTGCCTCAGATGGGCATGGATGCGGGCGAATGCGAGACGTTTGAAAGCGCATTGGCCTGGGGTGGCAGAGCGCTGGAGCAACTGAGCATTGGCCGTTGCGAGGCTCGGGAGCGCGCCGACAGTTTTCGACGTCTGAACCGGCAGATGCGGGAGGGAGTGGCCGTGCAACCGGTGGAAGACACCGAGTTCAAATACGACGCTTACAAGCAGGCCTACGCGCTGTTAACGAAAATGTTCAACGAAGACCTTACGCCCCCCTCGCCAGTTGGCCTGGGGCAGATCCGAGGGGTAGAAAAGAACGCCAGCCCAATCAGCCTGAGCCGTGACGAAAAGGTGCGTTAAACCACCTCTTCCAGCTCCGCGAGAATGGATTTTTTCATCACTCCAACTGAGCGAGAGCCGGGCATGACCCGCAACAGCCGCCCCTCATGAAACACAGCCAAGGATGGCACTGCCCGGATACCATACATTTGCGTAATGGTCGGAGAGACCGCCACATCAATCTTTGCAAAAGCCGCCAAGGCGTGAAGTTTTTCTTCCAGAGCATGAAACACCGGCTTCATCTCCTGACACGGCTTGCACCAAGACGCTGAAAACAGCACGACGCTGCTGCCTTTGGCCACAAATCGGGCGAACTGCGGAGCACTCAACTCAACGATACGGCTCATCAGCACCTCGTATTCAATGCAATTGAAAAGGCGGCACCCCCGGGTGCCGCGCCTCCTCTATCAATCAAACCTTGCAACCATCAATGCCACAGACTTGGCTGCTAAACGATTGCTCATCGAGCTCTGAATTGGCCCGCATCTTGTTCAGTGCCTCGAGAAACGCGGCCTCTGGCTGAGCACCGGATACTGAGAAGGAGTTATTGAATACGAACAGCGGAACGCCCGAACCCAATCGAGCGGCCACATGTTCGTCCTCCTCCATCTCTACGCGCAACTCAACGGACGACCACGCCATTTGGATTGAGGCATCCGAAACGCCAACGGCCTTGGCTATGGTCTCCAGACTGCCTCGCTCAAACAGCGACTGACCGTGGCGGGTGCTTTGCTCATACAGCGCCTCGAACAAACGTTTTTTTACAGCTTCGTCCGCAACCGCCTTGACCAGGACATGGGCATCGGCGGTATCGCCAAACAGCATGCTTTCAAACCGATAATCAAGCCCTGCATCCCGGCCATATTTACTGACGGTGTTCATCATCGCGACAGCGGAATCAGGATTGCCGAGCTTGCGCTTCAGGGCTGCAACCATCGGTTCTGGCACGTGATCCGCCGCCAGGCGATAAGCTCTTAGGTTTATTTGCACCTGATCTTTTTCTGCAAATTTATCGAGTGCCTGCTCGAAACGACGCTTGGCGACCCAGCACCAGGGGCAGACAAAATCAGACCAGATATCCACCGCGAACTTTTTTGAAGGGGGTTGCATGACTCATCCTGCGTTGAAAGAAATGAAGGTCGCGCCGCTCATGTTAAAACGCCGCCAGGAGACTCTTTTGCTCAAGCACGTACGGCCATGACGCCCGCATCCACATCCCAAATCGCGCCGGTGACCCAGGACGCTTTATCAGAGAGCAGGAACAGAATGGTATTGGCGACATCCTCAGGAAGACCGACTCGCCCCAGCGGGTGGAAGGCGTTGAGGGACTTCATCGCTTCCGGAATCGCCTCTTTGTCCATGAACCCTTCATAGATCGAGGTATGGACGATCCCTGGCGAGGCCGCATTGACTCGAATTCCGGAGTGAGCCAACTCAATGGCCAGATTGCGTGTCAACGCATGCAGGCCCGCCTTGGCCATCGAATAGGCAGAGGCCGGTGAACCCGCCAATGCTGCCTGGGCACCGATGGAGCCAACGTTGACAATCGCCCCTTCGCGCCGCGCCGCCAACATGTTCTTGACCACGGTCTGGGTAATGAAAAAAGTCGCACGGTTGAGCGATAGGTACATGTCATATTCAGCCCCGTCATGCTCAGTGAACGGCTTGGGGACAAAGATCCCAGCCGAGTTCACCATAAAGCTGATATCGCTGTGATGATCGTTGATTTCCTGGCGAACGGCGTTCATACCCTCTTCAGTCATCAGGTTAGCGACGATCACGGACACAGAGCCCAAGGCGCTCAGCTCGCGGCGTACCGCCTCGGCCTTTTCTTGTTTACTGCCGGTCAGTACCACACTACCGCCCGCCTTCAGCATCATGCGCGCGGTTTCCAGGCCCATGCCGCTGGTACCGCCGACGACCAACAGCTTCTTACCTTTGAAAAAATCACTCATTGCACGCTCCGATCAAGCAAGGTTCCGTAAAGTTAAACACCGAGGCAACCATGCCCTTGTGGGGGCATGACGACTTCAAAACACCCGGGCAGTGAGATCAGTCCTCACGAACTTCAAGGGTGGGCACCATGCGGATGGCTTTCGAGAAGTTTGCATAGTTGACAGACGTCTTGAGCACCACGTTGTGCAGTTCTTCAACACGCTCGCGGGAGGCGTCGGTATGCAGGCGAATCACCACATTCACTTCGTCGTATCCCGGGTTGACGCTTTCATCGAGCCCCAGAAAACCACGCAAATCGAGGGTGCCGTCGGTTTCGATTTCCAGGCTATGAATCTTGATACCCATCATCGAGGCGTTGGCGGCATAACCGACTGACATGCATGCGTTGAGTGCCGCCATCAACAGCTCTTGTGGGTTAGGAGCGCTGTTCTGACCCAATAACTCGTTTGGCTCATCGGCAACGATCTCGAAATCACGTGGGTAGGTTTCACCGGCCAGGCTGTAACGGCTGACCTTGGCCACCGAGCGGGTCTGATGCTCCCATTTCGTCTTTACGTTAAAGCCCGCCTGACGTTTGGACGCATCCTCAGCCACGCCTTGGGCGAACTGCTGGAGTGCAGCTACATCAATACCGTTCAGGTTATTACTCATCGATTCAATCCTTATTGAATGCAGGGGCGCTAAAGCCCGGAAGAGAAATTACTCTACCAACTGGTAGATAGGCTTTCAATTCATTTCCAATGATCGGCGTTATCACGATGAGAAATACACAAACTGTTTTGCTGCTGGCAGCAGTATTCCGCCCACACGCTTTGTTTTCGCTGGGACAGCAGGTGCAAGGCAATAGACAATCGACGCCCACAGCCGGGGCCGCTGCAAGATTCAGGGATTTGAATTGGGTGGAGACGCAGAGATGCAGGGTCCATTCATCTGGCTCTGGCCAGACTTTCGGATGACACAAAGGAAACGTATTCGGCGGACTGAAGCCGCCGGAACACTTTAAAAAAGCGAATCAAGCCTAGTTGATTGGGACAATAACAGACAAGGAAACCCCGACCTCGCGGAGGTATCAGTGGTGGGTTTTTGCAGCCCGCAGGCTATCCAGAATGAATTCGAATCCGGAAAATTGCGCGTACTGGTCATTCAAGGCCCAGGACACAAAGCTGCCTCCTTCAAGCGTATTCAAGATCACCCTGGAGATCTTGACTGCATCCAGTTCAGCCTTGATCTCTCCGTCTGCTTGACCATTGCGAACATTGTCTTGAAGCCAGTCGAGATGGATTTCGAAAAAGTCCCGAGTCATTTCCTTGAGGCTTTCCGGCAACGCCAGTAACTCAGCCGCCAAGGCGCCACACAGCGGCAACATTGCGTTCTCACTGCTTTCAGAAAACATCTGGGCGAAAGCCTCGAGTCGCTTCATGACACTGATATTTTCATCATTGATGCGTTCAAGTTGCTTCTTGAATCTGAACAGGTAGCTCTCGACAATAGCAATTGCCAGGCCTTCTTTCGTCGGGAAGTGGTGATGAATACTTGCCTTCTTTATGCCTATCTCAGTTGCCAGATCGGCATAGCTGAATGCCGCATAGCCCTTTGTGCGTAACAATAGTTCCGCACAGGTGAGAAGGTCAGAACGTGTGCTCATGATCCTGCATCCAAATTTTTCAATGCGGCATCATAAATTAGTACCTCCCTATAAGACAGCGCTCCGGCAACAGCCTCCTTAGCTCGCCTTCACAACCCGCGCAATGCACTGGCAATACCGCCCCATCATGCAAAACACCCGAGCCCGGGCGTTGCCTGACCCAACAAGCCATTGGTTTGCAACGACTTTATAAATCACGGTGGTTGGCACAGCCGATGCAGCTACCCCTGAGGCGTAGCGTTGGCCTGTTGATCGGCGCGCGTCTCACCGTGATGACCCAAGGAATCCGATATGAACGCCATTGACCTGCTGCAAGCTGATCACGAACGCGTCAAAGCCATCCTGGCCCAACTCAGCGAGTCCACCGAGCGCGGTGTCAAAAAGCGCACGGAGTTGCTGGCCAAGCTGGAGATGGAGATCACCATCCATACCCGACTTGAAGAAGAAATCCTCTACCCGGCCTTCAAGGAAGCCGGCGGCAAGGAGCAAGACGTGATGTATTACGAGGCCAAGGAAGAACACCGCACCGTGGACTCCCTGGTATTGCCGGATTTGAAGGAGACCAGCCCGGGTACCCCTGAGTTTTCCGGCCGCGTGAAAGTGGTCAAGGAGCTGCTGGAACACCACATCGAAGAAGAGGAAACCGAGATGTTTCCTCAGGCGAAAAAGCTGCTGGGCAAGGCCAAGCTGGACGAGTTGGGACAGCAGATGGAAGCGCTGAAAGCGGACTACAAAAAGACCCTTTCCGGCCCTGAACTCGCCGCCTGATCGACCCTCACCTGATCGAACGTAAAAAAGCCCCGCTCTCGCGGGGCTTTTCAGGTTCAGGTCGGCCTGTTGGTCGGTCGCAGCGTTGGCGGCCTAAAGCACCGACCCGAGTTCATGGGCGACAGTCCCCTTAATCACCGACCTTGATCACCACCTTGCCAAAGGCGCCCTTGGCCAGGTGCTTGTAGGCTTCACGGGCCTTGTCGAACGGATAGACCTGATCGATGACCGGCCGGATCTTGTGTGCGTTCAAGAACACATTCATGCGGTCGAACGACGAACGCGGCGCCACGGCAATACCGCGCAGGGTGGTTTGGCGAAAGATCAGTGGCATCAGGTTGAGCTGCACGCTCTGCCCGGTCAGAAAGCCGATCTGCGCAATGCGCCCGGCGGCTTTGGTGGCGGCGATGGACTGGTTGATGCCGTTGCCACCGGCCACATCCAGCAGCAGATCGACGCCTTTACCCTCGGTGAGCCTGAGCACTTCGGCCTCCCACTCGGAGGTGCTGCGGTAGTTGATGCCCGCCACCGCTCCCAGCTTCATCACGGCTTGCAGGTTGTGGTCGCTGCTGGAGGTGGCAATGACCTTTGCCCCCAACGCCGTGGCAATCTGCACGGCAAAAATGGAGACGCCGCCGGTGCCCTGGACCAGCACGGTCTGGCCCGGCTGCAGCTGCCCGAAATCAACCAGCGAATACCAGGCCGTCAGCGCGGCAATCGGCAACGTGGCGGCCTCTTCGTCGCTCATATTGCCTGGCGCAGCCACAGCGCTGTCTTGGTGAATGATCATGTACTCCGCCAAGCCGCCGGGCAGCGGCGAGCCAAAGCAGTAATCCGGTTCATCCGGGCCGGGCTCCCCGTCCAACCAACGGGAGTACAGGTGCGAGTTGACGCGATCGCCCACCTTGAAGCGGGTGACGCCCTCACCCACCGCTGCCACGGTGCCGGCGGCATCGCTGACGGGGATCAGGTTTTTCGGAACCTTGTGCGGTTCATAGATGCCATCGACGATGGCCTTGTCGCGAAAATTCAGCGAAACCGCACCGACCTTCACCAGCAGCTCACCGGCCTGGGGCTCGGGGACGGGGACTTCCCCCATCTGCAGGTGGTTCAGTCCGAAATCCTTCAGTAGCCAAGCCTTCATTGCGTATCTCCAAAGCGTTGTCAGGGGTGGCGACGCCAGGGGGCGGCGTGGCCATGCCGTATCTTTCGCCTTTGGCCCGGGGCAATAAATGCGTATAAAAGGACATGATTGTTCTACCCATACGCAACAATCAGCGATCCTACACTCGATGCCCCCTCGAAGGCCCCACAGGACAGATCATGGAACTGCTTCAATCGATGCGCTTGTTCGCCCGGCTCGCCGAACTCGGAAGCTTCACCAAGGCCGCCGAGTCCCTGGAGATCGGGCGGCCCCAAGTCACCCGCTACATTCAAGAGCTGGAGTCGTCGCTGGGGGTGCGTTTGTTCCAGCGCACCACCCGGAAGGTCACACTGACTGCCGAGGGCGAGCGATTCTACGAACGGGTGGTGGAGATCCTCGGCAGCATCAGCGCGGCAACCTCCATGTTCGACCCGTCCGGGGCCACCCTCAGTGGCCGGTTGCGCATCGATATCCCGACCGCCTTTGCCCAACTTGAACTCATCGAAAACCTCAAGGGCTTCACGGCGGCATTTCCAGGCATCAACCTGACCCTGGGGGTGACCGACCGGACGGTCGACCTGGTGGGCGAAGGCATTGATTGTGCGCTGCGCCTGGGCGAGTTGCCGGACTCGACCTTGATCGCCCGTCCGGTGGGCATGGCAACCATGGTGACCTGCGCCGCCCCCCGCTACCTGCTCGAACACAACGAGCCGACGCGACTGGAAGATCTGGCGGCGCATCAAGGTGTCAATTTCCTCTCGGGCCACAGCAACCGGACATTGCCCTGGCATTTCCGGGTCGACGGCCAGGACCAGGCCTATATCAGCAATGCCGGAATTACCGTCACCGAGTCCCATGCCTATGTGCAATGTGGCGTGGCCGGTTTCGGCATCATCCAGGCGCCCGGTATTGCAGTCAGCCAATACCTCGGCAGTGGCGCCCTGGTGGAGATTCTAAAACCCTATCGCCCGGCCCCGCGCCCGGTCACCCTGTTGTACCCCAGCCGGGCCCATATCGCGCCGCAGGTGCAGGTGTTCATCGAGTGGCTGCACACGCATTTTCCGCAGTTGCACGCGGCCTGGCTGGAGCCGTAACGCCTCAGCAAGCGAGCCTCATTTCCTGGGTCAGCCCGCCCCGCGCAAGGTTGCGATATCACGTTTGGGCGGCGCACCAAACAGCCGGCTGTATTCGCGGCTGAACTGCGAGGGGCTTTCATAACCGACGTTGAAGGCCGCACTGGAGACGTCCTGGTGTTCGTTGAGCATCAATCGCCGGGCCTCGTTCAAGCGCAGCCATTTCTGGTACTGCAACGGGCTCATGGCGGTGAGCTGGCGAAAATGGTGGTGAAAGGTCGCCGAACTCATCTGCACCCGAGACGCGAGTTCATCGACGCGCAGGGCCGAGGTGTAATTCAGTTTCAGCCAATCGATGGCCCTGGCGATGCGATAGCCCTGGCCATCGACCGAGGTGATTTGCCGCAACCGACCCGCCTGGTCGCTGCGTAACAGGCGGTAGTGAATTTCCCGCTGGATCAGGGGCGCGAGCACGGCAATGGCCTCGGGCTCATCGAGCAACGCCAGCAAGCGCTCGAACGATGCCAGCAAGGGGCCGGTCACGGTGCCGATGCCCACGCCCGTCACCACTGGACGGTCCCGGGTTGGCGGCAGCTCACTGTGCGCAATCAGCTCCGCCAGCATGCGCAGGTCAAGCTTGAACGTCAGCCCCAGGCAGGGCCGTTCGGGGCGTGCTGCCAGGACTTCCGAGTTGGCGGGCAAGTCCAGGGAGGTGACCAAGAAGCGCGAGGTGTCGTAGGGGTAACCCTCGCCCCCGACCCACAGCTGCTTCTCGCCTTGGGCCACCAGAATGATGCTCGGCTCCACCATGCACACCACCGGCGGCGACGGGTGTTCGCGGCGGAACAGGCCGAGGCCCGGAATCGATGTGGTGAAGTCTCCGGGTGTTGAAATCCGCGCGCCAATGCTCTGCGCAAGCGCCTCTTGCGGGGCTGCGGAATGAGCCGTGTTGGGCTGCGCCGTGTCGGGGTGGATGTTGTTCATGCTGTGCTCTTTGCCAGGTCCGCCGAAACTGTAACTCGGCAGCCCGCCAGCGTCTTGCCAATCGATCAAGACTCATAGGATCAGGCAAGTAATCCAGTGTAATGCACTACAGAACCGCTGAGTGGGTCGGGAAAATGTACCGACCAACGCCACCCAGGGTTCGCCATCTCAACCAGCAATCGATAACGCCCCTGACGGAATGAAGGCCGACGTCGAACGCCCCCGACATAACCCATTACCCCAACCCCCTCCATGACAAGGACTCTCCAATGAAAGGCATTTTTCTTGCCCTCGGGCTGCTTGTTACCTCCGTTTCTTCACTAGGTGCCGACATGTCGAACGCAGCGAGCAACTTCTACAAAAGCGACCAGGTGACCGTGGAAAAAGTCACCTTCAAGAATCAGTACGGCATGCAGGTGGCGGGCAACCTGTTCGTGCCCAAGGCCCTGGCCGCCACCGCCTATAATGCCGCGATCATCGTCGGCCACCCCATGGGCGCGGTCAAAGAGCAGAGCGCGAACCTCTACGCCACTAAAATGGCCGAGCAGGGCTTTGTCACCCTCTCCCTGGACTTGTCTTTCTGGGGAGAAAGCGCGGGCACGCCGCGCAATGCGGTCTCACCGGACATCTACGCCGAAGACTTCAGCGCCGCCGTGGACTTCCTCGGCACTTCCCCCCTGGTCGACCGTGAGCGAATCGGCGTCCTGGGTATCTGCGGCAGTGGCAGCTTCGCCATCAGCGCGGCGAAGATCGATCCGCGCCTGAAAGCCATCGCCACCGTCAGCATGTACGACATGGGCGCCGCCAACCGTAACGGCCTCAAGCACGCCGTGACCCTGGAGCAACGCCAGCAAGTCCTTCGCGACGCCGCCGAACAGCGTTACGCAGAATTCACCGGGGGGCCAATCCGCTACACCGGCGGCACGCCACTCAAGCTGACCGGCAACGCCATCGGCGATGAGTTCTTCGACTTCTACCGCACCCCACGCGGGCAAGTCACACCGGCCGGGGCCTCGCCACAACACACCACCATGCCGACCCAGACCAGCAACGTGAAGTTCATGAACTTCTACCCGTTCAATGACATCGAGACCCTCTCGCCGCGGCCTCTGCTGTTGATCACCGGCGCCGACGCCCACTCCCGGGAATTCAGCGAAGACGCCTACCAGCGCGCCGCCGAGCCCAAGGAACTGGTGATCATTCCAGGCGCCGGGCATGTGGATCTTTACGACCGGGTCAACCTCATTCCCTTCGCCAAACTGGGCAGCTTCTTTAAAAGCAACCTGAAGTAATCGAATCGGCGCCCTGCCCGGGCGCCGGCACTTTCTGCGGCCTGGTTGATCAGGCCGCGGGGCTTCAGGCATGACAGGATTCAAGCAATGACCGCTCACCCTCTTCTCCCGTCCCGGCAGGCTCGGCCCGCCTGGGGCGCGGTACTGGCCATGTCCCTGGCCGCCTTTGCCCTGGTGGCTTCTGAGTTCATGCCCGTCAGCCTGCTGACGCCGATTGCCGCCGACCTGAACATCACCGAAGGCCAGGCCGGCCAGGGTATTTCCGTCTCGGGGCTATTCGCCCTGATCACCAGCCTGCTCATCGCCTCGGTGGCGGCGCGAGTCGACCGCAAACGACTGCTGATCGCCCTGACCCTGCTGATGATCCTGTCCGGAGCGGTGGTGGCGTACGCGCCGAACTACCTGATCTTCATGCTCGGCCGGGCGCTGATTGGCGTGGCCATTGGCGGGTTCTGGTCGCTGTCGGCAGCCACCGCCATGAAGCTGGTACCCGCTGACCAGGTGCCGCGCGCCTTGACCATCGTCAACGGTGGCAACGCCCTCGCCACCGTGATTGCCGCGCCCCTGGGGAGCTTTCTCGGGGCGTTGATCGGCTGGCGCGGGGCCTTTTTCTGCATCCTGCCGGTGGCCATGATCGCCGCCCTGTGGTTGCTGGCGAGCCTGCCCTCGATCAAGACGCCCCGGCACGCCAGCCGCGGCAATCCGTTTCGCTCGCTGGCCCAGGCACCGGTGGCCTTGGGCATGCTGGCGGTCAGCGTGTTTTTCATGGGCCAGTTCATGTTGTTCACCTACTTGCGGCCGTTCCTGGAAGGCATCACCCACGTCAGCGTCTCGATGCTCTCGCTGATGCTCTTGGTGCTGGGTGTGGCCGGGTTAGTGGGCACCCTCCTGATTGAAGCCTTGCTGAAAAAGGGCCTGTACCGAACGCTGATTGCCATCCCGATGCTGATGGCGGTGATCGCCCTGTCGCTGGTGTCTTTTGGCAGCTCGCCCGCCATCACCATGACGCTGCTTGGGCTCTGGGGCCTGCTGGCAACAGCGGCGCCAGTGGGCTGGTGGACCTGGCTGGCGAACACCCTGCCAGACGACGCAGAAGCCGGAGGCGGCTTGATGGTGGCGATCGTGCAGCTGGCGATCGCCCTGGGCGCTACCGTGGGCGGCCTGGTGTTCGACGTCAGCGGCTACCAGGCCACCTTCGAACTGAGCGCGGCCTTGTTGGTATTGGCCGCCGTACTCGCCTACCTGGCAGCACGTTCCGCCGCGCACACCGCCCCGGTTACAGGCCATGCCAATGCATGACTCGGCCCGCAGCAAGGTCCGGTGATCGGTGCCTTGCTGGCAGCCCTGAAGCCGAACTTAACGGGCGCTGTCGATGATCTGACCGCCGTCCGGCGTCAAGCTGTAGCCGGTGATGAACTGCGCATCCTGGCTGGCCAGAAACAGCACCACAGGAGCAATGTCATCTTCCGGCGAACCATAGCGCCCCAGAACGTTGGTCGGCGCTGGCGCATCGTAGGCCGAGCCCCAGGTGTCCGCGACGGGCAGCAGGTTATTCACGGTGATGTTGTCGGCGCCCCACTCCCGGGCGGCCGAACGCGTCAGGGCGCGCACCGCTTCCTTGGCCATGTTGTACGGGGCATAACCCTGCATCCCGATCACCCCGGCCAGGGAGCCGAAGTTGATCACCCGCCCTGCTCCGCTCGCCTTCAGATGGGGGTAGCAGGCTTGCATGGTGCGCAGATAGGCAATCGGCCCCATCTCGAAATTGCGCTGCAGTTGTTCCACCGGCAACTCCAGCACCGATGAAAATACCGCGCTGGGGTCGAAAGCGTTGTTCACCAAAATGTCGATCCGGCCGTAAACCGACGCCACCTGGTCGACCGCCGCCTGGACCTGCCCAGGGTCCGCGATGTCGCAGACAATCCCCAGGGCGCTCCCCCCCGCCGCCTGGATATCGGCCACCACCTGATCGACGTTTGCCGCCGTGCGCGACACCACCGCGACCGTCGCGCCCTGGGCCGCAAACAGCTTGGCCGTCGCGCGGCCGATACCGCGGCCGGCGCCCGTGACGATGGCTACTTTTCCGTTGAGTCGGGACATGGTGTTCTCCAATCAGTTAAGGGTTGCAAGGTTTTCCGTGGCCACCCGCCCGTAGGGCGACGGCCAGTCTCGGGCGCTGTTTTGAGTCAGGAAAGAAGTGGCCAGCAGCACCAGGCACAGCGCCGCCGGCAGGGCCTCGCGCGGCTTGCCCACCCCGATATGCGCTGCCGCGGACAGCAGCAGGTGATAGAACATTCCGGCATAGGCGAGATCACTCAGCGCCACACTGAAGCGCGACAGAATCACCGCCACGACAAGGAGTTTTACCGCGATCAGCAGCGGCACCAGGTACTCGGGATAACCGAGACCCGCAAAGACTTCGCGCACCCAGTTTCTTTTGAAGATGTACAACGTTGCGGAGACTAGATAGATCAACGACAACAGCATGGTGCTGATCCAATACCCATAAATGGCGATCATTAAGCGGCTTCCTGAGCACGTGTATTACTTCGACTTGGGCTCACGATGTCGCCTAACATGAAAGTTCACAAGTAGGATGAAAAAGTGGTGCTTAGTATGGAAAACCAGACTAATGAAGTTCCTCACATCAACATGCACGAAGAAATGCGCCGCGCATTTGCCCTGCTTTCAGGCAAATGGAAACTGGAAATCATGTGGTTGTTGAATCAGCGGATTTATCGATTTGGCGAACTGCGCAAAGCCATCAGCGGTATTACCCAGCACATGCTGACCGCACAACTTCGCGAGCTTGAACATGACGGGTTGGTGTCACGCACGGTATTTGCCGAAGTGCCACCACGCGTCGAATATGAAATGACCGAAAAGGCCCGGGCACTGGGGCCGACGATGCAGGCACTGGCCACCTGGTGGAGCGAATACGGCAACAGCGTGCCGGTAAAACCCAGTTCACGCGGGCGCAAGCCAACCACCCACACACCGCGCTGAACATTGCGCTCAGCCGGCGCTCGCACCCATGCCCTGCCTGGGGCCTGATCGTCTGCCGGTGCGCGGGTTCACCGGCTTCGACCCGGGCACATGCTGTTAAAAGATCTTCCGCCCCTGTTTCGCCAAACCCATGGCTGTGTATCCCGCGGTGATGGCCGCTCGCTGGACGAACGAGGCCAATGGATGACCGATGAGCGTCAGTCGAGCGGGCGGCCTGTGGGCCTCTGTATCGGGCTGCGACGCAATAGCGTGAGCGCCGCTGCGGTTACAGCAGTTGCCCGCCCGAAATATCAAACGTGGTCCCGTTGGCCCAGGCCATGTCATCGGACAGGATGGCCGCCACCGCACCGCCGATGTCGTCCGGCAGGCCGACACGGCCCAGTGCGATGCCTTGTGCCACGTAGGCATTCACCTCCTGGTTATCGCGCACTGCACCACCGCCAAAATCGGTTGCGATGGCGCCCGGGGCAATTGCATTCACCCGAATTCGGCGCGACCCCAGTTCCACGGCCATGTAGCGGGTCAGCACTTCGACTGCAGCTTTCACGGCTGCATAAATGCTGTACCCCGGCAGCGTAAAGCGCACAAAACCGGAGGACACGTTGAGGATGCGACCGCCGTCTGCGGCGAGGGGCAGCAGCGCCTGAGTGAGGAAAATCGGCCCGCGAAGGTGCGTGGCGACCAGTGAGGCAAACTGCTCTTGAGTCGCGTCAGTAAAGTTGGAAAAAAGACCATTGCCGGCATTGTTGACGAGGAAGTCGAAGCGCTCGCGGCCGAAGTTGGCCATCAGCGTATGGGTCACTGCGCTTGAGAACGCCTCATAGCTGGCGGTATCGGTGATATCGAGCGGCAGCATCGCGGCCTTGCCGCCCTGCGCTTCGATCTCCAGCTTCAAGGTCTCGGCTTCTGCTGCGCCGCTGCGGTAGGTGCCGATGATGTGGACGCCGCGCTTGGCGAGGTGAAGGGCCATGTTGCGGCCGAGGCCGCGGCTGGCACCGGTGATAAGAGCGATCTGCTGGGTCATGGTCTGTCTCTGCTGGGTTAGGTGCACCCTGGGGTGCTTGCTTGACCCGCCCAAGATAGGCAACGGGCGGTTTTCAACCCACGCCTGATCAGCTCAATTCATTGCCTGATTGTCTCAATCGTCTTGCGTGCTGCCGGAGCATCGCCATAATCCGCTGATGAATAATGACCTTGCCCCCCACCTTGATATCGCCCTGCGCCATGCGCCGCCGGGTTTGACGCGCACGCCGATCCCGCGTGTAGACCTCTGCGTCGGGCAAGGCTCTACAGACGAGACACCCTGCCTGTACCGCTCGATGATCTGCTTCATCCTGCAAGGCTCGAAGCGCGTCGCGCTTAACGACCATCTTCTGAGCTACGACAGTCAGCAATACCTCATCAGCGCCCTGGACCTGCCTCTGATCGGGCAGATTCTGGATGCGGAAGGGGGGCAGCCCTACGTTGCGGTCTCGCTCGTGCTGGATCCGGCCCTGCTGGCGGAACTGGCGGCGACCCTGCCGCCGGTTCGCGAGAGCGCGGAAAACGGGATTGGCATCACCATCAACCCGATGAGCGCGGCGCTTCGCGACACGTTACTGCGCTTGTTGTCACTGCTCGACACACCGGCCGACATCCCGGTTCTGGGCCCCCTGGTCGAACGGGAGTTGCTCTATCGTCTCCTTCAGGGGCCTCAAGGCCGGCTACTGCGCCAGATTGCCCAACCCGACGGCGCCCTCGGAAGCATCCGCCGAGCCGTGGCCTGGATCAGGGATAACTACAGTGCGCGGCTGCGTATCGAGGCGCTGTGCGATGCCAGCGGCATGAGCCGCGCCAGCCTGCATCGGCACTTCAAGTCGATGACCGGCTTGAGTCCTATCCAGTATCAGAAGCAGCTCAGGTTGCAGGAAGCTCGCCAGCTTTTACTGGCGGGCGAGCATCGCGCGTCTGACGTAGCGTTCGCCGTCGGCTATGAAAGCGCCTCCCAGTTCAGCCGCGAGTACCTCCGGCAATTCGGCGCCTCGCCGGCCCGCAACGTGCGCGAAATACGCCAGGCGATCGGTGAGCCGTTTCTCAACACGACCGCCTCAACATCGCCGCCAACCGAGCCGAGCGCCACCTCTATGCAATCGGCGATCACCGATACCCTGGCATAAAAAAGGCCGCCTCGAGTATTCGAGGCAGCCTTGGGCAAGTCAGCTAGAGATCAGATCAAACGGCGCATTCAACCCCTGCCCCAACACTGGCCTTGCCGGATCAAAACAGCTCAATGCCGGATGCAAATGGATTTGCTTTCAGTAAAGGCATCGAGCCAATCGACACCGAAATCCCGCCCTGTGCCTGACTGTTTGAAACCACCGAACGGCATGTTCGCGTCGATAAGGGTGTGGCTGTTGACCCACACGGTGCCGGCCTCGATGCGTGGGGTCAGATCCATGGCGGCGGACAGGCTGTTGGTCCATAAGCTGGCGGTGAGCCCGTATTCGGTGTCGTTGGCCTTGCTCAGGGCTTCTTCGACGTCGGCCACCCGGGTCAGGGTGACGACCGGCCCGAACACTTCCTCCCGGCTCAGCGACAACCTGTCATCGGGGTTGATCACCAGGGTTGGCGAGACATAAAACCCTTGGTGGTCCGGGACCGGGGCGCCGCTGATCAGCTCGGCCTGGTGGCTGTGGGCGTCGGCCAGGTAGGACTGGACTTTGAGTTGATGGGGTTTGGAGGCCACCGGGTTGATCTGGGCGCTGGGGTCCATGCCCGCCCCTAAGGTCAGCCCTTTGACCGCCGACTCGAAGTCGCCCACCAGCCGGTCGAACAACGGGGCTTCGATGTAGATCCGCGAGCTGGCGGCACAAACCTGGCCCTGATTGAGAAAGCTGCCCATCATCAGGCCTTCGACCACTTGCTGCGGGTCTGCGTCCTTGAGGACGATGGCCGGGTTTTTGCCGCCCAATTCCAGGGTGATGCGGGTCAGCCGGTCCACGGCGCCGCGGGCAATGCCCTTGCCGGTGGCGGTCGAGCCGGTGAAGCTGATTTTGCTGATCAACGGGTGGCGGGTCAGGACTTGACCGCACACGCTGCCGCTGCCCGTCACCAGGTTGAAGACACCCGGAGGAATGCCGGCTTCAGTGGCCAGTTCGGCCATGCGCATCAAGGTCAGCGGGGTGATTTCCGAAGGCTTGATCACAATCGAGCAACCGGCCGCCAGTGCCGGCATCACCTTCCACATGCCGATCATCAACGGGAAGTTCCAGGGCACAATCCCGGCGACCACGCCAATCGGCTCTTTGCGGGTGTAGGCGGTGTAGCGCGCCCCGGCGGGTACGGGGAGCGACAGGTCGAGGCTGCGTCCGGAGATTTTTGTGGCCAGGCCTGCGGTGTAGCGCATCCAGTTCAGGGTGCAGCCCACTTCAAAGGCCCGCGACACCGCGATCGACTTGCCCTGCTCCAGGGTTTCCAACTGGGCCAGTTCTTCAGCGTGCTGTTCGAGCAAGTCGGCATAGCGCAGCAAAATACGTTCGCGCTCCGCCGGCAGGCGGCGCGACCAGACGCCCGAGACAAAAGCACCATGGGCCGACGTCACCGCACGCTCGACATCGAACGCATTGGCGTCGGCAGTCGAGGCGATCTGCAGGCCGGTTGAAGGGTCGTAGACCGGCAAGGTGGCCGTGGACTGGGCACTGACCCAACCGCCATCGATGTACAAGCCACGGCGTTGCTTCAAGAAGGCGCTGACCCTGTCCAGGGTCGCGACCTTATGACTATGATTCATGATCCTTGCCTCACGCAGACGATTGGAAATAACCACCACTGCACGCCTCAACCGCCCCACGGTCGGCGTTACAGTGCTTGGCGTCAGAGCCTAAGTCAGCGATGAGGCCTTGGACTTTTCATCTGTGCCAGAGCGGTTTCTGTCCCTGCCAATCTCGGTTCGGCGAACCAGACAGCGCGGCGTCGACCGCTGGGCCTTACACTGCGCGGCATCGTCTCGACGCCCCGAAAACTCCCGGGTTCGATGGGGTGCCGATCGAGAACGATTGATTTAGGCACAGAGCACAAGGTTTCTGGCAAGAATCAAAAAGAAGCGATCCACCGGCTGTAGCAAAGTGCAGGTGTGCCTGTCCCCGGCTCGTCCCAAGGAACTCAGAAATGTTCACGTCCGTAGCGTTGCTAAAAAGAAAACCGCTGGCTCGACTCGCGCTGGCAATGACCTTGGCCACCGTCAGCTTGCCGTGCTGGCTGCCCAATGCCGACGCTCACGGAGCGGCCGCCGAGATGGTGCCCCTGCAATCGACCCTCGAGGCGTTTGGCGCCACGGTCAAATGGGACAACTACGCCAACCTGTTCGTCATCGCCAAGGACGGTGCCTACGTCAAGGTCAAGCCCAACAGCAAGGTGGCACTGCTCAACGGCAAGCGCATGGAGCTGTCCGTGCCGGTGGTGTTCAAGAACAAGACCGCGTTCATGTCCAAGGACTTCATCAACCAGGTATTCCAGTCCGGCCTGGACAAGACCTTTGTCGTCGAGACTCGCCCCAACCCGCTCAACCCGCTGAGCGCCGACGAAATCAAGGCCGCCGTGACCATCGTCAAGCAGTCCGAGCACTACAAGCCCGGCTTGCGCTTCACCGAAGTCTCCGTCAAGGAGCCGCCCAAGGAGCAAGTGTGGAACTTCGTCTACACCGGCCAGAACGTCAGCCAGCCGCGCCAGGCCAATGTGGTGGTGCTCGATGGCAAGCATGTGATCGAAGGGCTGGTGGATCTGGACAGCAAGACGCTGAAGTCCTGGAAACCCGTGGAAGGTGCCCACGGCATGGTCTTGCTGGATGACTTTGCCACCGTGCAGTCCGCCATTGAGTCGAGCCCGGAATACGCACAGGCTTTGGCCAAACGTGGCATCAACGACGTCAAGAAGGTCGTGGCCACGCCGCTGACGGTCGGCTATTTCGACGGCAAGGACGGCCTGGCCCAGGATAAACGCCTGCTGAAAATCGTCAGTTACCTGAACACCGATGACGGCAACTACTGGGCACACCCGATCGAGGGCCTGGTGGCGATTGTCGACCTGGAGCAGAAGAAACTGATCAAGATCGAGGACGAAGCCCTGATCCCGGTGCCGATGAAACCAACCCCCTATGACGGGCGTGGGCGCCTGGGAGTGAAGGTCAAGCCGTTGGAGATCATCGAGCCCGAGGGGAAAAACTACACCATCACCGGCAACAGCATTCACTGGCAGAACTGGAACTTCCACGTCCGCCTCGATTCCCGGGTCGGCCCGGTGCTGTCCACCGTCACCTACGACGACAAGGGCAAGAAACGCAAAGTCATGTACGAAGGCTCCCTGGGCGGCATGATCGTGCCTTACGGCGACCCGGATGTGGGCTGGTATTTCAAGGCCTACCTGGACTCGGGCGACTACGGCATGGGCACCTTGACCTCGCCGATCGCCCGCGGCAAAGACGCCCCGGAAAACGCCGTGCTCCTGGACGCCACCCTGGCCGACTACACCGGCGCACCGACCTCGATCCCACGCGCCATGGCGGTGTTCGAGCGCTACGCCGGCCCGGAATACAAGCACCAGGAAATGGGCCAGCCCAACCTCAGCACCGAACGCCGTGAACTGGTGGTGCGGTGGATCAGCACCGTCGGCAACTACGACTACATCTTCGACTGGGTCTTCCAGCAGAACGGCACCATCGGCATCGACGCCGGCGCCACCGGCATCGAGGCGGTCAAGGGGGTGAAGTCCAAAACCATGCACGAGGCCACCGCCAAGGAAGACACCCGCTACGGCACCCTGCTCGACCACAACATCGTGGGCACCACCCACCAGCACATCTACAACTTCCGCCTGGACATGGATGTGGATGGGGAAAACAACTCCCTGGTGGAAGTGAACCCGGTGGTCGCCAAGAACGACCGCGGCGGGCCGCGCACCAGCACCATGCAGACCGAGCAGCAGGTGGTCAGCAGCGAACAGCAAGCCGCGCAGAAATTCGACCCTTCGACCGTTCGCCTGCTGACCAACTTCAGCAAGGAAAACAAAGTCGGCAACCCGGTTTCCTATCAGTTGATCCCTTACGCCGGCGGCACTCACCCGGTGGCCAAGGGCGCCAACTTCGGCAAGGATGAGTGGCTCTATCACCGCTTGAGCTTTATGGACAAACAACTCTGGGTAACGCGCTACAACCCCGAGGAAAAATACCCTGAAGGCAAGTACCCGAACCGCTCGGACAAGGACGCCGGGCTGGGCCAGTTCACCCATGACAACCAGTCCATCGAGAACACCGACAATGTGGTCTGGCTGACCACCGGCACCACCCACATCGCCCGTGCCGAAGAGTGGCCGATCATGCCCACCGAGTGGGTGCATGTGCTGTTGAAACCATGGAACTTCTTCGATGAAACCCCGACGTTGAACCTCAACTCACCCCAATAAACGCATAAAAAAAGAGGCTCCCAGGAGCCTCTTTTTTTGTGTTGGAGAACGCATCGGTCAAGCGTGCTGCTTGCGGTACTCCCCCGGGGAAATGCCAAAGCGCGACTTGAACGCCGTGGAGAAGTAGCTCGAATCGGAGAACCCCCACGAGTAACCCAGCGCCGACAGCTTTTGCTCGACCCCCGACTGGCGCAAGGACTCGGCACACAGGTCCAGGCGACGGTTCTTGATATAGCGCGCCACCACCAGCCCCTTCTTGGCGAACATCCGATACAGGCCGCGCATGGAGACGCCAACTTCCCGCGCCAGCCATTCAGGGCAGAGCTCTTCCGAACGGATGTGCTCGTCAATGCAGCCCAGCGTCTTGCGGAACAGGCGCTCGTGCACATCACCGCCGTCTTCGGCCTGGCTGATCGCCGGGCGCAGCAGGCTGACAATCGCTTCCAGGGTCGCTTCGCTTTCCTGCCGGCTCAGGCTGGGTTGTGACGCGGCATCCAATATCAAACGGTGGGAAAACAGGGCAATGGGGGATGTCGCGGCAATCCGTTGGCCGCACCGGACCTGACTGAAGCGCAGGGTTTGCTCGACCAACTGATAGGGAAGAATGAGCGACAACTGCCGCGAGTTTTCACTGTAGGTGAAGTCGCTGGGGCGCGAGGCATCGATCAGCGTGATGTCGCCCGCCGAGAGCAAGGCCTTGTTGTCGCCCTGGGCCATGCCGGCGGTGCCATCGAGTTGGAACACCGCGAAGTACTTGCCGCCCTCACCTGCCGCGACCTCTCGCGGCGTGCGGTACAGCCGCGCCTGGCAGGCATCGACAAAACTGAGCTCCAGTGCGCCGTTTTGGCACTCGCGGATCTGCCCGGAAAATTCGGTGCCCAGGGTTTGTGCGTTGAAGGCGCCGCATATCTGGTTGATCTGGTGGATCCACTGATCAAACCCATCACGGCGTTGTGCAAGTGTAGAAATCATCTCGGGCCTCACGCGGGCTTATTTTTATTATGTACGCCACTTCACGATAAATGGCGGCACCACTGCCGTGCTGCACGCCCTGCCCGGGCCTGGGTGACCGGCCATCGGGTTACGGCGGGGAGCGCAGCGGCACCGTTCGAAGCTCATGAAGAAGCAGGATTCGCGCCAGGAACAGCCTGAAGGCTACCGCCTCTCTGGTTCGCGAAGCGCTTTCCGGGGTGAGCGAAACGATGCCGAGACAGATTAGGCCTTTACCACTCAGTTATTCAACATTTTCAAAGAAAATCCGTATCACTTAAAAAGCACCAAATGGCGTCATAAAAAACCTATAAATAAAAAATAAATCCAATAAAAACAATTACTTAAACATAAAACACCATTTGCAAATCGTATTTATTAAAAACGAATACAAAAATACCGACACCCTAAATAACGTTAAAACCCTATTTAAGGTATCTAATCCGCGCTGTTTCCTGAGAAAACCCGCTCAAGCGGCAAAGGCCGCCTTAGCCTAGATTCAGGCCCCTCGCCGTGAGCACCTGGGGCAACCCTCAAGGTGAGTCCTGGCAACCCTGGTCAAAAGCCACGGCACACAGAATCAAGACACCTACCGCTCGGAAGGCACTTAATAGCTTCCATCAGGAACAGCGTTGGGTGCTGGTTCTGCAGTTGGGTTCCCCTTCACTTTTTAGGCTGCGCCATGATCAATATCGAAACGCCTACCTACTATTCAGCCACCAAGAAATACAACCTGAGCTTTCCCACCCTTGAACAGGATGTGGAAGCCGATGTGGTCGTGATTGGTGGCGGCTTCTCCGGTATCAACACCGCGCTGGAATTGGCTGAAAAAGGCATCACCAATATCGTGGTGCTGGAAGCGCGTTACCTGGGGTTCGGCGGCACGGGGCGCAACGGCGGCCAGATCATGGCAGGCATCGGCCACGACCTGGAGAAGGTCAAGAAGCATGTGGGCGAGCAAGGGCTGCGGGAGATCTTTGAGATCAGCGAGTTGGGGGCCGGGATCATCAAGGACCGCATCGCCAAGTACTCGATCGACGCAGACTTCTGCAACGGCTACGGCTACATGGGCTTCAACGCCCGCCAGGAAAAGACCCTGCGTGCCTGGGAAAAGGACTTCAAGTCGATCAACACCAAGGACGAAATCCGCTTTATGGCGGGCTCCGAGGTCAAGCAGATCATTGGTTCCGACGCCTACAGCAGCGCGCTGTTGCACATGGGCGGCGGCCACGTGCACTCCCTGAACCTGCTGCTGGGTGAAGCCAAGGCGCTGAGCGAGCACGGGGTGCGCATCTACGAACACAGCCCGGCCCTGGAAGTCAGCTATGGCGAGCGCATCACCGTGCGTACCGGCCGCGGCTCGGTGAAGGCGTCCAAGCTGCTGTGGGCCTGCGACAGTTTCCTCAACAAACTGGAGCCCGAGCTGCACAAGACCACCCTGAACACCTACGCCTTCCAACTGATGACCGAGCCGCTGTCGGACGAGCTGATCAACCGTATCAGCCCGATTCGCGGGGCCTACAGCGATATCCGTCCGGTGATCGACTACTACCGGGTGACCAACGAAAACCGCCTGCTGTTCGGCGCTGCCACGCCTTTTGTCGAGCACATCCCGCTGGACCTGAAGGCCTGGAACCGCAACCTGATGCTGAAGATTTTCCCCTACCTGAAGGACGTGCGCATCGACCTGGCCTGGGGCGGCCCGATGGCCACCGGCGCCAACCTGTTCCCGCAGATCGGCACCCTCAGCGGTCGGCCCAACGCCTTTTACGTACAGGGCTACGCCGGTTTTGGCGTCACCCCGAGCCACATCATCTGCAAGGTCCTGGCAGAAGGCATGAGCGAAGGCTCTTCGCGCTATGACCTGATCAGCTCGGTCAAGCACGCACAGATCCTGGGCAAGGACCACATCCGGCCGCTGCTGCTGACCGCTGGCAAAAGCCTTCACCAACTTTCGGGCTACTTCAACGGTCGCCGTTGATGCCCCCCCTTTCATACACAGGAGAACTGCCATGCCCGTTACCCCCCTCAAGCAAGACATCCAACTGTCCGAACTGGATGCCTGGGGCACTGTTGCCGACCTGGGTTCCGAGATCCTCGAAGGTGAAGTCAAAGCCTTTGGCAAAATGACCTTCGGCGCCCCCACCGACCCCGTCAGCAGCGCCTATTTCGGCACCACCCAAGGCAAGTTCCGCATGGTTTACCCCTTCGCCGAACAGGCCACCGTGGTCACCGGTGAAGTGCTGCTGACCGATGAATCCACTGGCCAGAGCACCCGCTACAAAGCGGGTGACAGCTGGTTCGTGACCAAGGGCACGCCCGTGCTCTGGGAAGTGGTCAGCGAAAGCTTTGTGAAGCATTATTTCGCCGTTGCCTGATTGATCCCGGCTGCCGGCACCCACCGGCAGCCTTTTTTGGCGAGGGTGACCCACCATGCACGCCATCCCGATCCAGGAAGTCGCCGGCCATTGCCTGCAGGCTTTCACCCAACTCGTGCCGGCCAGCCAGGCCGCGTTCTATTGTGTCGACCGCCAACTGCAAGCCCGGGACTTCAGCCTGCACCGCATGAGCGGTGACATGCACCGCGATTACCTGGACAACTACCGCCAGTTCGACCCGCTGCAACCGCGCAATTGCCTGTCCAGTGGCCTGGCGGTGGTGCCGTTGGGCCTGGCCATGGCCCGACAGCCCAGCCGTGACAGTCGTCGTTACCAAGACTTCCTGCAGCGCTACGGGGTGGTGGACGTGGTGGAGATCCTCGCGCACCGCGCCGGCCAGCCCCAGGCCGCCATCTCCCTGCTGCGCACCGCCGACCAGGGCGCCTTCACCGCCGCTCAACTGACCCAACTCACGGCCCTGCAAGCCTTGCTGCAAATGGCCGTTGCCAACATGCAGCCCTATGAGGATGCGCTGGCCGGGCTGACGCCCAAAGAACGCCAGATCGCCCTGTTGCTGCGCCAGGGAGCGAGCAACAAGCAACTGGCCCTGGAGTTGGGCGTCGGCCTGCCCACCATCAAGACCCACCTGATCAACCTGTTCCGCAAGACCGGCGTGGCCAGCCGCACCGAGTTGCTGAGCACGCTGTTTTTATAGCCCGCCTCAACCCTTTGGTTGATAGGCGGGCCCAGGTGCGGGCGGCATGATCCGGGGTGTTCACCCACTCAACCGGAGCCTTGCCATGACCACACCTTCCGACTGGATCACCGTTGGCGCCCTTGCCGACGGTTTCGCCCCTGAAGCCTTTATCCTGCCCAACCTGGCAGACCTCAGCGGCAAGACCTTCACCCTGTACTTCGCCAACGGCTGGCAGATTGAACATCGCTTTGAGGGCCAGACACTGAACTGGCACGCGGCCGACGGGCACTCCAGCGGCTCGGCCCCGTACCGCGCCACCTCGGTGCGCCCGGGCCTGTACCTGGTGGACTTCATCAAGCACGAAGCCGGCCAGGCCTGGTCGGTGAGCCTGGTGCTGGACACCCACAGCGCGTCCTTTACCGCGGTGATCGGCCGCATGCCGCCCCAGGAACAGACCCAGGAAGGGCTGTACAGCCGCGCCCTGGCCGGCAAGCCCCTGACCTCGGTCAGCGTGGATTTCTTCCACGGCAGCCTGGATCGCCCCTGGCAGGAGGGCCTGTGCCCCCACGCGCCAACCACTGAACTGAACGGGCTGCGCAACCTTTACCGCTACAGCCCGAGCGAGGTCTACGAGCACATCTACCTCAACGATCAGTTCTACTCCTGGCAGTGCCTGAAGGGCGTCGAGCAGGGCCTGTGCGACACCGACCGTTGCCACTACTACAAGATTGCCGAGCAGCTGTACCTGTTCGTCTGGCGCGAAAAAATCATCCCCACCCTCGGCCTGGTGTTGATCGACCTGCAACAGCACCGCAGCGACGGCAAGATCTTCGGTTACGCCGGCCCGTCCTTCGACGAACTCTCGAACTTCCCGGTCAGTTCGTACTGCCAGGTCCTCAACCGCACGGAGTACCCCGATGCCTGATTCACGCACCGTCGTCATCACTGGCGCCGGCACCGGCATCGGCGCCGCCTGCGCCCGGCTGTACGCCGCCGAAGGGGCCAACCTGGTGCTGATCGGCCGCCGCCGCGAGCCGCTGGAGCAGGTGGCCGCCGACACCGGCGGC
This sequence comes from Pseudomonas morbosilactucae, assembly GCF_023241665.1. NCBI lineage: Bacteria > Pseudomonadati > Pseudomonadota > Gammaproteobacteria > Pseudomonadales > Pseudomonadaceae > Pseudomonas > Pseudomonas morbosilactucae. The sequence continues at coordinate 157,270 of NZ_JALQCX010000026.1, read as the reverse complement.
CTGATCCTGGTGGGCGATGCCGCCTGCCCGGACGCCTGGGCCGGGTTCATCGCACAGATCAGCGAGCGTTACGGTCGGCTGGATGTGTTGCTGGCCTGCGCCGGCGGCCACGGCATGGGCAGCGCCACCCAGACCAGCCCGGCCACCTGGGAAACCTCGCTGCGCAGCAACCTGCACAGCGCGTTCTACAGTGCCAGGGCCTGTTTGCCGTTGCTGATCGAAGGGGCCGGCAACATTGTGCTGATCGGCTCCATCGCCTCGCTGGCCGCCGGCCCCGAAGTCTGCGGCTACACCACCGCCAAGCACGCGCTGCTGGGGCTCAACCGCTCGTTGGCCAGGGATTACGGCCCACGCGGCGTGCGGGTCAACACGGTGTGCCCGGGCTGGGTCACCACGCCCATGGCCGATGAGGAAATGCAGCCGCTGATGAGTGCCTATGGCGACACCCTGGAGCAAGCCTATGAGCGGGTCTGCGCCGATGTGCCGTTGCGCCGCCCCGCCAACGCCGAAGAAATCGCCAAGGTCTGCCGCTTCCTGGCCAGCGCCGACGCCTCGATCATCACCGGCGCAACGCTGGTCGCCGATGGCGGCTCAAGCATCGTCGATGTGCCGACCCTGGCTTACGCGCATCTGGAGACCGCCCATGGCTGAAGACTTCGATTTCAGCGGCAAAACAGCCCTGGTCACCGGCGGTGCCCAAGGCATTGGCCGGGCCATCGTCGAAGCCTTTGCCCGGCGCGGGGCACGGGTGATGATCGCCGACTTGCGCCTGGCACAGGCCCAGGCGCTGGCCGCCGAACTGACGGCCCAGGGCTGCCAGGTGGAGGCCACCGACCTTGACCTGGCGCAGGCCTGCGCTGTGTTTGCCTGTGTGCAGGGGCTGGAACGCGACTGGGGACGGCTGGACATTCTGATTCACAACGCCGGTTACTTCCCATTGACCCCATTCGCCGAAATCACCCCCGCCATCCTCGAACGCACCCTGGCAGTGAACCTCTCGGCACTGTTCTGGCTGACCCAGGCGGCCTTACCGATGTTCCAGCGCCAGGGCGCCGGCTGTGTGCTGGTCACCTCCTCGGTGACCGGCCCACGGGTGGCGTACCCGGGGCTTAGCCATTACGCGGCGTCTAAGGCTGGGGTCAACGGCTTTATTCGCAACGCCGCCTTGGAACTGGCGAGCCTGCAGGTGCGGGTCAACGGGGTCGAGCCCGGGATGATTGCCACCCCGGCCATGGGCAACCTTGGCGACGACCAGCTCAATCAGGACATTGCCAGCCGAGTGCCCCTGGGACGGCTCGGCCGCCCCGAAGACATTGCCGGGGCCATGCTCTTCCTCGCTTCGGACCTGGCGGCCTACATCACCGGCCAGACCCTCGTGGTCGACGGGGGTTCGACCTTGCCTGAGGTCTGAACCACCCAGAGCGTTCGCCCTCAACCACGGCTTGCACCTTCGAGCATCGACAGTGAATCACTGAAGACCCGCGACAAGGCCGCAAGCCGTTTGGCATAGCCCTCGGACGTGGCGTAAATCAACTCCACGTGCAGGCTGTCGACGATGCCGAGGTAGGCGTCGCAGAACACCTCCAGTTGGTCAGGCTGGGCCCGCGCCCAGGCATATTGCTCCTGGGCGGCGTGCTGGAAGTACTGGCGGATCTTGGCCAGGTAGGCCTCGAACCCCACGGTGATGACAGGGCGGATAGACGCCGGTGGAAAGTAGGCCGTGCGCAATAAAAAGCGCAGGTGCGCCGACCCTTCATAACGCCCGATCAGCCGCTCAAGGTGCAGGTACCCGGGCACGCTGCTGCGCTCGCCCTCCTCCTCAAAACAACCGGCGATGTACTGGCGCTCATGGTCCAGGGCAATCTCGAACACCGTCTGGTACAGCGCATCCTTGCTGACAAAGTGAGCGTAGAGCGAGGCCTTGCGCATGCCCGCGCGGACCGCGATTTCATTAAGGGACGAGGCGTCATAACCCAGGTCGGCAAAATGTTCGACCGCCATCGCGCAAATATTGACGGCTGAAGGGGTGAGTGGTTTTTTCACAGAGGATTCCCTGACTCATTGAAATAAGGCTCAGTGCCCGGCCATCGATTTGGAGGCGAGCGCAGCGTTGCGCGTCGCCCACCCGGTCAGCCCCCAGACCACCAGGGCCGACAGCAGCAAGAGTACCGCCCAATCGAGCAAACCGCTTTCCACCGCCGCACCGGCCAAGGGCGTGGCCGACGAAGAAATCATCAACTGCAAGGCCCCGAGCAATGCTGCGGTGGACCCCAGTGCCCGCTCCTGGGACGCCATGGCCAGCGCCATCAGTGTCGATTCACACAGGCCGAGCCCGAACAGGCTGAGGACCACGCCAGCCACCACGGCGCCCAGGGGCGCGGCCATCATGGCAGAAACCAGGGTCAATGCCGCGCCCAACAGCATGCACGCGGCGCCGAGCTGGGACAGCGTGCCGAGGCCAAAACGGCTGACCAGCCGCCCCGCGCTGATGGCGCCGAGCAGGATCGCCACCCCAGAGCCGCCGAACACGTAGCCGAAGCTGGACGCCGACAAACCGAAATGGGCCTGATAAACCAATGCCGCACCGCCGATGTAAGCGAAAAGGAAGAAGAACACCGCCGCCACCGCCAGGGCTGGGCGCAGAAAGCCGGGATCGGCCGCGATGTGTTTGTAGGTGCGGGCGATGGCCCGTGGCTGGAACGACAGACGCTTCTCCGGGGCCAGGGTTTCCTTCAGCACCAGGAAGGAATTGAGCCATACCGCCGCGCCCAGGGCCGCCAGCACCAGCATGATTGCGCGCCAGCCGAAGTGCACACTCAAAAAGCCGCCCAGGGCGGGGGCGATCACCGGCGCCAGGCCTTCAATAGTCATCAGCAAGGCGAAGATCTGCGCCGCCCGTGCGCCTTCGGCGACATCCCGCACCATGCTCATGATCACCACCAGCGTCAGGGCGCTGCCCAGGCCCTGGACAAAACGCGCCAGCAACAGCCACTCCAGGCTCGGCGCGACTGCCGCCAGCAAGGAGCTGAGGATGAACACCAGCAGGCCCACCAGCAATGGCCGACGCCGGCCCAGGGTATCGACCACCGGCCCGAACAGCAGTTGCCCCGCGCCCATGGCCAGCAGGAACACGGTCAGGGTCAGTTGCACCTGGGTATAGGAGCGGGCGTACTCCTGGGCGATGTCCGGAAGGCTCGCCAAATACATATCGACGGCTGAAGGGCCCAGGGCGCCGATCACGGCGAGTGAGGCGGCAAAGCGCAGGTGGGATTGAGTGCTGCGGGTTGAAGAAGTCATTGCTGATCCTGAGGCATGAAAAACAACCTACCGACAGGTAGGAAGCCGGCTAAGCTTATCCATCGGCCCCCCTCAGGTCAATTCATTAACGAGTTAATCAACTGCACCACGCCCTGGCACGGCAGCCTCAAAGCACACCCCAGGGCCTCAAAGCTGGCTCAACAGACGCGGCAGGCCTGCCAGCACCGTCAACAGGTGATCACGCTGTTCGCCGCTCAAGGCGATGTAGCGCCGAAACGCCGGCATGCGGTTGACCACCTCGCTACCGCCCATGTGCTCCAGGCGCACCTGCCACTCGCGTTCGCTCAACTCGATGCTCAGGCGCTTGAAGTCGAGCAGCATCAGCGCTTGATGCAGCGTGCTGTCGTGCTCCAGCCCCGCCTGGAGCCGGGTCAGCAGCGCAGGCTCCCCGGTGCGTTGCCGGTAACCCAGCCCGGTGCGGCGAAGGGCCCCGCGGTGATGCAGTTCAACGCGCGCGTTGCCTTCCTCCGAGGTGCTGGCCGTGACCCTGAACTCGGTCATCACCAGGTGCATCAGCAACTGGGATTCGGTGCGTTCGACCAGTTCCACCCGCACGCCAGGCGCTGGCAGAACCAGCTCGGCCCGGACCGGGCCTGTGGTGGTAAAACTTGCCAGGCCCAGGTTGCGCCGAAGGTACTCAAGCGTGACCCCGGGCCGGTAGCCGGACGGGGCCCGCTGCGCGCTGAATGCTTCAGACAGTTTTTGCCGCAGCATTGAGATAACCGTGCTCAGGGTTGCCAGGCTCATGGGAAAACTCCTTGGCCAGGACTTCTTCTACCGAAGCCGGCTTGAATGGATTGACCTTCTGCACCACCAACGTCCAGAACAGCGCGTAGGTGGCGGTTATTCCGAGCATCACCCCGAACGGCACGTAGATATCGGCAGGGTTCATGCCCGGTGGGGTGATGAACCACATACCCAGCAAGATGCCGACGCTGGACAGAATCTGCGGCAACGGGAAGAACGGTGAGCGGTAGGCCCGTGGCAGATCGGGGCGACGAATGCGCAGGATCACCACCGACAGCGTGACCAGCAGGTAGGAGAAACTCCAGGCACACACGGCGGCCAGCACCAGGTGCATGATGTTGTCGGTGTTGCCCCCCAGCCACAGCGCGTAAAGGCACGGAATCAGCATCGCCACCAGGATGCACAGCAGCGGCGTCTTGAAGCGCGGGTGCAGGTAGGTGAAGACCTTGGGCAGCGCGCCGTCCACGGCCATGCCGTAGAGAATCCGCGGCACACCGGCCATCAGCGTGTTGATGGTCGCCGCCCCGGCAAACAGAAAGCCCAGGCCCAGCCACATCGGGCCGATGTCGCCCATGACCTGCTCGGCAAACCTGGGAATGGCCATCGGGGTGTCCAGTAAATGCACGCCGCTGGCGGCGTCCAGCAGCACATTCTCGACCTGGCGCTTCATGGCGGCGCCGTAGATAAACATGCAGGTGGCGACACTCAGCAATCCGAGGATCATGGCCTTGGGCATGACCTTGGCTGAGTTGCGCAGGTCCGGCGCCAGCGGGGTGACGAACTCGCAGCCGACGAACATGAACATGGCCATGCCTACCAGCGACAGAATGGTGATCAGATCGGTGCCCACCAGCGACACGCCGAACCAGCCTTCAAGCTCCACCGCCGGTGCCGCGATCAGCCCCAGCACGCCAAACACCATCAGGGTGGTCCACATGCCGAAGGTCAGGATGATTTCCGCCTTGCCAAAGGCGCTGACGCCAAAGGCATTGAGCACGCCGAACACCACGACAAACCCCACCCCCAGCAACCAGGAACCGCCGGCCGATTCCGCCAGGGTGTTCAGGTGTTCAAAGTTCACCAGCGCCATGACCCCGGAGAGGATGGTTTCTGCGGTGCCGGCAAACACGTGCACGATCAGGTACGCCGACAGGGTGCCGGTGATCGCGAAGAAACGCCCCATGCCGCAGTTGATGTAGTCGTAGACCGAACCGGTGGTCGGCAGGATCGATGCGGCTTCAGCGAAGGTGCTGGCCTGGGCCAGCATCATGACCACCGCAATCAACATGGCCACCGCGAAGGCACTGCCGCCGATGCCGAAGCCCATGGTCGCGGTCAGAATCACCGGGCTGGCCATGATCAGGCCGATGGTGCTGGCTAACGCGGTGGGAAAACCAACTGACCCCCTTTTCAAATGCTCGGTGAGACGGTCATTGATCGACATGGTGCGGATCCTCGAAAGCGGATTTCTCAGTGGATGTATCGAGCCGTTCAATGAGCCGGCAATGGCGCCGGGCCCAAGCGCTTCCTGATCGGAACGACATCGTGTTCAGGGTCACTGTGCGCCCCTGCCACCCTGAGCGTCTTGCCCATGGCTGCCGCCGGTTTTGTTACTGCCTGCCAAGTCTGCGCGTAGCGCCGGCAGGAGCAATCACTCGGCGCCCCGCAGCGGCAAGCCTAGAGCCGGTCCGGCCCGTGCTGATGCAGCATCGTCTGAATCTGCTGGGTGGCGTGGCGCGTGCTTTCCGCCAGCTTGCGCACCTCATCGGCCACCACAGAAAAGCCGCGCCCGACCTCCCCGGCCCTGGCCGCTTCGATGGCAGCGTTCAAGGCCAGCAGGTTGGTCTGGTCGGCAATGCCCTTGATCACACTGACCACGGTGGCGATCTGGCCGTAGGTCGCCTGATTCTGCTCCAGCAGTTGTTGGTGGGTGATCTTCGCGGAGTGTTCATCGCTGATGTCGCGGACCGCGCCGATCACCCGGGTCAGGCGCCCCTGCGGATCACGCACTGCCCGCCCCCGCTCCCGGCACCAGATATAGCCCCGGGTCTTGTGGCGCATCCGGTACTCGAACACGTACTCGCCGCTGCCATGGCTGGCAAGAATCTCCCGATCAAAAATTGCCATGATCTTCGGTAAATCGTCCGGGTGGGTGATGCTGACTTGCGCGTCCCAGCCATCGGGCAGCTCATGGGCGGCATAGCCCATCAGTTGGCGGAACTGATTGAAGATGCGCATTTGGCTGGCCGGGTCTTGCAGGTCGCCGTTGACCACGGTGATGTCCCAGCAGCCTTCGGTCAGGGTCGATTGCAGCAGCGCCCAGATCTGCGCCTCCTGCTGATGCTGGTGGGACAGCGCCCGCTGCTGGCTCAACTCGACGTCCAGGGCCTGCTCACTGAGCCGACGCTGCGCCAGTTCCAGTTGCAGCGCTTGTATTGCCTGCTCGCTGCGCTGCAACTGTACGGTTTGCTCGCGGACGGCGGCCTGAGCCTCCAGGCGTTGCCGGGCGTCTTGCGCCTGCTGCTGCGCCCACTGCCGCAGGCAACCCTGCAAGGGCGGAAAAGCCTCCAGCGCTGGCGCATCCAAGGCCCCACCGGCCAGCCAGGGCTCGAGGATGGCGGCGAGTTCGTGCAGCTGTTTATTTTTCCGGAAGAACATCAGCCAGCCCTTTGTTCAGCGAGTCGAGGCCCTCGATCTGATCGCAAATCGCCAGCGAATACTTGTTCCAGGCTGCTGGGCGGCTTGCTCCTGCCTGCCAAGCTGCACCGCAAGCGGCTGTACCAGCGCGCACTGGCAGCCACAGACATGCGCCCCGGCAGCCACAGTCAAGCCGCAGCGGAGCGTGCGGCTTAACCTCGGGCTTTTCTTTGTTCGCTAACTGGAAAAGCCCATGAGCGATATTTCGTTACTGCCCAGCGTTGAAGCCTTCCTCAGCCGCCGCCACGCCTTGTTCATCGACGGCGCCTACGTCCAGAGCCATTCCAACGAAACCCTGGAGGTCATCAACCCGGCCACCGGCAAGGTCATTGCCCAGGTCGCCGACGCCGACCCGGCCGACATCGATGCGGCGGTGGAATCGGCCGGCCGGGGCTTCAAACACTGGTCCCAGGTCGCCCCCGCCGTGCGGGGCAATGTGCTGCTGAAACTGGCTGACCTGCTGGAGCAGCACCGCGAGGAACTGGCCCAGATCGAAACGTGCCAGTCAGGCAAGATCATCCAGATTTCCCGCGCCTTCGAAGTGGACCAGGCCGCCCACTTCCTGCGTTATTACGCGGGTTGGGCCACCAAGATCAGCGGCCAGACTATTACCCCATCGCTGCCGTCTTTCGCCGGCGAGCGCTACACCGCCTTCACCTTGCGCGAACCGGTCGGGGTGGTGGTGGGCATCGTGCCGTGGAATTTCTCGACCATGATCGCCATCTGGAAACTCGCCTCGGCGCTGGTGACCGGCTGCAGCATCATCATCAAGCCCAGTGAGTTCACCCCGCTGACCATCCTGCGCATCGCCGAACTGGCCATCGAAGCCGGTCTGCCGGCCGGCGCCTTGAACGTCTTGACCGGTGGCGGCGCGGTGGGCAAAGCCTTGATCGAGCACCCGGGCACCGACAAGGTCTCGTTCACCGGCTCGGTGCCCACCGGGATTGCGGTCGGCCGCAGTGCCATGGGCGCCGGCCTGACCCGCGCGACCCTGGAACTGGGCGGCAAAAACTCCGCCGGCTTCCTGCGCGATGTCGACTTGGACAAAGCGGTCAACGGCATCATCGAAGCCGGCTTCCTGCACTCCGGGCAAATCTGCGCTGCCGCCGAACGCTTCTTCGTCCACCGCTCGCAGATCGACCCGGTGATGGACACGCTCAGCCAGCGCCTGAGCACACTGAACATCGGCTCGCCACTGGATGAGCGCACCGAGTTCGGCCCGGTGACCAACCGCCAGCACCAGTTGAAGCTGGAAGGGTTCTTCGCCAAGGCCCGTGCCGAAAACAACCGCATCATCCACGGCGGCCACCTGATCGACCGCCCGGGCTGCTACGTCGAACCCACGGTGATTCTCGCCAACAGCGTCAACGACACCCTGCTCAACGAAGAAACCTTTGGACCGATCGCCACCTTCTTCCCCTACGACAGCGAAGACGAGTTGCTGGAACTGATGAACAACACGCCCTATGGCTTGAGCGCCAGCCTCTGGACCAACGACCTGAGCAAGGCGCTGCGCATGGTGCCGGCCATCAACGCGGGCACCGTGTGGGTGAACATGCACACGATGCTGGACCCGGCCGTGCCCTTCGGCGGCAATAAATCCTCGGGGGTCGGCCGCGAGTTCGGCAGTGCTTTTATCGATGACTACACCGAACTGAAGTCGGTGATGATTCGCTACTGATCGCGGTGGAGTAAGGGGGGATGGGAAACGATTGTCCCCCCTGTTACTGGACGGCGCGGTGCAGAGCATGCGAACGCTGTATGACGTTTTGTCCGGCCATCTGTGTCTAACACTGTTTTTTTCAGCGCCCTACTATCGGCTGCGTCATCCCGTTGCAGGCCTCGGAAAGGGCAAAAACCGTTGTGCATTGATGTACCGGGGCTGGCCATTCGTTATCTGTCGCTTGAGGAGTTAGACGATGCCCGAGTTATCCACCCTGCTTGCCTACGGCCTGATCTCCCTCGGCATGGTGCTGACGCCCGGCCCGAACATGATCTATCTGATCTCGCGGTCGATCTGCCAGGGGCCCATGGCCGGGCTGATTTCCCTGGGCGGCGTGGCCTTGGGTTTTCTCATCTACATGCTGTGCGCCGCCTTGGGCATTACCGCCCTGCTCCTGGCGGTGCCCTATGCCTATGACGCCCTGCGCCTGGGCGGCGCGCTCTATCTGCTGTATCTGGCCTGGCAGGCCGTCAAGCCCGGTGCCCGTTCGGCGTTCCAGGTACGCGACTTGCCCCAGGACAGCCCGCGCAAGCTGTTCATGATGGGGTTGGTCACCAACCTGCTGAACCCCAAGGTCGCCGTTATGTACCTGTCGCTGCTGCCCCAGTTCATCACCCCCACCGGCCATGGCTCGGTGTTGGCGCAATCCCTGGTGCTGGGCTTCACCCAGATCACGATCAGCGTCAGCGTCAACGCGCTGATTGCGCTCATGGCGGGCTCCATCGCCGCCTTCCTCGCCAGCCGCCCCCTGTGGCAGAGCGTGCAACGCTGGCTGATGGCTACGGTCCTCGCCGGCTTGGCGGTGCGCATGGCGTTCGAAGGGCGGCGTTGAGGTGAGCCTGGGCGCTCAGCGTTGGCTTACCAGTCCTGGCGGGTCGGCGAAATAATCAGGTCGTTGACAGTGACGTTGGCCGGCTGGTTCAAGGCATAGACCACGGCTTGCCCAATGTCCTCGGGGGCGATGGCGATCTTGTTCAACTCCTGGGCGGCCTGGCGCCCTGCCGGGTCGCTGACCTTGTCTGCCCAGCCGGTGTTGATCACGCCCGGGCTGATGGTGTTGACGCGAATGCCGTGCTGCACGCCCAGTTCCTTGCGCATCGACTCCGTCATGGCCTGAACGAAGAACTTGGTGGCGCTGTAGACGCCAGCACACGGCCCTACCTGGTGACCGGCCACGGAATCCATGTTCAGAATCTGCCCCGCCTGTTGCTTCAGCATCAACGGCAGCACCGCCGCGATGCCGTTCAGGTAGCCCTTGATGTTGACGTTGATCATCTTTTCCCAGTCATCGACCGCCAGGTCTGCCCAGCTGGAAAACAGCATCAGGCCGGCGTTGTTGATCAGGATGTCAACCGAGCCAAAGGCGTCTTGAGCGAACTGCGCCAGGGCCCGCATATCCTCCAGGTCGGTGACATCACTGACCCGGCCCAGCGCTTCGCCGCCATTGGCGTTCAACTCGCTGACGATGGCGTCCAGGCCTTCCTGGTCCAAGGCGGCTGCAACGATGCGAACGCCTTTCGCCGACAGTGCCCGTGCCGATGCAGCACCCAGGCCGGACGATGCGCCGGTGATGATGGCGGTCTTGTTTTGCAGGTAGTTCATTGAGGTTTCTCTCGACAGTGACTGCCCGCTCTTGTCGGGCAGTGATGGGTGATCGCGGATGATCAGGGAGGCTCAGTAATGGCCGACAGGCCAGTCGGTATAGCCCTTGGCACCGCCGCCGTAATACGACTCGCGCGGAGCAATGGTCAGTTCTGCACCCCGCCGCAGGCGCTCCACCAGGTCGGGGTTAGAGATGAACAGACGACCGAAGGCAACGGCGTCGATCTTGCCCTGCGCACGCCGCTCGATGGCCATTTCCAGGTCGTAGTTGTTGTTGCCGATGAAGGGGCCGGTGAACTGCGCGCTGAGGGCGTCCATGTCCACACCGGCGGGGACCTCGCGGGAGGTGGCGGTCGCGCCTTCGACAAAGTGCAGGTAGGCCAGACCGAAGGCGTTCAACTGCTGGATGAGGTAGCCATGCAGGGCCATGACATTGCTGTCTGGCGGCGTGTTGCCAGCGTCCGGAGTGACCGGCGACAAGCGGATGCCGACGCGTTCAGGGCTCCAGATCTGGACGATCGCTTCGGTCACTTCCAGGGTGAGCCGCGCGCGATTCTCGATCGAACCGCCGTAGTGGTCGGTACGCTGGTTGGTGGAATCGCGCAGGAATTGGTCCAGCAGGTAGCTGTTGGCCGAGTGCACCTCCACACCATCAAAACCCGCACGTTTGGCATTCTCGGCAGCACGCTTGTACTGCTCGATGATCCCCGGGATCTCATCGGTCTCAAGTGCTCGCGGCATCGACACAGGCACAAACCCCTTGGGGGTGTAGGTCTCGCCCTCGGCCTGGATCGCCGACGGCGCGACCGGTGCGGCGCCGTTGGGCTGTAACTCGACGCTGGAGAAGCGCCCCACGTGCCACAACTGGCTGACGATCTTGCCGCCGGCGGCGTGCACAGCGTCGGTCACTGTCTTCCAACCGGCCACTTGCTCATCGCTCCAGATACCCGGAGTCGCGGCATAACCCCGCCCTTGTGGCGAGATGTTGGTGGCCTCGGCAACGATCAGCCCAGCGCTGGCCCGTTGGGCGTAGTACTCAGCGTGCAGTTCATTGGGAATGCCATCCTCGGCGTAACGGCTGCGGGTGACAGGCGCCATCACGATGCGGTTGGCAAGCTCCATGGCCCCCAGGGCGATAGGGGTAAACAAATCGGTGCGTTTACTGTTATCAGTCATGCTGAATCTCAATTAAATAGACCAGTCGTCTAGTGAAGTGATAAATAAAAAAGGCCTACGACAAGAGTCGTTTGGCCATGGTCAGGGCGTGGTCGAAAGCAACCTTGTCTTGGCCGATTTTTTTCATCAACGAGGCTCCAAGCCAAAGCTGATAAAGGGATTGCGCCAGCAGCGGGTCGGGAATGGCGCAGGTGATCGATCCGTCAACCCGACCCTGCCCGATGCCGCGTTCGAGCCGGGCCATGACCGCCTGGGTGCCCTTGTCGAGCACCTGGCGCATGGCTTCGGACAGGTCGCACACTTCAGCGCCCAATTTGACCACCAGGCATTTGTCCGTCGGCGAGTCTGAGCATTGGGTTTGCGCCCAATACTGGAAGTACCCGAGCAACCTTTCTGCAGCGGGCGCCGGGCCAGCCAACAGGGTGTCGACCGTCGTCAAGTAGTCGGAAAAGTACTGCTCCAGCAGTGCCTGGCCAAATTCGTCCTTGGATTTGAAGTAGTGGTAGAACGAGCCCTTGGGGACTTCGGCAGCGCCCAGCACTTGCGCCAGACCGACGCTGGTATAGCCTTTGCGCGTCATCAAGGTCCTGGCGACAGCCAGCAGATGTTGGCGGGTTTCAGTGCGGTGTTTTTTCATAAGGTGGCTAGCCTAGATAAAATTAGACCAGTCGTCTAGTAAATATTTGAAAGGTCTAAAACAGCGTCTCTCACAGCCCCTTCCTGCCGCGCCGATGACGCCTGCTTTCGGCGAACCTTGATGAGCCCGCCTCGAAGCCCCCTTGGAAAGCCTGGGGGCTTCGAGCCTCAGGGACGGCGCCGCTAATCCGCCTGCAGCCTGGCCGGGAAGGCCTGTTCGTTGAGCTTTTCCATCACCAATGCAATGAACGCCGAGACCGCCAGCGGCAAATGTTGTCGACTGGGGTAAAGCACATGCAAGCCATAACCCGCGCGGTAGTAATCCGGTAGCAAAGAGACCAAGCGCCCAGCCTGCAGATCCATCTGGCTCATGGCCGACGGCAACAAGGCAATGCCCAACCCCGCCAGCGTCGCCCGCCGCAAGGCCTGGGCGGTGTTGCCATTGAAACGGCTAGTGATCTGCACGTCTTGCTCGACACCGTCGAGCCCACTGAGACGCCAGGTGGTGATCCCGCTGGGGTGCCCGAAACTCACAGCGTCATGATTGACCAGGTCCTCCAGCCTCATGGGCACACCGCGTTTTTCGAGGTACTGAGGACTGGCGACCAGGCCCTCGTTACCGGCCGCGATCAGTTGCCGACCGACGTACCCCGAGTCTTGCAAGATGCCGCCTCGGAACGCGATATCAATCCGATCGGCGATCAAGTCGGCACGGGCATCACTGAGCACGAAGTCCAACTGCACCCGTGGGTGCGCCTGCAGAAAGTCGGCCACCCACTGCATCGGAAAAAAATCAAAGAAGTCGGCCATCGCCGCAATGCGCACCACGCCACTGGGCTCCTGGTTGGCCGTCATCAACTGTTGCCCGGCACCAAACAGGCCGTCCACCGCCCCGCAGCACTGGTCATGAAAGACCTGGCCTGCATGGGTCAGGGTGAGCTTGCGCGTGGAGCGCTGCAGCAACCGTATGCCGAGCTGCGCCTCGAGTTGTTGAACCCGCCTGCTCAGGGTGTTGGAGGGCATTCCCAGTTGCCGCGCCGCTTGCGCGAAGCTGCCATTGCGCACCACCTGGACAAACAGAGCGACGTCATTCAGGTCCAGCATCCCAGCCCCTTAACTTCGTTTATTGGATCAGTTCACTCCAATTATGCCATCTAATAAAGCAATCCGAAGGGGCCTATCCTTCACCCATCGCGCCGTTGACCCTCCACTCCCCGGAACACGCCATGACCCCTCCTCCCCCCTGATCGGCATTGTCATCGGTTCGAGTCATGAGGCTCGCTTCGGTGAAAAACACGAGCGGTGGATCCACGAGATCGCCAAACAGCGCACTGATCTGGCCCAAGCCGCCAATAGGCTGCTCGACGACATGGCCAGGTTGGCCCAGGCCCTCAACCCCCCGAGAGAACAATCATGACCGCTATCGTCGCCAAGCTGCACCGCGCCATTGTCCACCGTACCCAAGGCAGTACCCATGGCCCGATCACGCGGCTGGTGAGCCCGGGTGACCTGGGTGAACGGCTCAAGCCCTTTATCTTTCTTGATATTTTCAGTTTGAACGCCAGTCGCGGTCGGTCGAATTTCGGCATGCACCCGCACTCCGGGATCGCCACCGTCACCTTCATGAGCAAAGGCGATGTCGCCTATGAAGACACCACCGGCGCGACCGGTGTGTTGCGGGCCGGTGGGGTCGAGTGGATGCGCGCGGGCAATGGGGTCTGGCATGACGCGACACTGACCAACCAGTCCTCGATGCAAGGGTTCCAGCTGTGGGTGGCGCTCCCGCCGGCACTGGAGAACGCCCCTGCGCAGAGTGTCTACCTGGCGCCCGACCAGGTTCCCACTGCCGGCCCCGCCCGGGTGCTGCTGGGGCGCTACGAGGCCGCGCAAAGCCCGATTGAAGCGCCGAGCGATCTGAATTATCTCGCGGTTGACTTGAAGGACGGCGAGCACTGGCGATACACCCCGCCATCCGGTCATCGCGTTGCCTGGCTCGCAGTCAGTGCGGGACGGCTGGATGCCGGAAGCCTGATTGAGACCGGCGAACTCGCGGTGTTCGAAGAGTCCGAGCAACCCATCGATTTGCGGGCACTGGGCGGCTGCTCATTCGTCATCGGCTCGGCGGTGAAGCACCCCCACGACCTGGTGACGGGGCATTACTCGGTGCACACCAGCAAGGCGGCCCTGGCCCAGGGTGAAAGGGAAATCCAGCGCATCGGCGCTCGCCTGCAACAACAAGGGCGACTGGGCTGAAGCCGCCTCGACAGCTCGCAAAAAGCCTTTTGCCGCCACCACTCATTCCTACCCACCGTATTGAGAGACACCATGACCACTAGCCATCTCGAACTGCTTTTGTCCCCGACGCAGATCGGCAGCCTGCCCCTGAAAAACCGCATGATCATGGCCCCGCTCACCAGAAGCCGGGCCGGTGCGGGCGATGTGCCAACACCCAGCGTGGTCGAGTACTACCGGCAACGTGCAAGTGCCGGCCTGATCATTACCGAGGGCTCGCAAATATCCGCCCAAGGCAAAGGCTATATGAGGACACCAGGCATTTTTACCCACGAGCAGGTCGCCGGTTGGCAGCAGGTGACCGACGCCGTCCATGCACAAGGCGGACGGATATTCCTCCAGCTCTGGCACGTCGGGCGCCTGTCCCACTCTCTGGTGCAACTCAATCACAACCTGCCGGTGGCCCCGTCATCGATCAAGGCCGATGGCGAGATCTACACCCCCGAAGGATTGAAACCCTACGAGTTGCCACGGGCGCTGGAGCTCGATGAAATTCCCGGGGTGATCGCTGACTTTCGCCAAGCGGCCGAACATGCCAAACGCGCTGGGTTCGATGGCGTGGAAATCCACGGCGCCAACGGCTACCTGATCGACCAGTTCCTGCGCGATGGCACCAATGCCCGAACCGATCTCTACGGCGGCCCTGTCGAGCATCGCGCTCGGTTTCTCAAGGAGGTTGTTGAGTCGGTTATCGAGGTGTTTGGTGCCAGCCGTGTGGGGGTTCGCTTGTCGCCGATCTTCAGTTACTTCTCCATGAGCGACAGCAATCCCCAGGCGACTTTCAATCACGTGGCGAACATGCTCAGCCGCTATGGGCTGGCCTACCTTCACGTGGTGGAACTGGGTGCAGAGCCTTTCAATTTCAGCGAGATGAAGTCCCGCTTCGGGGGCACCTACATCGCCAATGGCGGCTACGACGCAGAACGTGCAGGGGCTGCCCTCGCCTCGGGTGAAGCGGACCTGGTGTCGTTTGGCAGCGCCTTCCTGGCCAACCCGGACCTGGTGGAGCGATTCCGACGCGGCGCGCCCCTCAACCAGGCCGATCCGACCACGTTCTACCAAGGTGAAGAGCGCGGTTACACCGACTATCCCACCCTGGCACACAGCCAATAATCCAGGCCCGGTTATCCCAGCGTTTCCAACTCATCGAGCAGCTCAGGCGCCAGCACCAGTTCGCTGGCGCAGAGGTTCTCACGCAGGTGCGCCACCGAGGAAGTGCCGGGGATCAACAGGATATTGGGCGCCCGTTGCAGCAGCCAGGCCAATGCCACGCGCAAGGGGGAAGCGCCGACGCGCGTGGCTACGCTCGACAGCGTTTGCGATTGCAGCGGTGTGAAACCACCCAACGGAAAGAACGGTACATAGGCAATGCCCTGCCGGCCCAGCTCGGCAATAAGGCGTTCGTCATTGCGATGGGACAGGTTGTAGTGGTTCTGCACACAGACAATGTCAGCGATCCCCTGGGCCTGCTGGATCTGCGAGGGCGTGACATTGCTTACGCCCAGGTGACGAATCAGGCCCTGGCTTTGCAATTGTGCAAGCGCGCTGAAGGCCTCTTCGATGGAGCCCTCGGTGGGAAACACCTGGTCACCCATGGCCCGGAGGTTCACCACATCCAGAACCTCGACCCCCAGATTGCGCAGGTTGTCATGCACCGCACGGGTCAACTCGGCCGGGCTCTGCGCGGGATTCCAGGCACCGTCAGCGCCGCGCTGAGCACCAACCTTGGTCACGATCACCAGGTTGTCAGGGTACGGGTGCAACGCTTGCCGAATCACTTGGTTCGTCACATGAGGGCCGTAAAAGTCGGAGGTATCAATGTGGTTCACGCCTGCTTCCAATGCTTCACGCAGTACGGCGATGGCCGCTTTCGGGTCTTTGGGAGGGCCGAAAGCGTTAGGCCCGGCCAGCTGCATCGCCCCGTAGCCCATCCGATTGACTGGACGATCGCCCAAAAGGAACGAACCTGCGTTGGTCACTTTGTTCATGTTCTTAATCTCGATCAGATGATGTGTAGCGCACTATAGGCGTTGACCACTTCAGTGATAATCAGGTGCAATCGGCACGGGTTGTACGGCAGAGAGAACAATGAACACCCACATTCAAGACGTGCTGGCCTTCATATCGGTAGTCAATGCAGGGGGCTTCCGCGAGGGGGCCAAGACCTCCGGCAGATCCGCCTCCAGCCTCAGTGATGCGGTGCGCCGCCTGGAGGCCGGGCTCGGCGTACGACTACTCAACCGCACCACCCGCAGCGTGGCGGCGACTGAAGCGGGCATGCGACTGATGGAGCGCATCGTGCCGGCCCTTGGCGAAGTCGAGTCGGCCCTGGATGTGGTCAACGACTTCCGCGATCGCCCCTCGGGCACCCTCAAGCTGAATGTGCCCGCCAGTGCCGCAAGGCTGGTGCTGCCATCGATCATCACCCCCTTCCTGCAGAAGTACCCCGACATCACCCTGGAGGTGATGATTGAAGAGAGCTTCGTCGACATGCTCAGCGCCGGCTGTGACGCTGGCATTCGCTACGATGAACGGCTTGAGCAAGACATGATTGCGGTCCCCATCGGCCCGCGATTTCAACGCTTCGCCACAGCGGCATCACCGGCCTACCTTGACGCCAGGGGTCGGCCCGAGCACCCGCGGGACCTGTTGAACCATGCCTGTTTGCGGGGCAGATTTCCCAGCGGCGCGATGCCGCTCTGGGAATACGAGCGTCACGGCGAGACTGTCAGCGTGGACCCGACCGGGCCGTTGATTGTCAGAGTGGGAGGCGCCATCGACTTGAACATCCAGGCAGCGGTGGACGGGTTGGGCATTGTCTACCTGTTCGAGGAGTGGCTTCGCCCCTACCTGGACAGCGGCGCCCTTGAGCCCGTGCTGGAGCCCTGGTGGCAACGCTTCACCGGGCCATTCCTCTATTACCCCGGCCGCCGCTACCTGCCCTCCCCTTTGAGGGCCTTCGTGGACTTCATCAATGATGCGCGCTGAAACCGATCAATCCCGCTGATTGCATCGGTTGCCACCGCTGTTCTGCACTGTCATTCGCCAGCGCGCAGCAAGCACAACGGTTGCAGCGCCGCACTGGAAAGCTACGGCCGGGCTCCGTGCCTTTTGTGTATCATTCGATTTTCCCGACCATCACCGAGCCGCTTCTTTAGCTGATTGGCCCTGCATCATCGAGGCAACTCACCCATGACCGACCCCTCCTCTGCCTTGCCGGTACGCCCCCGAAAAGGACGCCCACGCGCCTTTGATCGTGAGCAAGCCCTCTTCAGTGCCCTCGAAGTGTTCTGGAAGCGCGGCTATGAACCGGCCTCTGTGGCGGAGTTGTGCACGGCCATGGGGATCAACCCGCCGAGCCTGTATGCCGCGTTTGGCAATAAATCGAAGCTCTTTCTGGAAGCGGTGAATTATTACGAAGCCCGGTTCTGGGACGCCACCTGGGAACGCATGGAAAGCGAGCCCGACCTGTACCGCGCCATTTCCGAGTTTTTCCTCTCTGCCGCGGCGATCGTCACCGAGCCCGAGGCCCCCTGCGGCTGCATGGTGGTCTTGGCGGGCGTCAACGTGTCGGAGAGCGCCCAGGAAATCACCCATGCCCTCAAGGCATTGCGCCAGGAAGGTCGGGATTACTTGCAGCAACGACTCGATCGCGCGGTACGAGATGGGCAGCTGCCACCTCAGATTGACACCCGCATCCTGGCCGCCGCGTTGAATACCTTGCTGGAGGGCATGTCGTTGCAAGCCCACGATGGGCTGAGCCGGCAAACCCTGGAAGGCATCGCCGCCACCGCCGTTGGCATGCTGCCCGCACCCGCCAGCCGATAAGCCAGGAAAGCCCCCCTCGCGCTGCCGCTCGGCGATTCGTCACCGCTCGACCGGTTCCCGGCACCCTGCCTCCCTCTAGAAACGCCCTCAACGGGCCCCGCACCTAGCGGCGGCCTCGATGGCGCTCACCCTCTCTGCCCCTTATCCGCTGTCGTGCCGGTGGCTCATCTGTGTGCGGCTGCCCCTGGGCGAGCAAACGCCTTGACATGATATGTATCGATCACTATAGAATGCTCAACATTCATAGCGATCACTACATATATTGAAAGACTGATCGACGCGAGCCTGCAATCGGCTCGCTCCTGTTCAGGCTTCAGCCCACACCGAGCCCTCAAGGCACCTATTCAAATCAGGAGAAACACCATGAGCAAACCCACCTACGTGCAGGAATACAAGGCCATCGTTGAGGTGCTGAACCACTACAACGAAGGTGGCAAACAGGCCAACAGCCGCTTGATGAAACCGGCGTTCAGCCAGCAGGCCACCATTTTTGGCGTGGATGCCGACGGCCAGTTGACGGGCGGTCCTATCCAGGGCCTGTTCGACATCATCGACAGCGCCTTCCGCCCCTCCCCAGAAGCCCAGGGCGTGATTGTCAACGTCGACATCGTCGGCACGGCCGCCAGTGCTCGCATCGACACCAACGACATCTCCGGCTTCTGCTTCACCGACTTTTTCAACCTGTTGAAGGTGGACGGCCAGTGGACCGTGGTGAGCAAGATCTACCACACCCACGTTGCCCCTTGACCCCCGACGTTACGCCCGCCGGACGCCGATGGCGTCCAGCGCCGCAAGGACCTAGACGATGAGCAAAAACATCAAAGCCGTACCCACCCAGGAATACACCGCGGTTATCGCTGTCGCCCAGCAATATGCCGACAGCCTGAAGACAGGCAGCGCACAAGGGCTGGCCCAGGCCTTTCATCAGGATGCAGTCATGTACGGTTTCACCAATGGCCAACTCCTGGGCGGCCCGATCAGTAACCTGTTCGCCTTCGTCGAGACCCATGGCAAGGCACCGGACATCAGCACCCGCCTCGACGTGCTGGCCATCACCCCCACCACCGCCGTGGTACGGGTGGACATGGAAAATGATGCCATCGGCGCCGACTACAACGATTACCTGACGCTGATCAAAATCGACGGTCGCTGGCAAGTCATCGCCAAGGTCTACCACCAGTTCGAAGGCTGACGGACCTGCACCGGCTCGTTTACGCGGGCCGGTGTCACAGCGTCGCTCGGCCAGGAGATTTCATGAACAACGTTTTTATCGTCGGCGGTGCAGGCAAAATCGCCCGGCGCCTTGCTCCACAACGGGTGGCCCGCGCTCACCAGACTCGCTCGCTGTACCGCCATTCGTCACAGGCCCAGGAGCTTGAGGCCCAGGGCGACACTCCGGTCGGTGAGGCAATTCAGCGATTGGCTCGCGATTGAACATCGAAACGAACAAGGAGCGAACCGTGAAATTGCTGTTGATCGGTGCCAGTGGGTGGGTCGGGCGCCATGTTCTGGAGCTGGCGCTGGCGAACCCACGGGTCAGCGTTGTGTACGCCCCGACACGCCGGGCATTGCCGCACCATCCGAAACTCATCGCGCCCATCACGGACTTCCAGCGCCTGGATCATCAGGCCCCCTGGTGGCACGTCGATGCACTGATCTGCACCCTGGGTACGACCTTGAAAGCTGCGGGCTCCAGGCCGGCGTTCAGGCAAGTCGATCATGACTACCCGCTGGCCGTCGCCCAACTGGCACGCCGCCGTGGTACGCCGACCTATGTGCTCAATTCAGCGATCGGCGCCGACGCCCAATCGCGGTTCTTTTACAACCGGGTCAAAGGCGAGTTGGAGCAGGAACTGGCGCAGGTGGGTTTTGACTCCCTGACCTATGTCCGGCCCGGGGTCATCGGTGGCCGGCGTGAAGAAGTCCGGCCTGGCGAACGTGTCCTGGTGACCTGCTTAAAGTGGGCCGCACCATTACTGCCTCGACGTTGGCGCCTGAATCCGCCTGCGGTCATCGCTCGCGCCTTGCTGGACGCCGCCATTGCTCAGGTCCCCGGCATCCGTGTGGTGACGTCCGAGCGCCTGATCCAAAGCGCCTCGCCCGCCCCTGCATACACCTGAACATCACCCAAGATTGAGGTTTTAAACCATGGCAAACGTTGAGTACTGCGCCCTTATTGAGGCCGACGCCGCTCGTGTCTGGAATGTGCTGAAGCAGTTCGGCCAGATCAGCCAATGGCACCCCGCGATCCCCGAAAGCTTCATTGAAGATGGCCAGCCAGACGGCCTGGTCGGCTGCATTCGGCGACTGACCTTGCAAGACGGTGCGATCCTGCGTGAAAAACTGCTGGCCGTTGATGAAACCAATCTGCTGTTCTCCTACCGCTTTGAAGAAGCACCGCTGCCCGTGGACAACTACGTGGCCCGCGTAAAGTTGATTCCACTGACAGGGAAAAACCAGACGCTCATCCAGTGGTCGGCACGTTTCGATACCCGCCACCCCGACCCTCAGGGCGAGCAGGCTGCCGGTATTCAATCGCTGATCGAGGGCGGCCACCAAAGCCTTCAACGCTACCTCAACGACAACGTGACGGCGTAAGCCCATCGCCCCGGACACAGAGGTGTGACCGGGGCGTTGGACTCAAGGCTGTGACAGAAGACGGCGACTCATTTGCGTCGCGACGTCAAAGGGCTGCGGGGTTCTGCTGAGTTTGACCAGCAGGGAGGCACCTAACCACATCTGGTAAAGCGCCGCGGCCAGGGTGGCGGCATCGGCGGTTGCCGCGATAGACCCGTCCACCTTCCCCTGCTCGACACAACGGGTGATCCGCTGGATGATCAGGGCGGTGCCTTTTTCGAGTACGGCACGCATGTTCTCGGACAGGTCACACACCTCGGCCCCTAGCTTGACCACCAGGCATTTCTGGTCAGTGTGATCAAACGCCTGGGTCTCGGCCCAGTAACGCAAATAGCTCAGCAGCCGCTCCGCACCCGCCCCCTCGCCGACCAGCAGCGAATCGACCCGCGCGATGTAGTCCTGGAAATACTCGTCCAGCAGCGCTTGGCCAAACTCGTCCTTGGAGCGGAAGTAGTGATAGAAGGAGCCCTTGGGCACGCCTGCGGCAGACAGGATTTCAGTCAGCCCGACAGCCGTGTAGCCCTTGTGGGTCATGAGCGACCGGGCAACATCGATGATGTGCTGGCGCATGTCGTTGAGGGGTCTTTTCATAGTGCGCGGCATGCTAGCAAAAAATCGATCCATCGTCTGGCTCCTCCCTCAGCAGTCCTCGCAGGCACAGCGTGCATCTGGACCTGTTCCGACAGGCGTGACAGCCCCGCCCCTTACAAAAAAAATAAATACATCCACACCCAGAACACAATTAATATTTGCCAATGATTAAAGAACTGAAAACATTCATCGCCGTGGCGAGAGAAGGCACCTTTGCGGCTGCCGGCAGCAAGATTGGGCTTACCCAGGCCGCCGTCAGTGCCCAAATGCAGCGCCTTGAGGCGGAGCTTGGGGTCGAACTGTTCGATCGCAAAGGACGTTCCGCCCACCTGAACCGAATGGGGCATCAGGTTCTGCTGCAGGGGCAGGAGCTGGTCCGTCAGTTCAGCAACCTCGGCACCACCACCGTGGGGCTGCCCGCCAGTGTCCTGGTCACCATTGGCGCCATTGCCTCTGTGCAGCGCTCCTTCTTGCCCGACGCCCTCGCGCACTTTCACCAACAGTGCCCGGAGTGCCGCAGCCGCGTGATCCCCGGGCTCTCCATGGAGTTGGTCAACCAGGTGGATGCCGGCGAGATCGACATGGCGGCAATTATTCGCCCGCCGTTTTCACTGCAAAGCGACCTGCGCTGGACAACCTTGGCCCGTGAGCCCTATCGACTCATTGTGCCGGCCGATATGCCAGGGGATGACTGGTCCGAACTGGTTTCCAGCCAGCCCTTCATCCGCTACGACCGCTCGTCTTTCGGTGGCCGGCAGGTGGATCGCTTCCTGCGCCAAACCCACGTGTCGTTGCGCGAGGTCTGCGAGCTCGATGAGCTGGACGCAATCATCAAGCTGGTCGCCAATGGCGTCGGCGTGGCATTGGTCCCTGAAACCGCCACGCATCAGGGATGGCCTCCTGAAGTACGCGCGCTGGACTTGAAGCAACGGACCTTCCACCGCGATATCGGCCTGGTGCATCGCGCACGCAGAAGCCTGACGGAACCGGTGAAGGTGCTGGCCCAGTTGATGACCGAGCAGGTGCAGAAAAAGCAGTAGAACAGCGCTGCACGGCCATCGGCGGGCTCACGTGGGAAACGCGTCGTTATTAGCGGCACCGCGAATAGCAAAAGAGCCCTCGGCATGGGGCACGCCGAAGACTCTTTTTTGGGGGCGGGTTAAGCCTTGTGTTCCATTGCCTCGACGGATGAAGGTTCGAGGCTGGCCTTCTCCCACTTGGCGATAACCAAGGGGGCAATGGCGTTGCCCAAGACATTCAAGGTGGTGGTTCCGCTATCGATGATTCTGAAGATGCCTGCGATCAATGCGACCCCTTCCAACGGCAGCCCGGCAGAGGCCAGGGTGGCCGACAGAATGATGATGGCAAAGCCCGGAACGCCGGCAGCGCCTTTAGAGGTCAACACCATCGTCACCACCAGCAGTATCTGCTGAGTCAACGACAGATCGATGCCATACAACTGAGCGATAAATATCGTCGCCACACCGAGAAAAATGGAAGCACCGTCCAGGTTGAAGGCGTACCCCACCGGGACCACGAAACTGACGATCCGTTGAGGAACACCGTAGTTCTCCAACTTCTTCATCAACTGCGGCATGACCGCCGCCGACGCCGCACTGGAGAACGCCAGAATCAGCTCATCGCGGAAGTACTTGATCAACCTGAAGATGTTTTCGCCAATCAGATAGCAAATCCCCCCCAGGAACACCAAGGCAAAGCTGATCAACGCGAGGTACACCACGCCAATCAACTTGAGCAGCGGCAACAACGAGGCGAAGCCAAAGGTGGCCACCGTCGCGCCGATCATGCCGAACACGCCGATTGGCGCATAAGCCATGACAAACGAGACCACTTTGAACATCGCATCCGACAAGCCCTGGACCACCGCTATGACCGGTGCGCTTTTCTGTTTGGGCAATGTGTTCAACGCCATTCCCAGAAGCACGGCAAAGAACAGCACCGACAGCAACTTGCCTTCCGACATCGCCACGACCACGTTATCGGGAACAATGTTCTGCAAGATAATCAGGGCGCCTTTCGAAGGCTCCATGTTGACCGTTGATGTGCTGTGGGAGATGCCGGCAATTTCAGTGCCTTGGCCAGGTTCAAAGAAATTGGCAAAACACAGACCCAGGACAATCGCCAAACTGGTAATCGCAAAGAAGTAAGCCAGCGACTTCGCCCCCATGCGACCAAAGGACTTGTTATCACCGCCACCGGCAATACCGAGGATCATGCAGCAAAAAACAATGGGCACTACCACCATCTTCATCATCTTGATAAAGATGTCGCCAAGGGGTTTAAGAATTTCGGTACTGACCCAAACCTGATGTTGCGGATGAGTATTGAAGTACCAACCAACGAGCACGCCAAGCAACAGCCCGGCAACAATTTGCCAAACCAATGGGATACGTTTCATGTCTAGCCTTTTTTTTGGAATGAAAGGACTGCTAGAGGGCAGTAGCTAGATTCATGAGCTTCCAGCTCATTTAGGATTTCCTGGCGCAAAGGGCTTGCGCCAGGTTTTTATTATTTTGCGAAGAGCTGACTCATATCCTTGAATGCCTTGAACTCAAGCGCATTACCACAGGGGTCGAACAGGAACATGGTGGCTTGTTCACCCACCTGCCCTTTGAATCGAATGTAGGGTTCGATCACAAACTCAGTACCAAAGGACTTCAAACGCTCGGCCAGGGCTTCCCATTGTGCCCACTGCAGAATGATGCCGAAGTGCGGCACCGGTACATCGTGGCCATCAACCGGGTTGCTGTGCACACTCTCTTGGGACGCCGTCTTTGGATGTTCGTGAATAACCAGTTGGTGACCATAAAAATCAAAGTCGACCCACTGATGACTGGAACGCCCCTCGGAAAGACCGAACACTTCACCGTAAAAGTTACGTGCAGCGGCCAGGTCATAAACAGGAATTGCCAGGTGGAAAGGAGAAAGACTCATCAGGACTCCGATTACAGTTTTTATTGGCTTATGAAGTCGCACAGCACACTGGCTGTCCGACGGCTTTTTTCAAGTTGGATTTATGCTAAAGCTGTAACCACTTTAAAAAAATCAATATATATTTTTCACAAGCACAAATTATTTTTGTACTTTTCAGCGCCGAATCCCCGGCAAGAAATCCTCCGTCCAGGCGTCTACGCAGCGCCTGAAGCCCGGTGTCACAATTCGGGTCAAAAGGGACGGCTGTTGGTTCATATCGAAAAAACCGCCGAAAAGTGCCCGGGCAAAGCAAAAAAAAGCCCTCGTCGCGGAGGGCTTTCTATTAGCAGTGTGGCTCAGCGAGGTTGGTCACGAACCTTAGAGTTTCATCCCTACCGCAAGGCGGTTAAAGGCATTCATCAAAGCGGCGGCCAAGGTCAGGTCGGAAATTTCGGCATCGCTGAAGTGAGCTCGCAACGGTTCGTACAGCTCATCGGGCGCGCCTTTCTCGCTGACGTGGGTCAGGGTCTCGGCCCAGGCCAGGGCGGCGCGCTCGCGGTCGTTGAACAGCTCGCTGATGCGCCAGCCGGCGAGGCAATCCAGCTTCTCTTGCGCCACGTCACATTCACGCAGGGTCGCGGAGTGCTTACCCAGGCAGAAGGCGCAGCCGTTGATCTGCGAGATGCGCAGGTACACCAGTTCCAGCAGCGGCAAGCCGAGCGGGCTCAACGCCAGGGCGGTGTTGCAGGCCAGCAGGCCCTGGTAGGCCGCAGGCGACAGGGAAGGAAACGGCAGTCTGAGTTGGCTCATGGTGAAACTCCTGTGTAGAAAAAGGGATCAGGCGCGAACAAGGGGGCTGAACAGCGGCTCCAGTGCCAGTCGCGTGCGGGCCGATTCGAGCGTGGCCGCGACGGCCTCTTCACCGAACACCAAGCCCTGGAGGTAGGAAAAGTGCAGGTCGAACAGCCCTAGGGTGTTCAGCACATGCCGCAGGTAGGACGTCAGAAAATCCGGCTGGCGTGCCGACTCGCCCTGATGAAAGCCGCCGGAACCGACCAGCACATACACCGGGCGGTCCCGCAGCAGGCCTGTCTTGCCCTCGGGACCGGAGCTGAAGGTGCGGTGAATGCGCAGCACGTAGTCGATCCAGAGCTTGAGCGCGGCGGGCAACGTGAAGTTGTGCATCGGGGTGGCAATCAACAGGACGTCGGCGCGCTCCAGTTCGCTGATCAGTGCTTCGGAAACGTCGAATACCGGTGCGTCGAACGGCGTGGCCGTGGTCAGGGCCCGAGCGTAGTCGCTGCCCAGTGCCGGCAGGGGCTGGGCCCCCAGGTCACGTTCCACCAGCTCCAGTCGCGGATAGCGCTGGCGCAGTGAGGCCACTAACGCCAGTGCCAACTGGTTGGCATGGGAAACCTGCCCATGGGGGCTGGCGTTGATCAATAGCAGGTTATTCATGCCAGACTCCCGGCGCGAAGGTTTTGGGTGAAGTGCATGCCCCGGGCCAGCAGCCCTTGGCGAAAATAGAAGCGTTGGGCCAAGGGCATATGCAGCCCGGTGTCCAGCACCAGGTGATCGCAGCCACGCTGCAGCGCCTCCTGGCGAACCGCAGTCAACAGCCGACCGCCCAGACCGCCGCGTTGGAGATCGGGGCTGACCACCAGGTCATCGACGTAGATAAAACGACCGTAGAGCAGGTTTTCCAGCCCGCGATAACCGGCCAGGCCGGCTATCCGCTCACCGCTCCAGGCCGCCAGCAAGCGGTAGCCCTGTTCAGCCTGGCCCTGCAGTTGGGCAACATAAGCGGCCCGGTCAGTGACATGGGGGCGCAACACGCGCATCAGCTCGAAACTGGCCGCAAAGGCTTGCGGGCCCTCAAGGTGTTGAAGTGTGTCGGTCATGGGCGTGGTCCGCTGAGAGAGTTCGCTCACCTTAAGGTGCCTATGCCTTATGCTACAGGGCCGAAAAATGCATAAACGACTAGGCCATGATGTTTCCCTTCGAATTCGACCGCAGCCAGTCAGCACCGATCTACCGTCAGTTGTATCAGCGATTTTGTGCCTCGATTGCCGACGGCCGCCTGCGCTCGGGCGATCGGGTGCCGGCCGTTCGCGCCCTGGCCGCCGAGCTGAACCTGGCGCGCGGCACGGTGGAAGCGGCCTACCAACTGCTGATTGGCGAGGGTTACCTGATCACTCGCGGGGCCGCCGGGACCTTTGTCACGCCGTTGTTGCCACCGGTGGCTGCGCCGCCACTGCAGGCGCCAATGGCACAGCCAGCCTCCCCCGCCACTCATTCCGGGACCTTGCCCCTGGCCCTGCAGATGGGCCTGCCGGCGCTGGATGCCTTTCCGCGCAAGCTGTGGACCCGCTTGGCCGGCCGACAGTTACGCCAGGCCGGCGTCGAAGGGCTGGTCTACCCGGACCCAAGAGGTTATGCGCCGTTGCGCTCGGCCATTGCGACTTACCTGGGGATTTCACGGGGGATCACCTGCCGCCCGGAGCAGGTTTTCGTCTGCGCCGGCTATCGCGCCTGCCTGGACCTGATCAGCCACACCCTGATGCAGCGCGGCGATCGTTGCTGGCTGGAAGAGCCCGGCTATTTCATGGCCAGGAATGCACTTCTAGAGGCCGGGGCCCAGTTGGTGCCGGTCCCGGTGGATGACCATGGGCTGGACGTCGCCCAAGGCATCGCCCGGGCGGCCGATGCGCGCTTTGCGGTGGTCACGCCGACCCACCAGAGCCCGCTGGGGGTGTCGCTGTCATTGCCGCGTCGGCTGGCGTTGCTGGAGTGGGCCAACCGCCAGGGCAGTTGGATCATCGAGGACGATTACGACAGCGAATACCGCTACCAGGGCAAGCCCCTGCCCGCCCTCAAGAGCCTCGACCAACAAGGCCGTGTGCTCTACACCGGGACCTTCAGCAAGGTGCTGTTTCCCGGATTGCGCCTGGCCTACCTGGTGGTGCCGGCGGAACAGAGCGAAGCCTTCGCCCAACAGGCGGACCGCCTGCATAACCACTGCCCGACGCTGCTGCAGGCGACCGTCAGCGTGTTCCTCAACGAGGGCCATTTCGCCCGGCATTTAAACAAGATGCGCAACCTCTACCCACGCCGCCGGCAATGGCTGGTGGAGGCGCTGCTGCAACACCTGGGGGAACGCCTGTTGATCAACCCCCAGGCGGGCGGCATGCACCTGGTGGCGGGCCTTCTCGAGGCTGACGATGTCCAGGTCGCCCAACGCGCCCGGGGCCTGGGCATCGCCATGGAACCGCTGTCGCAGTGGTACCTGGAAGCCGAGCCCAGGCAGGGTCTGGTCATGGGCTTCACCAACATCGCCAGTGCCGAACAAGCGGCGAGCGTGGCACGGCGATTGGCTGACATCATCCCGGGCCCCGCGTAAAGGCGGGGCACGAATAACGGCCCCCCTTTACGTCCGGCTTTTCGGCACCGTGAAGCGGAATTCCGTGCCGCAGCCCTCTTCACTCTCGGCCACGATGCGCCCGCCGTGGGCCTCGACAATGCCTTGGGTGATGTAAAGCCCGAGCCCGGTGCCCGTGGGGTTGCCTTCCTTCAAGGTCCAGTAGCGATCAAACACATGGGGCAACTGGTCCTTGGCAATCCCCTCCCCGGTATCACGCACGCTGAACACAATGTCATCGCCAGCCGCCATGGCCACCACGCCGATCTTGCCGCGACGGGGGGTGAACTTGATGGCATTGCCCACCAGGTTGGACAGCACCTGGAACAGCCGCTCGGGGTCGGCGTGAATCGTCAGCGCCGGCTCGGAATGAAAGGAAATCTCGATGTCTTTATCCAGCGCCAGGGGCGAGAGCAGCGCGTTGGCCTCTTCAAACATCTCCGCAACCTCCAGCTGCTGCGCGGTGATGGTGTAGCGCCCGGCGTCGATCTTCGAGGTGTCCAGCAAATCTTCCAGCAGCGTGTTCATACGGCCCGCCGCCTGTTGCATGGTGTCGATGGCCGTGGAGATGCGCCGAGAGGTGTGAGGGCCATCGGAGCTGAAGGCCTTCTGCATCATGCCGCAGAGCATTGAAATCACCGTCATCGGGTTGCGCAGGTCGTGGGATACCACCGCCACCAGTTCATCACGCGCCTGCACCGCACGCTGCTCACGCAGCACCTGTCGCGCCAGGTCACTTTCCAGGGCCGAACGCCGCAGGTCATTGGCGGCAAACAGGTCGCCGGGTGTCCACTGGGTGGAAATACCCGCCATCTCCACCTTCCAGATCTCGAAGGACGTGCGCGGCCGCAGGCGCAACCCCGATTCCGAGTCTTCCATATTGAGGGGTTTGCTCGGGTCGCCGCTCCAGTTGATGCTCTCTTTCACCTCTGGGCGAAACCAGATCACGCCGTTATCCACCGGCTTGGGCAAACTCATCGCCAGCACACCACTGGCGATCCGGGTGAAGGCTTCGGCAGGCGGATAGACCAGCGACAGTTGATGGCTGGAAAACACTTTTTGAGAAGAGGATTGCAGCCACTTGTGCAGCGCGCGGATCTCCTCCGGCTCCGGACAGTTGCCATAGCGGTGCAGTTGTTTGTCTTCAATGATTGCCACGCCACCGGCCTGGGTCAGGGCCATCAGCAAGGCCGGTTGCTGGGCCAGGCCATCGAAGACGTTTTCCGGCGAGTCGATCATTGCTTGATTGAGCAGCGCCAGGGTGTCGACCTTTTCTTCCCGCTGCCGGCTGACTTCCAGCGCTTCCATGGCACTGATCTGCAGGGACAGCACCTGGCCAATGGTCTGGCAGGCACTGCGCAATTCATGGGGCACATGCAATGGCTGACGATGGCCACAGCTGATCAGCCCCCACAGCTTGTCATCCTTGAGCAGGGAAATGCTCATGGACGACAGCACCCCCATGTTTTTCATGTACTGGCAGTGAATGGGCGAGACGCTGCGCAGGCTGGCAAAGCTCAAGTCCAGCGGCTGGCCGGTGTCAGGGCGCAGCTTCGGCACCAGCGGTACCGGCTGGTAATCCGCGTCCGGGATGATCCGCAACCAGTTGGTGCGATACAGCTCCCGGGCCTGCTCGGGGATGTCCGAGGCGGGGAAAAACAGCCCCTGGAACACCTCCATGGACGGCGACGACGCTTCGGCGATCACCTGGCCGTGGCCTTCCTCCTCGAAGCGATAAATCAGGACCCGGTCGTACCCAGTGATCGCCTGGATTTCCTTGACGCTGACGTCATACAAGGCCTCAAGGCTTTTCGCCGCATGCAAGCGCTGGAGCATGCGACCGAGGTTGTTGAGACGACCATCAGCCCCTAGAGACTCGATCGGTTTGGCCTGGACTTCCAGCTCCAACACCAGCACCCCTTGATGCCGGTGCACAAAGCCTTCAAAGACGCCGCCATTGAGGGTGAAATACAGCTCCGGCGCATCCAGCGGATGATGCTGCTGCGCAGCCAACTGCACCTGCTGCGCGTAATCCTCACCGAGCAACAGGGCCAGCGGCGCACCCAGCACATCGTCCACGGCCTTGCCGAGCAGGGCTTGGACGTTGGCACTGACCTGCACCACACGCATCTCGGGCTCGGACAGGGTCAACAGGACCCCGTGGGGTTGAATGGCGCCCGGGGTACGAATGGGCTCGTTGGCACAGTTGGCCAACAGCTCCTCAAAGGCTTTCTTTTCAAGCGGATTCATAACAGCACCTCTGAGCGATCAAGCCAGTGTTCAAAACAGGCAAAGGTTTCCTGGGCCGCGCTGACGGCGGTTTGCCGCTCACCCTCAGTCAGGGATGAAGTGCCCAGGGCCTGGGTAAATTCGCGCCAACGCTGGCCGGTGGCGGCGCCGTAGATATCCAGGAACGCCGCCCCGGTGCTGGCGTCCAGTTCGAGCCGGGCGGCGATTTCACGGCGCAGGATCTGCCCGCCCAGCGTCGCGCCCTCCAGCACGTACAACACCCCGAGGCACGCTGCAGCGGACGGGGTAGCGGGCAGCGACCCGCACAGCGGCAAATCGGCAATGGCCTGTTCCGTCAGCCCCAGGGCCTTGAGGTCGCGGTGCAAGGTGGCGGTCTTGAGGCGCTCGGCCAAGTCAAAGTCCTGGAAAACCACACCGCTTTCCAGCAGGCGTTGTTCCAGGGGCAGATAAAAACCGTAATAGGCTTGAATCAAGCGCAGGTAATGGGGGGTATTCAAGGCCGGCGAGAAAAACGGCAGGCGTTTCTCCAGGGCGGTGTGCAACGAGGCTGTACCTGACCTCAGGTTCTGAAGCAGCAAGGGCACAACGACGCTACGGGCATCTGATTGCATGTAAGTAAGCTCTAGCGGTCGGGCCTCATCACGGCCATGGGTCAAAGAAAAGCAGCCGGAAAGAGTACACAAGATTAGCGGAATCCGTACAACCGATCCGCCAAATGGATACAACAGCCCCAGTCAGTGATTTCGAGTCACCGAGGCCGGAAAAATTCATCTATTTTCCGAGGCGTTTCGCGGGTGCTGAACATCGGCAGCTCGAGCCGGTACCGCCGCTGCAAGGCCGCAAACCCAACCTGCGAGCACCTTTGATGAAGAAAAACCCTGTCATCCTGCATCTGTAGGATAGTGATCGCGCCGCAATCCTCCGATACTTCGAGCCAGGCCCTGCCCACGTCTGCACGACGTTCCGGTCCTTACTGACCCCGTGACGAAACCAATAAAAACAGTCGCACAGAGGTACTCACCAATGAGCCGTCAAGAACACCGTCTCGCCAGCCTTCTTGGGGCGTTCAGCACGATGACTCTGGAGCTTCAGCGCCTGGCGCAGAACAAGGATATCGAGCACTTTCACCAGCCCGCCCTGAGCTGCATCGCTCAGTTGCTGCCCTTCGACAGTGCCTGGTGGGGGCGCGCGGCGATGATTGACGGGTTGCCGGTAGAACACAGTTCCTACCTGTACAACCTGCCCCCGAGCTACCTGGCGGACTGGCAATCGATTCGCCACACCGACGTGACCATCGACCGGGTCTACGAGCAGCCCGGGCAAGCCGTCATTGTGGACATGGGCGACCCGGCCAACGGTCCCGGCCTGACCTGGCTTGGCCAGACCTACGGCATTGGCGAACTGCTCTGCGTGGTGTACGTCGACCCGCGAACCCACCTCAGCGATCACCTCACCCTGTATCGCCAGCCCGGCGCCCCAGGCTTTACCCCCCACGACTGCCTGATCGTGAACAACGCCATGCTGCACCTGGTGGCAGCGGTGTCGGCCAATCATATTCGGACCCTGGTGGCCAAGCGCGAAACCATCACCGCCTCACGCCACCTGGCCCTGGCGGTGAGTGACCCACGCGGCGCCCTGCACTGCGCGGAACGAGGTTTTGTCGACTTGCTGCTCAGCGAGTGGCCGGACTGGACGGGGCCGTTCTTGCCCGTGGCCATGGACGCCCGCGGATATGAGGGCAAGCACTTGCAGATCGAGGCGTCGGCGGTGGGTGACCTGTTCCTGCTGGCCGCCCGCAGCCGCAACGTGTTCGTGCAACTGAGCCCCCGGGAAAACGACGTCGCCCAAGGCTTTGGCGAAGGCAAGACCTACAAGGAAGTCGCCCGGGACCTGGGTATGTCGCCCAACACCGTGCGCCATCACATCCGCGCCATCTACAGCAAGCTGGGGGTCAAGGACAAAGCCCGCATCGCCCACCTGCTGCATAGCACCCCCGACTGACCCCCACCGCTGACCCACGCTGATTTTTGCGCTGTCGTTTTGACGGCCTTAGGCGCCCTTTGCCTTTTTTTTGCCACTGCACTTTTTTGACTGCCCAGCACCGGCGAACCGTTCGCCACACCACCACTCAACGAGAGGCGCTACGCCCATGAACAACACCTTCACCCGAACACTGGCTTTCACCACCGGACTGGCCTTCAGCAACGGACTATTGAGCCTGCCGGCCAGCGCCGCCGACCTCAACGCCCGGGACTTTTTCGGCGCCCCTTCGGGCACCTCCCTGGGCGTGCTGTACCTTCCGGCCACCCGCGCCGATGACTTCCACGGCCCGGCCGACAGCAACGGCAAGGCCGAGCTGAAGGTCAACGCCGTGGCCTATCGCCAAGTGTTTTTCACCGACCTGTGCGGCACCCTGTGCACCCCGCAATTCATCGTGCCATTCGCTGATATCGATGCCCGCTTGCCCGGTTCCAGCCAGCACACCGCAGAGCGTGGCTTCGGCGACCCGCAAGTCGGCGGCACCGTGTTTTTCATCAATGATCCGGCCACACGCACCTACAGCGGGCTGCTGACCCTGGTCACCCTGCCGGTCGGCGAGTACCACGCCACCCGCCCCGACGTGTCCCCCGGGGCCAATCGCTGGGGCACCACCTTCGTTTACAACTACACCCAGGGGGTCGGCGAAAAGTGGGTGCTGGAAGCCAACCTCGAAGCCCAGCTCTACGGCAAAAACGACGACTACTTCGGCAGCGAATTGAAACAGGACCCGCTCTATCGCCTGCAAGCCTTCGCCTCCTATGACTTCACCCCCGCAACCTACGGCGCCCTGCGCCTGATCCACGCCGATGGCGGCGAACTGCGGATCAACGACCAACGCATCGACGACACCCACAAGCGCTACACCCAGGCCGGCTTCGAGGTCGGGCATTGGCTGGATAAACAGAACCAAGTGATGTTCAGCCTCTCGCAAAACCTCGCCACCGATAACGGCTACCACGGCACCGACGCCTTGCTGCGCCTGGTTCACGTGTTCTGAATCGACTTTCCCGGAGCTTGCCCATGAACGCCCAGCCTCAACCCCTGTCCGGCGACGCCCTGTTCACCGCGTCGCAACGGGCCCTGCTGGCAGCCATCGTGCTGTTCGGCGCAATAACCCCGACCATTCTCATGACCGCCCCGGCGATCGCCGCGCAATTGGCCACGCAATGGCACCTCAGCCCGTCACAGATCGGCGACCTGTTTTCCACCGAGCTGGGCGCCATGAGCCTGGCCACCCTGCCCGCTTTCTGGTGGCTCAAGCGCATCAATTGGCGTCGCGCCGCCGCCCTGGCCGGGGTGATCTTCATCGCCGCCAACCTGCTCTCCATCTGGGCCGAGGATTACAGCACCCTGCTCGCTCTGCGCTTTTGCAGCGCCCTGGCCGGGGGATCACTGATGATCGTCTGCCTGTCCAGCGCAGCGTCCACCGCCAACCCGAGCCGGGTCTACGGTTTGTGGGTCATGGGCCAACTGGTGGTCGGCGCCATTGGTTTGAGCATCCTGCCGCGGCTGTTCGAACACTATGGGTTAGGGGCCTGCTACCTGATCCTGGCCCTGCTGATGGCGCTGTTTCTGCCACTGGCACGCTACTTTCCCCAGGGCGCGCCGGTGGCGGCAAGCAGCGCCGAAAAGTCCACCCGGGCCGCTACCTGGAAGGTCAGCCTGGGCATTCTCGGCATCCTGACTTTTTACATCAGCCTGAGTGGCGTCTGGACCTTTATCGGTGCCATCAGCGCCAACGCCGGAATTTCCGCCGAATCCAGCGGCGAGGTCCTCGCCATCGCTACCCTGATGGGGATTGTCGGTGCTGGCTGCGCCTCACTGATCGGCGACCGCCTGCCACGGCCTCTGTTGCTGCTGCTCGGTTACGGCTTGATGGCCGGCTCGGTGCTGCTCCTCCTGGATCAGCCACCCCTGGCCCGCCTGGCCCTGGCAGCCCTGGCCTTCAAATTCACCTGGACCTTCATCCTGCCGCTGATCCTCGCCAGCCTGGCAGAGCTCGACCGCTCCGGAAAGCTGATGAACGCCTCCAACCTGGTGATCGGCGGCGGCCTGGCCATCGGCCCCACCGTCGCCGGGCACCTGATCGAAAACACCGGTGGTTACCAGCCGTTACTGATCGGTGCCGCCGCCATCACCCTGCTCTCCCTGGTGCTGATTCTCAGCTGCCGCACAAAAGCTTGAGTGACCCTTTTACCCTCGAGAAATGGAAAAGACATGAGCCGAAAAAGTGCATTTTTCTTCGACGAACTCAGCCTCTGGCACAGCGCCGGCCCCCACGCGCTGATCTTGCCGGTGGGTGGCTGGGTGCAACCTCCAGCCGCCGCCGGGCATGCCGAATCACCGGAAACCAAACGGCGGCTGAAGAGCCTGCTGGACGTCTCCGGCCTGACCCGACAGCTGCACGTACGCAGTGCCGAGGCGGCCACAGAGGAAGACCTGCTGCGGGTGCACACACCTGAGTACCTGCAGCGCTTCAAAGCCATGAGCGATGCCGGCGGCGGCCTGCTGGGCCCCAACGCCCCCATCGGCCCCGGCAGCTACGAGATCGCCACACTCTCCGCCGGCCTGGCCATGGCCGCGGTCGAGGCCGTGTTGTCCGGCGAAGCCGACAACGCCTACGCTTTGTCCCGTCCGCCAGGTCACCACTGCCTGGCCGACAGCGCCATGGGCTTTTGTTTCCTGGCCAACATTCCGATCGCCATCGAAGCCGCCAAAGCACGTCTGGGCCTCGGCAAGGTCGCGGTGATCGACTGGGACGTGCACCACGGCAACGGCACCCAATCGATCTTCGAAGAGCGCGGCGATGTACTGACCATTTCCCTGCACCAAGACGGCTGCTTTCCGGCCGGCTACAGCGGCGACACCGATCGTGGCCGAGGGCCGGGGCTGGGGGCCAACATCAACATCCCCCTGCCCCCGGGCAGCGGTCACGAGGCGTACCTGTATGCCCTGCAGCGCATCGTCATCCCGGCACTGGAGCAATTCGAACCGGAACTGATCATCGTCGCCTGCGGTTACGACGCCAACGCCGTCGATCCCCTGGCACGCATGCTGTTGCACAGCGACTCGTTCCGCGAAATGACCCGCCTGGTGCGCACAGCCGCCGAACGCCTGTGCCAGGGACGGCTGGTTCTGGTGCATGAGGGCGGGTATTCCGAAGCCTACGTGCCGTTCTGCGGGTTGGCGACGATTGAAGAGTTGGCGGGTATCAGGACCGAAGTGACCGACCCGCTGCTGGAATTCATGCAGTTGCAGCAGCCCAAGGAGGCACTCCTGGCGTTCCAGCGACAGTTGATCGATGGCTTGATCGAGCAACGTTAAAACGACGTCCGTCTCATCTCCCAGGGATGAGACGGACGCTGCTACCGGGCACGGGGCATTCCCGCGCCGTTGGGCTCGCCCCCTGACCAATAGGGCGAAACAACTCACCAACGATTGACCGGCTCAACTAAACTGGCGACCAGAACTGCTTCTACCCGTGCCTGGTGAAACGCCATGATTGCCCATACCCCCACGCTGTTTGCCTGTGTTGCTTTAGTGGCGACGATCATGGCGTTCTGTCTAATCCTGGTCGGCCAGTTCAATCAGCGTGACGGTTTGCTCACCATTGGTTTTGGTTTGCTGGCCCATGCCTTGGCCTATGTGGGCTACACCTTTTACGGTCATGCGCCGCTGTGGTTTACCTATGGCGCGGCCAACTCCTTGCTGGCGGTGGCGCTGGCCTTTTATGGCGCCAGCCTGTTTCGGATTATCGAGAGGCCCATGTCCTGGTGGCGGGTGTTCGCGCCGGCGGCATTGATGCTGGTGTTGATGGTCAGCCTGATCGATACCCTGGAGCCACGGATGCTCGCCGCCTCTCTGGTCTTGATGCTGCAGTGCGCCTTGATCATCTACTGGACCCGTCGCTACATCCCCGCTCAGGGCCGTGCGCGCATGCTGTTGATCATTGGTTCGAGCATCAGCCTGATCGGCTTGGGCATGCGGGTGGTGGCGGTGCTCGGCGGCGGTGCGGCGGAGATGCGCTATGACGTCAGCAACCTCAAGCAAACCATCTCGGTCAGCATTGGTACGTTCACTGCGATGATGATTTCCCTCGGCCTGGTGCTGCTGGCGAAAGAGCGCAGTGAATCGTTGCTTCAACACATGGCGCTGCGCGACGTGCTGACGGGCATTCTCAACCGACGGGCTATTCTCGAGCAGTTCTCCACCGAGTTGGAACGTGCGCGCCGAGACCGTTCCTGCCTGGCGGTGGCCATGGTCGACATCGACCACTTCAAACAGATCAATGACGTGCATGGCCATCTGGCCGGCGACGAAGTGATTTGCCACTGCGTCAACCACCTCACCCAGCGCCTGCGGCATTCCGACAGCATTGGTCGCTACGGGGGCGAGGAGTTCCTGCTGTTGCTGCCGGCCACCAACCCCGATGGTGCCATCGCCGTGCTCGATGAACTGCGCGCCTCCCTGGCCGAGGCACCGGCGCACTACGCTCAGTCGAGCATTGTGCTGCACATCAGCATCGGCGTTTGCTGCGGGGTGCCCGAGGAAAGCGACACCACCGCCAGCCTGCTGGCCAGGGCGGATGCCGCGCTGTACGAGGCCAAGGGCCTGGGGCGCAATACCTTGCGCATGGCGCCATCAGGCTCCCAGCAGAGTGATGCGCCGTCCAGTGGCCTGTCACAGGCACTCAACGGCTGACCGAGCGGCGTGCAAGGACGCTCGGAGTCGGTGCCATCACCCAGACTTGAGCCTTACTCGGCCAGCTCGACGTAGCTCGATTCCCCGCCCCCCGTCGCGCCCGACAACCAGCCCCAGACGAAGGCAAGGGTGGTGCGCCCTGCGTGATCAACACCGACCGTGCCACGCGACCAGCCGGCCAGAATCTCCCCCTCTGTCGTGACGCAGTGATAAAGCAGCTCAATGCTGTCGGGCCCCGTGGCGCGCCCCACTTGGTGCCCCATGCGGATCCGGCCGCCCTGGTAGGTGCTGGAAATGTCATTTCCCTCGACCTGATAATGAAACACCGTGCCGGCGCCGGAGACCCCGTGGCTATTGCCTGCAACGGTAAATCGGCGATTGTTCAAGCGCTCGCTGATTGCAGAAAA
This sequence comes from Pseudomonas morbosilactucae, assembly GCF_023241665.1. Taxonomy (NCBI): domain Bacteria; kingdom Pseudomonadati; phylum Pseudomonadota; class Gammaproteobacteria; order Pseudomonadales; family Pseudomonadaceae; genus Pseudomonas; species Pseudomonas morbosilactucae. The sequence continues at coordinate 120,273 of NZ_JALQCX010000026.1, read as the reverse complement.
GGGAGTGTCCATAAGTGTCGCGTCCTTGAGTCGAGAGGTTTACCAGCCGCAACCTTGCCATGATTTCAGCCGTCCGTTGGGGTCTTTTGCATCACCACCGCCTGGAACTCAACGGGGTTTGAAAGCAGGCATCTCTTGCAGCAGCATCGTCAGCAAACGGTTGGAGCCCACGCTCAATTGGCGCCCGAGACGACTGATCAGGTGAACCCGCGGGCTGGCAAAGATTTCATTATGCAAAGGCAGTGTGCACAGGCGGCCGGCCTGCACCTCTTCATCCACCACAAAGGTCGGTAGCAGCGTCACCCCGCCTTGCATGGCATAGCGCTTGAGCATGGCGATGGTATTGCAGGTCAAGGTGGGGCTGAGCATCAGCCCCAACTGATGCTCGGCCTGGGTCAGTATCTGGCGTATACCAAATGAAACCCCCGGTAACGCCAGGCGATGGGCATCCAGGCCCGCCAGCGGAATCGGGCCAACGCTTTGGGTCAGGGGATGCTGAGGGTTCACCACCACACAGACCGGCTGGGGTTGCGAGGCATGGGAGCGGATTTTCGGGTCGGCGGCCGGGTTGAACACCAGGCCTAAATGCGCCTCATCTTCCACGACCTGGCGTATCACCTCGTTGGTTCCGCACACATTCACCTGAATCTCGATCTTGGGGTACAGCGTGGAAAAGTTGCTGAGCGGGCCCGCCAGCCCATCGATGAACCCCTCCCCCACGGCCAGGACGACAGAGCCGCTCTGCAGCCCTCTCAATGCCTGCAGCGAATCCAGCAGCAGCTCCTGGTGAGTCAGGCGTTGCCGGTAGTAACCGAGCACCCGATCACCGGCCTCCGTAGGCCTTACCCCACGTCGGTGGCGCTCCAGCAGTGGGCTGCCCAGTTCCTGTTCCAACTGCCCTATCTGGCGGCTGACAGCCGATGGCGCGACGTTGAGGACATCAGCGGCCGCTCGCACGCTGCCCAGCCTGACCGCTTCGAAAAAATAAAGAATCCGCCGATCTTGTACTTGGCTCATGGGCTGCCTGTGTTGCGTTAAAAGCAACAAAAGATTGAATTTGCGATTATTGCTGGCTCACCTGCGGCGTGTCCATACTCGGTCCATCAGTAACAGGAGATGGAAATGAGCCCTCTTTGGCAGCGCCTTCGCGACCAAGCCCAGCAGTTGAGCGAACGCAATCCCGTACTGCACGACTACGCAACCAGCCACCTGCTGGCCTATGCCTCTTTCGAGGCGGCACTCGCCGCAAACCTGGCCCGCCAGATGCAGGCGCAAGCGAGCAACGTCGCCCTGGAGCCCTGGTTCAAGTCGATCATCGACGCCAACCCGTCCATTGCCGAGGCCGCAGCCGCGGACATCCAGCACCTGGAAATCGTCAACCCGGCCTGCCCTGACCACCTCACGGCCTTTCTGACGTTCCGCGGCATTCAAGCCGTGCAGGCGCACCGCATCGCCCATGCGTTGTGGCGTGAGGGGGACGTGCAAAGCGCAGTGCTGCTGCAGAACTGGGCGGCCAATACCTGGAGCGTCGACATCCATCCCGCTGCCCGGCTGGGCAATCGCTGTTCGTCGACCATGGCATTGGCCTGGTGATTGGTGAAACCGCCGTGGTCGAGGATGAAGTCAGCCTCTGGCACGGCGTCACGCTGGGCAGCACCCTCAGCGAGGCCGGTGACCGACACCCAAAGGTTCGCCGTGGGGCCCTGATTTGCGCAGGCGCCACGGTTCTCGGAAACATTGAAGTGGGTGCCCAAGCCATCGTCGCGGCCAACTCCGTGGTGCTCAAACCCGTGACCGCGGGGACCGTTGTTGCCGGGGCCCCAGCCAAGGTGGTCGGCAACGCCCCGGCCACCCTTGCCACCTTCACCGCTAAATCCAAAGGCTGACCAGGAGCTACCACCATGACCGCCGTCGCTCAATTTCCGCAGGGTATCGATCACCCCCTGGTCACCGTGCGCCATCACGCCGAGGCTTTGGAGCTGTACCGCAAGATGGGGTTTTCGCCTTCGCCGGTGAGCTATCACCCCTGGGGCAGCGTCACCTCCTTGATGATGTTCCCCAGCAACTTCATCGAGCTGATTGGGGTCGATGACCCTTCCAAGTTCGGTACCCATTCGGTGAACGGCTTCTGTTTCGGGCGCCAGCTCGGGCAGTTCCTTGATCGCGGCGAGGAAGGTGTGTCGTTGGTGGCGCTGCACAGCCAGGATGCCGACGCCGATCATGCGCGGATGGTCGAGGCCGGGCTGCAAAGCCAGGGCCGCATTGATTTTCGCCGCCCTATGACCCTGCCTGATGGGCGCCCCGATGAAGCCGTGGTGTCCCTGGCGCTGTTCATCGACCCGGAGTTACCCGATGCCTCCAACTTTATCTGCCACCAGCATCGCCCCGAACTGATCTGGGTTCGCGGCTGGCAGGACCATCCCAATGGTGCAGACGGGATTCTCGCCATCACGTACCTGGCAGACCCCAAGCGCCTTGAACCTCGCTGGCGAGCCCTCTACGGCGATGCCGTGAGCTACAACGGGGCGGTCCTGGAAGCCGATACCCGATGCGGCGTCTTGCGCGCCATCGACGCCGCCACCGCGGCCCTGGAGTTCCCGGGTATCGCCCTTCCCAAGCGTGCCGAGGAGCGCCCCCATGGGATTTCCATCCGCCTGCACACCCGAAGCCTGAGCGCCCTACGCTCGATCCTCGAACACAACCAGGTTCCTCATCACGAGGTCCCGGGCCGGGTCTTGGTCGAGCCGCAAGCGGCCGGCAACGTCATCCTCGAATTCGTGCAGAACATCTAACTGAGACTGTTGAAATGACCATGAAAGTAGGCGTTATTGGCTTGGGCAATATGGGCGGCGGCATGGCCGCGACCCTCGCCAGCAAAGGCTTTGATGTCAGCGGATTCGACCTGTCCGACGCGGCGCTGGCCCAGGCCAAATGCAAAGGTGTCCAACCCGTCGGCGACCGCCATCAACTGATTCAACAGTCGGATATGTTGATTCTGTCGCTGCCAAAAGCCGAGCACGTGGAAGCCGTCTGCCTGGGCCCAGGCGGCGTCATCGAGTTTGGCCGTGAAGGCTTGATCGTGGTTGACACCACCACCTCCACCCCGGAAGCCAGCCGCAAGGTCGCTGCCGCCCTGGCAAGGATGGGCATCGCCTTTATCGACGCGCCGGTCTCCGGGGGCCCCAAAGGGGCCGCGACCGGCACCATGTCCATGGTCATCGGTGCCGAGGATGGGGACCTGCAACGCGCCATGCCGGTGCTGGAAGGCATGAGCGGCACCCGCGTCCACGTCGGCAAATGTGGCGCCGGCAACGTGGCCAAGATCGCCAACAACATGCTGGCTGCCTGTCACCTGATCAGCACCGCCGAAGCCGTGTCGATGGCCGCGAAAGCAGGCGTGGACCCGGAAAAGCTCCTGCAAGGACTCAACGCCGGCTCGGGCCGCAGCGGCGCCACCCAGATCATGTTCCCCACCTGGGTCCTGAACAAAGCCTATGACTCCGGCTTCACCATGGGGTTGATGCGCAAAGACGTCGGCCTTGCCAGCGACCTGGCCGACAGCCTGGACCTGGATCTGCCCCTGTCACGGATCGTCGCCCAGCTATGGCAAGCCAGCCGCGAATCGCTGCCCGATAACGAAGACTTTTGCGCGATTGTCCAGCGCACCGACGCCCAGCTTTTCGGCCGTGGAGAATAATCAATGAGCACGCAAAACATCCTCGACCTAATGCGCCCCTTCTGGGGTGACCGGAGCGTGATCGGCAGCTTTGTCGGTGGCGAGTTCATCGACGGCCACGGCTCGCCGGTGGACGTTCGCAACGCCCATGACGACAGTCTGCTGCTGAGTTTTCCCGACGCTGATGACGCGCTGATTGCCCACACCGACGCCGTAGCCAAGGCGCACAGGCGCAATGGTGGGCGCTCACGGCACAGGCACGGGGTCGTGCGATGTACCAGGTCGGCGCGCTTATTCGCGAACACAGCGACAGCCTGGCCCAGGTTGAATCCCTCACCGCCAACAAACCGATCCGTGACGCCCGGGTCGAGGTGACCAAAGTCGCCGAAATGTTCGAGTACTACGCGGGCTGGGCAGACAAACTGCACGGCGAAGTGATCCCCGTGCCGACCTCGCACCTGAACTACGTCACGTACGAGCCCCTGGGCACGGTCCTGCAAATCACCCCGTGGAATGCACCGATCTTTACCTGCGGCTGGCAGATCGCACCGGCGATCGCGGCGGGTAACGCGGTCATTCTCAAGCCCTCCGAGCTGACGGCCTTGTCGTCGTTGATGGTCGCGGTGTTGATCGAGCGCGCCGGCGTGCCCAAAGGGCTGGTCAACATCATCGCCGGCTTCGGTCACACCATCGGCCAAGGCTTCATTGCCAAGGCAGACATCCGCAAAGTGGTGTTTGTCGGCTCGCCAGCGACAGGACGGCACATCGCCGTCGCCGCCGCGCAACGTTGCATCCCTGCCGTGCTGGAGTTGGGCGGCAAATCGGCAAACATCGTGTTCGAGGACGCTGACCTGGACGTCGCCTTGCGCGGGGCGCAGGCCGCGATCTTCTCCGGGGCCGGCCAGAGTTGTGTATCGGGCTCGCGATTGCTGGTTCAGGCGTCGATCTTTGACACGTTCACCCAGGCCCTGGCGCAAGCGGCCACGAACTTCAAGGTCGGCGACCCGAGCGACCCTGAGACTCAAATCGGCCCGATCAACAACGCCAAACAGTACAACCACGTAAAAACCATGGTCGAGGGTGCATTGAAAGACGGTGCCAGGCTGGTCGGCGCGAATGCCGACCCCATCCCGGACCGGCCCGGGTATTACATCAACCCAACGGTGTTGGCCGGCACCAACGACCTGTACTGCGCGCAAGAGGAAATCTTCGGGCCGGTGGTTGTGGCCATCCCGTTCACGGACGAAGCCGACGCGATCCGCATTGCCAATGACAGTCGCTTCGGCTTGGCCGGGGGGGTCTGGACCCGCGACGTCGGTCGAGCCCACCGAGTGGCCAGGCAGGTTCGCGCAGGGACCTTCTGGATCAACGGTTACAAGACGATTCACGTCAGTTCGCCCTTCGGTGGCTACGGCGAAAGTGGCTACGGTCGCTCTTCAGGGCTGGATGCGTTGCGCGAATACAGCGAAGTGAAAAGCGTGTGGGTCGAAACCGCCGCCACGCCCGCGGTCAATTTCGGCTACGGCGCGAGCCTGGAGTGAACGCCATGTCGATTTCCAAAGCCTTGATCGACGATGCCATCGGTTGGCGTCGGGACTTTCATGCCTCACCCGAACTCGGCTATGACGAGTTGCAGACCTCCGACCGGGTGGCACAGCTCCTGGAAAGCTTTGGGATCGAGGTGAATCGCGGGCTCGGCGGCACCGGTGTGGTGGGCACCCTGAGCCATGGACAGGGCCCGGCGATCGGCATTCGAGCCGACATGGACGCCCTGCCCATCCAAGAGTTGGGGCAGTGCTCCCACCAGTCGACGCATCAAGGCTGCATGCACGCCTGCGGCCATGACGGGCACACGGCGATCCTGCTCGCCACCGCTCGCCATTTGAGTGAAACGCGAAACTTCAGCGGAACCGTTCACTTCGTCTTCCAACCCGCCGAAGAAGGTCTCGCGGGGGCGAAAAAGATGATCGACGATGGCCTGTTCGAGCAGTTCCCCATGGACGCCATCTATGGGCTGCACAACTGGCCAGGTGCCCCGGCCGGGCAGGTGGTGATCAACCCAGGCCCGATGATGGCGTCCCTCGACACGTTCGTAATCACCCTGACGGGCCAAGGCTGCCACGCAGCGATGCCCGACAAAGGCGCGGACCCCATCATCGCCGCAGCGGAGCTGATTCTTGCCCTGCAAACCATTCCCTCTCGACGTCTCTCCCCCCTCGACAGTGCGGTGATCAGCGTGACCCAGATCAACGCAGGCGAAGCAATCAACGTGATTCCCGAAACGGCGGTGCTCAAGGGAACCGTGCGTTGCTTGCAATCGCACGTCCGCGATCACGTCCAACAGTTGATCGGTCAGTTCGTCGAGCAGTTGCCTGGCGCTTTCGGCATCCGGGGGGAATTGCTCTACCAGGTCGGCTACCCGGTGACGGAAAACCATGCAGAGGCTGCGGCAAAGGTCCGCCGGGCAGCGGTAACGGCGGTGGGAGAGTCGCGCGTGCAGTGGGGTTGCAGCCCCTCCATGGCCTCGGAAGACTTCTCGTTCATGCTCAAAGCCTGCCCAGGTGCCTACCTGTGGATGGGCGCGGATGGAGAGGAACCCTCTGCGGCCTTGCACAACCCCTATTACGACTTCAATGACCAGATCATTGAACCGGCAGTCGCCGTCTGGACCCGCTTGGTCGAGCAATCTCTGCCAGCCGTTTAAGCCACAAAGCGCCGTACATTCCCGATGAATCCGGCCTCCTGGGGCCGACATAACAATAAGAGACAACCTATGCCAAACAACAAAAAGAACCACCGTCCTGGCTGGGTCCCCTGACGACCCACTCTTGTTTCTGCCCTCCAGATTTGCAGTTCAACAAAGCGCCGACAATGGGTGCTCAGGCCCCCCCTGCGCGTTGATTTGGCACTTAACCGCCACCCACACGAGAGCATCGCCATGAAACAAGAAAGAACGCTGTTGAAAGGGGCTTCGACCTTAGCGTGCCTGACCCTAGGCACACTGTTTACCCTGAGCGCCAACGCCGGCGCCACCCTTGAGAACGTCAAAAGCAAAGGGTTTGTGCAGTGCGGCATCAGCGACGGCCTTCCGGGGTTTTCCTATGCCGACGCCAAAGGTGACTTTCATGGGTTCGACGTCGACGTCTGTCGGGCTGTGGCCGCTGCCGTGTTCGGCGACGCGAAGAAGGTCAAGTACACCCAGTTGACCGCCAAGGAGCGATTTACTGCCCTGCAATCGGGCGAAGTCGACATGCTGTCCCGAAGCACCACCTGGACCTCGTCCCGCGACGGCGCCATGGGTATCCAGTTCACCAGTGTCGCCTACTACGATGGCCAGGGATTCCTGGTCAATAAAAAGCTCGGGGTGAAAAGCGCCAAGGAGCTGGACGGCGCCACCTTCTGCATCCAGGCCGGCACCGTGACCGAGTTGAACCTGTCGGACTACTTCCGCAGCAACGGCATGAAGTACACCCCCATCACCTTTGACACCTCTGACGAGAGCTTCAAGGCGCTGGAATCAGGACGTTGTGATGTGCTGACCACCGACCAGTCCCAGCTGTACGGCCAGCGCCTGAAACTGGCAACGCCCGATGACTTCGTTGTGCTACCCGAGGTGATTTCGAAGGAGCCATTGACCCCCGCAGTACGCCGTGGCGATGAAGACTGGTTCACCGTGGTGCGCTGGTCCCTCGCTGCCATGCTCAACGCCGAAGAACTGGGCATCACCTCGAAAAACGTCAACGAGCAGCTCAAGTCGTCGAAGAATCCCGACATTGCGCGGCTACTTGGAACCGAAGGTGCCCTCGGCAAGGACCTGAATCTGCCCAATGACTGGGCGGCGAAAATCATTGCCCAGGTCGGTAACTACGGTGAGTCCTTCGACCGCAATCTGGGCAGCGGCAGTGACATGAAGATCAAGCGCGGCCTCAACGCGCTGTGGAGCCAGGGCGGCCTGCAATACGCCCCGCCCGTTCGCTGACAAGGCGTTGCCCGGCAGCTTGCTGCCGGGCACTGACCCTTTGGGTTGATTCTTTGGAAAGACGTCACCCCCAACTCACACACCACACTCTGAAAATGCCGGATTGACAGACCCTTCACCCCGCCTCTGAAAAAACTCCCCCCTTTTGCTGTTCTAACGCCCACATTTTTCAATGCCAAGCCCGGGACGCTCTGCCGCACTCTGCAAATGCACGGCATGGCACCAAGCCGAAAACAGCGGGAATCATCTGCAGCGAAGCAGGCATCGCCTGCTGCACGCGCGCGTGCTTCTACGGGCCACCTATCAGCCTGCGTTCGTTAATCGCACGACATCGTATTCAGGACCGCCCTGTCGGGCTCAATGTTTGGCAACCTATGCGCAGCTGCCGACACGCCTTTGATGGGCTGTCGGTCCGTTGCCGGAACCTTCCCTGCGCAGCGGGTATTCAGATTGATCGATCCAATCAACAAAAATAGAGGAGCACGCCTTGATCAATAAAACTTTCGAATCCATTGCTGCCGCACTCGATGGCATTGCCGACGGCTCGGTCATCATGGTCGGAGGCTTCGGCACTGCCGGCATGCCGTCGGCGCTGGTGGATGGCGTCATTGAATCGGGCGCTCGCGACCTGACCATCATCAGCAACAATGCCGGCAACGGTGAAATCGGCCTGGCGGCGCTGCTCAAGGCCGGGCGGGTTGCCAAAGTGATTTGCTCGTTCCCGCGGCAATCCGATTCCTATGTCTTCGACGAGCTGTACCTGGCGGGCAAGGTGCAACTGGAAGTGGTGCCCCAAGGCAACCTGGCCGAACGCATCCGCGCCGCGGGCTCGGGCATTGGCGCCTTCTTCTCCCCGACCGGCTACGGCACGTTGTTGGCCGAAGGCAAGGAAACCCGAGTGATCGAAGGGCGCAACTATGTGCTGGAAATGCCGCTGCACGCCGACGTTGCGCTGATCAAGGCCGAACAGGGTGATCGCTGGGGCAACCTGACCTACCGCAAGGCCGCCCGCAACTTTGGGCCGATCATGGCCATGGCCGCGAAGACCACCATCGCGCAGGTCAACCGGATCGTCGAGTTGGGTGATCTGGACCCTGAACACATCATCACGCCGGGGATTTTCGTCCAGCGCGTGGTTGCTGTGCCTTCTGCCAGTTCCCTGATCGCCAACGTCAATTGAGGCCTGCCATGACCGTCATGAAAAAACTATCGCGCAACGAAATGGCCCAGCGCGTGGCCGACGATATTCTTGAAGGTTCTTATGTGAACCTGGGCATTGGCGTGCCCACCCTGGTGGCGAACTACCTGGGCGACAAGGAAATATTCCTGCACAGCGAAAATGGCGTGCTGGGCATGGGCCCGAGCCCGGCGCCCGGTGAAGAAGACGATGACCTGATCAACGCCGGCAAACAGCACGTGACGCTGCTGGCCGGTGGCGCGTATTTCCATCACGCCGACTCGTTCTCGATGATGCGCGGTGGCCACATCGATATCGCCGTACTGGGGGCCTTCCAGGTCTCGGTCAACGGCGACCTGGCCAACTGGCACACTGGCGCTGAGGGCTCGATTCCGGCAGTGGGCGGTGCAATGGACCTGGCCACCGGCGCGCGCCAGGTGTTCGTGATGATGGATCACCTGACCAAGACCGGCGAAAGCAAACTGGTGCCTGAATGCACCTACCCGCTCACCGGTATTGGCTGCGTCAGCCGGATTTACACCGACTTGGCGATTCTGGACGTCACCCCGCAAGGCCTGAAGGTGCGCGAGATCCTCGCGGACATCAGCTTTGAGGACTTGCAGACACTGAGTGGCGTGCCGTTGTTGAAGTAACGCGATTCAAGCGGCTTGCTGCGGGGGCTATGGGTCACGCGGCAAGCTGCAAGCGAAATTGAAGCCCTGCCTCTACCCCCGCATCCCGTTATTCCCGTCCATTGAATCGTCTGTGCAGGTCACTCGCGGTAGCCCCGCGCCTGTACATCGAACAAGTCGGCATAACGTCCGCCCGCCGCCATCAATTGGCCGTGGTTGCCCTCCTCCAGAATCCGCCCTCGGTCCAGCACGATGATGTGGTCGGCGCTGCGCACGCTGGAGAAACGGTGGGAAATCAACAGCGTCATGCGGCCCTTGGCATGTTCACGAAAGTGCTCGAACACGGCCGCCTCGGCCCCGGCATCTAGGGCAGCAGTAGGTTCGTCGAGGATCAGCAAGTCGGCGTCCTGGCGCATATAGGCGCGCGACAAGGCAACTTTCTGCCATTGGCCGCCGGACAGTTCCTGACCACCCAGCCAGCGCCCCAACGGCGTGGCGTAGCCCTTGCTCAAGCGCTCGATGAACTCAGCGGCAACACCCTGAGTGGCAGCACGGCGCCAGCGCGCCTGATCGTCAAACGCCTCGACGTCACCGACGCCCAGGTTTTCGCCCACGCTCATCTGATAGCGGATGTAATCCTGAAAAATCACCCCGATGCGCTGGTGCAGGGTCTGTTCGTCCCACGCTTGCAGGTCGCTGCCGTCTAGCAGGATGCGCCCCTCGTCCGGGGTGTACAGGCGGGTCAGCAATTTGATCAGGCTGGTCTTGCCCGAACCGTTTTCCCCCACCAGCGCCAGGCTTTGCCCCGGCGCCAAGTGCAGGTTGATGTTGCTCAGCGCCGGCGATTCGGCACCGGGATAGGTGAACCCCACCTGCTCGCAACGCAGCCCATCACCCGGGCGTGCCCCTTGAGTCAGTGTTCCGCGCCGCGCCGTGACCGGGACTTCCAGGTATTCATAAAGGTCCGAAAGGAACAAACCGTCGTCGTACAGGCCGGCGATGGCGCTGAGGCTGGCGGTGATTGCGCTCTGGCCCTGCTTGAACAGCACGATGTACATGGTCATCTGGCCCAGGGTCGTCTGCCCGCGCACTGTGTCCAGCACCACCCAGGCATAGGCCAGGTAAAACGCCGCGGTGCCCAGCAGCCCCAGCGCAAAACCCCAACTGTCACGGCGCACCGTCAACTGGCGGTCTTCCGTGTAAAGACGCCGAGCGTTGTCCCGGTAGCGCTTGAGCAGCAACGGGGCCAGCCCGAACAGCTTGACCTCCTTGGCATGCGCCTCGTGGGACAGCAGGGATTCCAGGTAATTCTGCTGGCGGGTCTCCGGGGCGCGCCGGTGAAACAGGCGAAAGGCATTGCCCGAAAAATGCGTCTCGGCGAAGAACACCGGCAAGGCGCCGACCACCAGGATCAACAGGGCCCATGGAGAAAAGTGCACCAGCAGCACCGCGAAACTGATCAGCGAAATCAGGTTCTGCACCAGGCCCAAGCCCTTTGTCACCAGGCTCAAGGGCCGGGTAGAAGCCCCCTGGCGCACCCGCACGAGCTTGTCGTGGAATTGCGCATCCTCAAATTGCAGCAGCGAGAGGGTCTGGGCCTTTTCCAGGATCATCAGGTTGACCTTCACCCCCAACTGCACCCGCAGCAGCGACTGCTGCATCGACAATGCCCGCTGGGCGGCGGCCAGTAACGCCAGCACGCCGGCTTCGGCCAGTACGTACTGCATGACCGGCCACACCGGCGCCTGACTGCCGGCGGCATGAATCTGCATGGCATGGACCACACCATCCACGATGCGCTGGCCGATCCAGGCGGCTAATGCCGGCAGCAAACCAGCGATCAGCGTCGCCAGCACCAGCCCCAGGAACAGGGGCCGCGAGGTCTCCCACACCAACCCCAGCGCCCTGCCGGCCTGCACGGAAAAAGCACGCAATCGTTTGAACAGCACCATGAATGCCATGGACTCCTGGTTGGGTAAGATCGGCCTGGGTAGCCGCTGGTAAACGCCGCGCGCAAGTCACGGCTGCACGGATTGCCCCGCCAGCACCTTCCCGAGCCACACCTGGATAGCCAGGCGCGGGCGCGTCAGTCTGACGAGGCGAACCTACAGCAGCGCGCCTCTCCAGACGACCCTTCCGACTATTTCCAGCGCCTCCCGAGGCACTTCAAACTCGCGGTGCGTGGGGTTGTCGCACAGCGCCCGGACCCGGCCACCGGGTTCCAATTGCAGGCGCCGCACCAATAGACTGCTGGCATCCTGAATGACGTAAATCTTGTCGTCCTGAATGTCCTTGGTGGTGACATCGATCAGCACCAAGTCTTCATCACGAATCGTCGGCGACATGCTGTCACCGCGGATATGCATGGCGGCCAGGGCCTTGCTGTCGAGCCCATGGCTGCCGAGCCAATAGCGGCAAAACGCCTGAGAGGTGAGGTTCTTCTTGCGCCCGGGAATCACCTCATCATTCGGCGACTCCAGCGCCCCGAGAAACGGCAGCATGGTCAATGAACCCGGGCGCGCCGCCTCGTTGCTCTTTTCCATAGGGCCTTCCCCGGTCGCCAGCCAGTTCAGGTTGACACCCGCCGCCAGGGCCAGGCTGACCAGCACTTTGCGCGACGGATCGCCGCCGCCCAGGTAGCGGCTGAGCCCACTGTTGGAGATACCGGCCTTCTTCGCCAGGGCGCTGGCATTGCCGGCCAGCCCGCAGATTTTCTTCAAGCGATCGACAAACTCGTCAACCGGTATTTGCGTGACGGGCAAATCACTCTTTTCGGGAACAAATCCACTCTTTAGCGAAACCATTTATCAAATGTTCTCCATCGCGAATATTGATAGATCCAAAGGTTATTTCCATTGGAAAAGAAATTCAATAAAGCTATTTAAACGTTAAAAAACGCAGTCGATGTGCAGGATCCTAGAGGATCAACCTGCAAGAGCCAAGGAAAGGCTGATAAATATTTCGCTATCGCGTACCTGTCGGCAGATCGCACTCAAACCACGCAGTACAGCGATCGAGCCAACATTATGAGAAAAGAGCCGTTCTACACCTTCGCCTTGGGTGCACTCCCCCTGTTGGGTCTCACCGAGCTGGCCTTTGCCGTCCAGCCCGGCAGCGAGACCGCCACCACCGCTCTGGACACCGTCGTGGTCACCGGAACCCGGACCACAGGCACCCGGGCCAGCGAATCACTGCAACCCATCGACATCATCACCAGCGAACAGCTGAGCAGCCAGGGCACCGCCGACCTCGCGGGGGCGCTGAACAAGTTGCTGCCCTCGATCAGCGTGCCGCGCCCCCACAACACCGTAGGCAGTGAAGCCGTGCGCCCCCTGGTGATGCGCGGTCTGGCCCCGGATCAAGTGCTGGTCCTGGTGAACGGCAAGCGCCGCAACAATGGCGCATTCCTCAACACCGGCGGTGCCCTCGGGCGCGGCACCAACCCCACGGACCTGGGCGCCATTCCGGTGTCGGCCATCGAACGGGTCGAAGTGCTTCGCGATGGCGCATCGGCCCGCTACGGCTCGGATGCGATTGCCGGGGTGATCAACATCATCCTCAAGAATCAACGCGAAGGCGGCGCGATCAACGCCACTTACGGGCGCTATGACGAGGGCGACGGTACTCGCCGCGAGCTCCAGGGCTACGCCGGCCTGGCGCTGGGCGAGCACGGCGCCTTGACAGTATCGGCCGAGGGCCAGAACAACGAGGCCACCAACCGCGCCGGCCCCGATACATCGCCCGCAGCACGTAACGATGGCCTGTATGGCCAGACCACCTACAAAGTCGGCGCCCCGGCCCTGGAAAGCGCCAAGCTGGGGTTCAACGCCCAGTTGCCCATCAACGACAACGTCGAGCTCTACAGCTTCGGCACCTTCAGCCGCCGCGACGCGCAAAGCTATTACAGCCGCCAGGGCAAGACCGCCACCGTGGTCAACCTCTACCCGGACGGCTTCCTGCCCCGCTACGACCCGGTGATCGAAGACCAGGCCCTAGTGTTTGGCGGACGGGGCGCCCTGACCAGCGACTGGCAGTACGACGCCTCCCTGGATTGGGGCCGCAACACCTACAAGCCTTACATCAAGAGCATGAACACGGCGCTGTACAACGCCACGGGCAGCTCGCCGACGCACTTCTACAATGGCACCTACGAAACCCGCCAGAGCGTGGGCAACCTCAATCTGTCCCGGGCCTTCGAGATCGGCCTGGCGTCGCCACTGTCCTTTGCCTTCGGCTTCGAGTACCAGGCCCAGGACCTGGAAATAAAGTCCGGCGACGACGCCTCCTGGTTCGGCTCCGGGGCCCTGGCCATGCCGGGCATTTCACCGCGCAGTGCCGGCGACTGGAGCCGCCACAGCCTGGCCAGCTACGTCGACCTGGAACTCAAACCGGTGGACAAGCTCAGCCTGTCAGTGGCGGCGCGCCACGAAAACTACAGCGACTTTGGCAACTCGCTGTCGGGCTCGCTGGCGGCGCGCTACGACTTCACCCCGCGCATCGCCTTGCGCGGCTCGATATCCAACGGCTTTCGCGCCCCCAGCCTGACCCAGCAGCACTATTCCAGCATCCAGACCCAGGGCCAGGACCTGGGCAACGGTGTGGTGACCGTGCAATCGGGGACCTTCGCCGTGGACTCCAACATCGCCCGCCTGCTCGGCGCCGAAGACCTGAAGGCCGAGAAGTCGGTGAGCCAGACCCTCGGCCTGATCCTGCGCCCCACCGACAACCTGAGCCTGACCCTGGATGCCTACCGTATCAGCGTGGCGGACCGCATCAACCTGTCGTCGAGCCTGCCGGTGACGTCAGCGGCAGCCCGTCAATACCTGCTGGATAACGGGGTCACCGACAGCAACTACCAAAGCGTGCGCTACATGACCAATGCGGCGGACACCCGCACCATCGGCGCCGACCTGGCGGCCGAATACCGCTACCGGCTGGGCAACGGCGACCGCTTCAAGAGCACCCTGGGTTACTCCTACAACCGCACCAAAGTCACCGACCTGGCGCCCAACCCGAGCGTCCTCCAGCAACTGGGGATTCCGGTGACCCTGGTGGAGCGCCGCGAAGTTGGCCAGCTGACGGACACCAACCCGCGGCACAAGCTGATCATCGGTGGCGACTACTCGTTCACCGCACAGGGCCTGGACCTGCATGCCGCCCTCAATCGCTACGGCGCATTCTGGATCTACAGCAACACCCGCCAAGACCTGGACCAGAAGTTCGATGCCAAGTGGACCCTGGACCTTTCCGCGTCCTACTCCTGGGCCGATCACTGGCGGCTGAGCCTGGGCGCCGACAACCTGTTCGACGTTCGCCCCGACCGCACCCGCGCCGAGAACAACACCGGCGGCTCGTTCCAATACACCAGCTACTCACCGCTGGCCGCGGATGGCGCCTTCTATTACGCCAACCTGAACTACTCCTGGTAAGGCGCCGACTATGGACTCGTTGCAACAGGCCATGACCGGCCTCGGGATCAACCTGACAATTGTCTGGGACCCGATCGATCGCCAACGCTTCTTGCTCGGGCTGGGGCTGACCCTGGCCTTGAGCCTGCTGAGCGTGCTGCTGGCGGTGACGATAGGGGTCATCGGAGCCTGGCTCAAAGGATCCCGCTGGCTGTTTGCGCGGCAACTGACCGGGCTGTACATCGAGGTCATGCGCAACACGCCCCTGCTGATCCAGCTGTTCTTTTTCTACTTCGGTCTGGGCGCCTTGTTGTCGTTCGAGTTGAACCAGGACAGCGGCCACAGCCGCCTGCTGAGCAACTTTCTGTGGGCGGTGCTGGTGCTCGGCCTGCACGGCGGCGCCTATCAGATCGAAGCCATTCGCGGCAGCCTCGATGCGGTGCCGCGATCCACCCGCGAAGCCGCGCAATCCCTGGGCCTGGCCCCGGCGCAGATCTTTCGCAAGGTGGTACTGCCTCTGGCCCTGCGCAACAGCTTGCCGGCCCTGGGCAACGGCCTGGCGCAATCGGTGAAATCAACGTCGGTGGCCTACGCCATCGCCGTGCCGGAGCTGACCTACGCCGCCAACCGGATCTGGAGTGACAACTACAACGTGCCGGAAATGATGGCGGTGCTGTTCCTGACCTATTTCCTTCTACTGGGGCTGGTGTCCATGGGCATGCGCGCCCTGGAGCGGCGCCTGACATTACCGGGGTACCACGGCGTATGAACAGTCACACCTTGAACGTTCAAGCCAGGGCTGCCTGGCACCGAGGCCTGCTGTCGCCCATGGGGGTACTGGCTCTGGCGGTACTGGCCGGCGCCGCTTACTGGTTGCTGGCCAATCGCGACGCCGTGGCGCTGTTGCTCGGCTGGCTGCCGGCGCTGTTCGACGGCTTCCGTGTGAACATCGGCATCGGCCTGGTCTCGGTGCTATTCGCCACCCTGCTCGGGGCGCTGCTGGGGGCGATGCAGGTCTCGCCACGTGCGGCCCTGGCACGGCCGGCCCGGGCCTTCACCCTGTTCTTTCGCAATGCACCGTGGCTGGTGGTGATCTTTTTCATGATGTACCTGATCCCGTTCGAGGTCCGCCTGTTCGGTGAATACCGTCAGGTGCCGGATTGGATCAAGGTCGCCCTGGGCTTGTCGCTGACCGCCTCGGGGTATGCCGCCGAAGTGGTGCGCGGCGGCATCCAGTCGATCCCCCTGGCGCAATGGGAAGCTGCTGCGACCTTGGGCCTGGATCGCCGCCAGGTGCTGCGCAAAGTGATTCTGCCCCAGGCCCTGCGCAGCATGTTGCCGGCCTGGATGAACCTGTATTGCACGGTGACCATGGCCACCGCCCTGGCCAGCCTGCTGGGCATCGAAGACCTGATGACCACCATGCAATTGCGCCTGGCCGCCGAGTCGCGACCCGAGCTGCTATTGCCCGGCTACCTGTTCGTGTTCCTGGTGTTCTTCTTCTACATCTACCCGATTTCCCGCTACTCAAAAGCCCTGGAACGTAAATGGAGCCTGCATGACTGAGCCAACCGTCCCGTCGCGCCCGCAGATCATCGTTCGCGATGCACACAAGTCCTACCAGGCCACCCGGGTCCTGAACGGCTTCTCCCTGGAAGTGGCCGCCGGCGAAATCGTCTGCCTGATCGGCCCCTCCGGTTCCGGAAAGTCGACCCTGCTGCGCACCCTCAACGGGCTGGCGCCAATCGATGCCGGTGAAATCGAAGTCTGCGGCATCCGCGTCGATGACCCGCAGGTCGACTTGCTGGCGTTGCGCCGACGCATCGGCCTGATCTTCCAGAGTTACAACCTGTTCCCGCACCTGAGCGTGCTGGACAACATCACCCTGGCCCCCACCAGCGTGCTCAAGGAGCCCTTGGAGCACGCCCGCATCCACGCTCGCGAGCTGCTGCGTAAAGTGCGCCTGGAAGACAAGGCACTGGCCTTCCCCGGCCAGCTCTCGGGCGGCCAGCAGCAGCGAGTGGCGATCGCCCGCAGCCTGGCGATGCGTCCCGACGTGATGATGTTTGATGAAGTGACCGCCGCCCTTGACCCGGAAACCGTGAAAGAGGTGCTCAACACCATCAAGGACGTGGCGGCCAGTGGCGTGACCTGCCTGATCGTGACCCACGAGATGCAGTTCGCCCGAGACATCGCCGACCGCATCTATTTCACCGACCAGGGACGCATCGTCGAGCAAGGCCCCCCCGGGCAACTGTTCGGTGCCCCACAAGATCCGCGCACCCAGCGCTTTCTCGAAAACTGCCTGTGAGAATCCCCATGACCGCACCCCGGCATATCAAGCTGTTCCTGTTTCCCGCCGCCGCTGGCGCGCATGTGGCCGGTTGGCGTCACCCCGAGGCGCGCAATAACCTGCTGGACTTCGAGGCCGATCGGCGCACCGCGCAGATTGCCGAGGCGGCGGGGTTTGACGCGCTGTTTTTCGCCGACCGGCTGTCCTTTCCCGTGCGCGGCAACGCCACCGCCGAGCGCTCCGCCGGCAGCGCAGTGCTGGAGCCCCTGACCCTGCTCGCGGCACTGTCGACAGTGACCCGTCACATCGGCTTGGTGGCCACCAGCAGCACGTCCTACCACGAGCCGTTCCATGTGGCGCGGATCTTCGCCTCCCTGGACCACCTGAGCCATGGCCGCGCCGGTTGGAACCTGGTGACCTCGCTGACCGACGCCGAGGCCGCCAACTTCGGCCGCGAAGCGCATTTTGAACACAGCGCCCGCTACCGCCGTGCCGAGGAGTTTGTCGATGTGGTCAAGGGGTTGTGGGACAGCGTGGAGGACAGCGCCTTTATCCGCGACAAGCACAGCGGTCGCTTCCTTGACCTCGACCAAGTGCACGCCCTCAATCACCAGGGCGAGCACTTCAGGGTGCAGGGCCCGTTGAATGTGCCGCGCCCGCCCCAGGGCCACCCATTGCTGGTGCAGGCCGGCTCTTCGGAAGAAGGCCTGCGCCTGGCCGCGCGGGTGGCCGACGTGGTGTTCACCACCCAGCAGGAACTGGCGCCGGCCCAGGACTTCTATCGTGCCTTGAAGGCCCGGGTGGTGGGTGCCGGGCGGGCCGCCGACCAGCAATTGATCATGCCGGGCCTGTCGGCGGTGGTGGGCCGCACACGCAAGGAAGCCGAAGACAAACTGCAGGCCCTCAATGAACTGATCGACATCGATGTCGCTGTGGCGTTTCTCTCTGCGCTGTCGGGTGGCACCGACCTCTCCCGATACCCGCTGGATGGCCCTCTGCCCGACCTGGCCCTGACCAATGGCAATCGCAGCAAGCAGGCGTTGTTCCTGCGCCAGGCCCGGGAACACAACCTGAGCATTCGCCAATTGGCAATCCAGGTAGCCGGCTCCGGCGGTCATCGGGTGATTACCGGCACCGCCCAGGACGTCGCTGATGACCTGCAGCGCTGGTTCGAGTCCGGTGCCGCGGATGGCTTCAACTTCAAGCCGCTGTACCTGGACGATAACCTCCGGGATTTTGCCGATCAGGTGCTGCCGATCCTGCGTGAGCGCGGGCTGTTCAAGCACGACTACGCCCCCGGCACCCTGCGTGAAAAGCTCGGCCTGCAGCGCCCGGCCAATCGCTTCCGGGCCGTCGCACCAGGCGGTGCGGCATGAACCGATCCCCGAATCGCCACGGTGCCGCGACGTTGGCCGGCGCCCTGCTCTCGGCCCTGCTGCTGTGGCCCTCAAGCCCGGTACACGCAGCCCAAGAGTTGGGCGATGGCCTGGCCTATATCCAGGAACGCGGACGGGTGGCGGTGTGCACCACCATGGCCTTCCCGCTGTTCGCCTACTACGACGCCCAGGACAAACCCGCCGGCCTGGTCCATGACCTGATCGTCGATGCCCATCGGCGCCTGGAAGCGCGGCTGGAGCGCAAGCTGGAACTGAGCGTGGTGCGGGTCACCCCCACCAATCGCATCGAGTTCGTGCGCCAGGGCCGCTGCGATTTCATGATCTCGACCCTCTCCAACTCGCCGGAACGCAAAGCCCTGCTGGACTTTGCCGAACCAGGTTTCTACCGCTCGGGCACCACGCTCCTGGCCTTGAAAACCAGCCATGTCGAAAGCTGGGAGTCGTTGCGCGGCAAGCCGGTGTGCTCGTCGCCGACCAACTCCTGGCTCAAGACCGGCGAACGCCGCTATGGCATCGACTTTGTCACCTACTTCGGCGGCGAAGTGGATTCGCAAAAAGCCGTGGTCGACGGTCGCTGCGTGGGCCTGGTGGCGTACGACACCTACTTCGAGATCCTCCTGCGGCGGGACGGCCAGCAGGTCTGGAACAACTTCGAGATCAAGTTGCCCAGCCAAGACTACGCCTACTGGTCCATCACCCTGCGCAACCAGCGCCCGCAATTGCGCGCCTTCCTCGATGAGGTGGTCGCGGACTGGCATCGCAGCGGCCTGATCATCGACCTGGAAAATCGCTACGGCATTCCTGCCAACGCCTGGGTCGCCCAGATGCACAGCCAATACAGCACCCCAACCCCTGATGCGGAGCACTAAGACATGTCCCTGATCCATCGACGCAGCCAAGCCATCCAGACCCTGATCAACGAAGTGCGCGCCACCAAGCGCGAAGAGCAGCCTGAAAGCCCGGCCTTTATCGCGCGCATTCGCCAGGCCCTGGACACCTTGAGCCAGCAACGCGAGCTGTTCCCCATTGCCAGCTTCCCGATCAAGCTCGATACCCACGCCGGGCTCTATCGCCTGGGGGAAGACAGCGACCTGCAAAACGCGCTGTACATCACCGGCGGCATCTACGGCAAAACCCAGACCCAGCCGCACACCCACCCGGCATGGGTGGCCATGGGCGCAGTCAAGGGCCTGGAGCGCAACCGCATTTACCAGCGCACCGACGACGCTTCGGTGGAGGGCCAGGGGCGCCTCGAACCGCTGCGCATCGACGATGTAGTACCGGGGCAAACGGCGTTTATCGGCAGTGGCCTGTTCCACACCCTGGAGGTGGAGGACGACATCCAGACCCTGCACCTGCACCTCTACGACGCCGGCCTGGACGACGACGCCAACGCCAACCTGCCGGTCTTCGAGTCCGCGGGCAGCCCGAATTACAAGAACACCCCGCCAGCCGGCCAACGCAAGGCCGTGGCCGGCGTGCACCCGGCCACCTTCGGCGAGTTCAGCGCGGCGCTGGCCAGCGGCCTGCCACTGCAAGTGATCAGCGTCGACCATCAAGACCCCTTGCTGGACAACCTGGCCAGCCCGCATCCGGTCAGCCTGCAAGACTGGCCGGCCAGTATCGAGGGCCTGCAGGGGCACCCTGAAGTGCCGGTGGTGTTGCTGGGCGATGTGGCGGCCGTGGAGTTGGCGGCGCAACGCCTGGCACGCCTTGGCTACAGCTACTTCACCCACCTGCGTTGAGGGCGTCATGAGCGAATCGACCCTTGCGGTACAGCGCCCAGCGGCCGTGGTCTGCGCCCTGGAGCACCTGTTTTCCGGGCCCCAGGCCTGGGAGCAGGCCCGCGACCAATTGCAGTCGCGCTTGAAGGCCAGCCTGAGTCCGCTGGCATTGCCTGACACTGGGCCCGCGCTGCTGGTCTGGCTGGAGCGCCTGGATGAGTTGCAGCGGGAACTGGGGCGGCTGTCCACCTACGTCGGGGTGCAGGCGTTTGTCGACACCCGCAACACCCAAGTGCACACCCACGCCAGCCGCCTGCGGGAACTGACGGCAGGCATCGGCCGCCTGAACATTGCCCTGGTCAGCCACCTGGCCGCCCTGGAAGCCAGTACCTGGGACAGCTGGGAGCAGGCCACGCCAGGGCTCAAGGCCTACGGCGGCAAAGCCCGGCTGTACCGTGAGGGTCGCCCGCACTACCTGACGGCGGACACCGAACAAGCGCTGGCCGCCCTGGACTCGAGCCTGCAACTGCCGGTGCAGCTGTACCGACGAATCAAGGCCGGCGACCTGCGTTTCGAAGAGGTCATCGACCAGGCTGGCCAGCGACAGGCCTTCAGCCTGCCGCTGTTTGAAAAGCACTTCGAAACCAGTCCCGACCCGGTGCTGCGGGCCAGTGCCCAGCGCGTCTTCGCCAACGCAGTCAAACCTCACCAGCATGGCTTTGCAGCGGCCTATGCCGGTGAAATCGGGCGCCAAGTGAGCCTGGCGCGTTTGCGCGGGTTCCCGCGGACCCTGGATTTTCTGTTCTGGCTGCAAGGAGTGCCCGGCACCTACTTCACGGCCCAGCGTGAGGTGTTCAACCTTGAGCTGGCACCGCTGATGCGCCGTTTTGTCGAGATCAAGCGGCGCCTTCTGGGGCTTGAGCGCCTGGCGTTTCACGACCTCAAGGCCTACCCGGCGCAACTCGCCGGCAGCGTATCCCTGGACCAGGCCCGCAACCTGATCGTGGCCGCCGGTGCCCGCCTGGGGCCGGAGTACGCTCAGGTGCTGCAGCGCGCCTTCGATGAAGGCTGGATCGAGTACGGCCAGCAGCCGAACAAGGCCGACAGCTCCGGCTGCGCCAGCTCATTGGGCCCCCACCCTTATGTGCTGATGACGTGGACCGGCACCCCGCGCGATTTGTTTCTACTGGCCCACGAACTGGGCCATGGGGTGCACTTCCATTGGTCACAGCAACATCAGTCGGCGCTGAACGCTGCGCCCCTGCGCTACTTCATCGAAGCCCCGTCCACCCTCAACGAGCTGCTGCTGGCCCAGCACCTGCTGGACACCGGTGACCCGCAACAACAACTGTCGGCGGTGTTCGAACTGCTCAACAGCTACTACCACAACTTCGTCACCCACTACCTTGAGTCGGAATTCCAGTACCGCGTCTATGACGCCGCGGACGACGGCGTACTGCCGGATGCCGCCAGCCTGCAACGCACCAAACTGGAGGTCTTGCGCAGTTTCTGGGGCGATGCCGTGGACATCGACGCCGACGCCGGCCTGACCTGGCTGCGCCAGCAGCATTACTACATGGGCCTTTACCCCTACACCTACGCGGCCGGGCAGAGCATCGCCAGCCTGGTGCTGCCACGCCTGGCCAGCGACCCGCACGCAGCCGGCCAGTGGTGCCAACTGCTGCAACAAGGCAGCAGCGTATCGGCACCCACCCTGCTGCACAGCCTGGGCCTGGACATGGGCCAGCCCGACAGCTTCCGCGAGGTGCTGCGCATCATCGATCACTGGGTCGGGCTGTTCGAACAGCTGGCCTCCCCCCTGCTCAACGCCAAGGAACCCGCATGACTCACTCTCCCGCCGCCCCCATCACCCACATCGCCAGCGGCTGCTCGTCGCTGTGGTACAGCCGCTGCCCGGTGCCGACCACCTCCGGAATTGCCCAGCATTACCGCTGGCTGCACCGTGCGTTCGCCGAACACGGCATCACCCTGGAGTCGGTGCGCGCGTCCAGCGAAGCCAGCGTGCGCGAAGCCCACTACAACCACAGCCATGACAACCTGTTCCGCGAGGGGGGCAACGTACCGCCGATCTGGGCCCGTGCCAGCGGCCAAGACACCGTCGTGGTGGGCATTACCTGGGTCGACGAGCGCCAGGTGCTGCTGGTGCGCGAGGACAGCCCGCTGCGGGTGCCGGCGGACCTGCGCGGTCAGCGCCTGGGGTTGCCACGCCACCAGACACGCAATGTCGACATCGCCCGCACCGCCCATTTGCGGGGCCTGCTGACGGCCCTGGAACTGGCCGAGGTGAGCCGCGACGAGGTGACCTTCGTCGATATCGACGGCGGTGAGTTCGACCTGCGTGAAACCGGCCAGGCGTCGCCCGGCGACGACCGCAGCGCCCTGTTGCGGGCCCTGCTCAACGGCGATGTGGCGGCCATCTACGCCAAGGGCGCCAACAGCGTGCAACTGGCCGAACAGCATGGCCTGCGCGCCCTGCTCGACATCAATCAACACCCAGACCCGCTGGTGCGGGTCAACGCTGGTACACCACGCCCGATCACCGTCAACCGCAGCCTGGTGGAGCAGGCACCGGAACTGGTGGCACGCTACTTGGCCGTGCTGATCGCCACCGCTGACTGGGCACGGCAACACCCCGACGCCGCCGTCACCGCCCTCGCCGCTGAAACCCAATCCACACCCGCCGCCATCTGGCAGGGCTATGGCGAGCACTTCCATCACCACCTGCGCCCTGGGCTCAGCACGCCCTACCTCCAGGGGCTGGAAGCGCAAAAAACCTTCCTCCTGCGCGAGGGGTTCCTGCCGGCCGACTTTGAGTTTGCCAGCTGGATCGACCCGGCCCCGTTACAGGCCGCCGAGGCCCTTGTGGTGGAGTTGTCTGGGCTGTTCGAAGACCCGCAATGACCCCGCCGGCCCGTGGGTTCCTGCGGCACTTCCTGCTGCTTGCCGTGGTCAGTGGCTCGACCCTGGGCATGGCGAAAATCGTTACCACCCTGTACGCCCTGGAGTTGGGCGCCAACACGGCACAAATCGGCCTGATCAGTGCCATGGAGTCCTTGGGCATGGTGTTCCTGACCTTGCCCGCCGGCTTTCTGATCGCCCGCTTCGGCTCGCGACGGGTGTACCTGCTGGCGAGCCTGGGGCCGGCTCTGTTTAACCTGGCGATCCTGCTGGTGCCCGGCTGGGGGTGGCTGGCGGCCATGCGTTTGTTGGTAGGGACCTGCGTGCCGTTTCGGGTGGTGGCCATGAACACCTTGTTCCTTCAGCAACTGCCGAGTTTGGGCTTGAAACGGGCGGGCTGGTTTCGCGGTTCGGTGATGATCGGCCTGGGCCTGCTCGGCCCCTGGCTGGGCGCACTGCTGTACGGCGCGGCGGGTTTTGCCTGGGCCTTCGGGGTGATTGCCCTGTGTTTTACCGGCATGGCGCTGTATGGGTTGGGCTTCTGGCAGGAAAGCCACGTCGCCCCCGCCAGCGGCAGCCTGGGCGAGCAACTGCGCGGCCTGCTGGGTCAGCGCAGCTTGACCGACAGCTGCCTGATCGAGTGCGCCAGCAGCGCCACCAGCAGTGTGTTCGCGACCTTTGTCCTGGTGCTGTGCATCGAAGAACTGCACTGGCCGCAGTACCAAGCGGTGGCCCTGGTATCGGCCCAGGGCGTGGTGTCGGTGCTGGCCCTGTTCGGGCTGGGGTCGCTGATCAGTCGATGGGGGTATCGACGGGTTTACCCCGCCGCCCTGGTGATCGCCTTGCTGGCGCTCGGGCTCTTGGGCTGGGCCCGGCAATTCGCCGTGCTGTTGCTGGCAGCCCTGCTGCTGAGCCTGGCCAGCGCTGCCATCCACCTGGCCAATGTGGCGCGCTTGGCACGGCTGCAACCGGACAAAAGTCGCCTGTCGGGTCTGTTCAACCTCGCCCAGACCCTGGGCATGCTACTGGGTGCCGTGCTCGCTGGGCTACTCAGTCACTTGGTCGGCCTGCAACTGTTGTTCCCGCTTTGGGGGCTCGTGCTCATCGCGGGTACCGTCGGCCTGGCCGGCATACGGATCACCCGCGAGGGACAATCGAGGCGCTAAAAGGTCGATGCAAAACGCGGCTAACCGGGGCGTTTTGCATCAAGGCTCACTCGAGTTTTCTGTCTCGTCCCTCACGCTGCAGCTCTCGTTGCAGGTTGAGTTTGGAGGCGCGGATGATCGCTGCCGGATCCTTGGGCAAGTCATGCTCGACGATGTACAGAGGTCTGGCCTCCTCTTGCGCTACCGCGACGATTTCACCCCAGGCCAGCAGGCCCTCGCCCAGGGGCGCGAAGTTGCGTTCATCGTCGCGTACCCCGATACCGGCGTTGTCTTTGGCGTGCAGGGCAAACAGCCGATCCGGGTAGCGCTTGATCAACCGGACCGGGTCTTGCCCACCGCGTGACACCCAGGCCGCGTCTATCTCCAGCGCCAGATTATTGGGCCGGGTGGCATCCACCAGCCATTCGAGCCCCGTCTTGCCCTGGTATTTTTTCATCTCGAAATCATGGTTGTGATACGCCAGCCGCATCCCCTCCTTGCGCAAGCGGGCACCCAAAGCATTCAGCTCTTCGCCCAGCTTTTGCCAGCCCCTGGCATTGGTGGGCCGATCCGCGGGCTGCAGGTAAGGCACCACCAGCACCTTGTTGCCCACCGCACGGTTGAAGGCGATGGTTTCAGGCAACTGGCGACGCAGGGCCTCCAGTTGCACATGGGCAGAGGTCACGGCCAGGTTGTATTTTTTCAGCAGCCGGTTGAGTTCATCCCGGCTGACACCCTGGTCACCGACCAACTCGACCGCGGAAAACCCGGCGCTCTGTGCCAGGAAAAACTGCTGCTCCAGGGTGCCGACATTGCGCAGGGTGTACATCTGCAAGGCGATTTGTCGATCGACGGCGGGGGCCGCCAGCAGCGCTGTGGCATTCAGTACGCAGCCGGCGACGAGGGTGGCCAATGCCATTTTTTTGAGTACGCGCATCGCAATTTCCTTATTTATTGTTATGAATTCGTGGCTGCTCAAGCCTTGGCGGGCGCCAGTTCCACGGCTCGCGCATCGCGGAAGGCAAACAGGAACACCAGCACCACGCCCAAGGAAAAACACGCCGGGAACAACCAGATGCTCTGCCACTGATGGCCCGCAGGAGTGGCGTAGTAGTCGGAGACATGGCCCGCGACCCAGAAGCCGATCAGCATGCCAAAGCCGTAGGTGGCCAGGGTGATCAGGCCTTGGGCCGAGCTTCTGAAGCGCTCGGGGGTTTTCGCGTCGGTGTAGATCTGCCCGGAGACAAAGAAAAAGTCGTAGCAGATGCCGTGCAAGGCAATGCCGGTGAACAGCATAAAGGCCAGGTCGGCGTTATTGCCGTAAGCGAACAGCACGTAGCGCAAGGCC
The DNA here is from genome assembly GCF_023241665.1 of Pseudomonas morbosilactucae. Lineage (NCBI taxonomy): Bacteria > Pseudomonadati > Pseudomonadota > Gammaproteobacteria > Pseudomonadales > Pseudomonadaceae > Pseudomonas > Pseudomonas morbosilactucae. The sequence goes on along the minus strand of NZ_JALQCX010000026.1, from coordinate 94,575 downwards.
CAGGCCAGCATGCCCATGAGTAGCGCGATCTTGATGCCGAAGCGGTGAATGAACAGGGGCAGCAGGAGCATGAACAGGACTTCGGAGACCTGCCCGATGGCCATCTTCGCGGTGGGATTGGTCACGCCGATTTCCGCGAGGAACGGATTGGCATTCTGGTAATAGAACGCCAGCGGGATGCAGATCAGGATCGAGGCAATGAAGAACACCAGGTAGCTGCGGTCTTTCAGCAGGCCCAGGGCATCCAGACCGAGTATCTGCTTGAGGCCGCTGCGGCGGGTCTCGGACTTCAGCGGTGCGGTACTCGGCAGGGTAAAGCTGTACAGGCCCAGCACCAGGGACGCCAGCGCCGCCATCAGGAAGGTGTTGCGCAGGCCACCGCTGGCAATGGCGTCTTTCGAGTCCCAGGCGAAGACAAAACTGATCACCACACCGGCGACGATCCAGCCCACGGTGCCCCACACCCGAATGCGCGAGAACTCCAGTGCCGGGTCGCGCATCTGCCGAAAGGCCACAGAGTTGACCAATGCCAGGGTCGGCATATAGATCATCATGTAGGCCAGCACGTAGGGATAGAACGCGCCGAAGTCCGGCGCCCGGTACAGCTGATAGAGCAACACCGCCCCCACCAGGTGCAGCACCGCCAGGATGCGTTCGGCATTGAAGAAACGGTCAGCGATCAGCCCGATCACGAATGGGGCAATGATCGCGCCCCAGGACTGGGTCGAGAACGCCATGCCAATCTGACCGCCGCTGGCGCCCAACTGGCTGGACAGAAAAGTGCCCAGGGTGACGAACCAGCCACCCCAGATAAAGAACTGCAGAAACATCATGGCGCTCAAGCGCGCAGTCATCCACGTCATAACAGTCACCGTCTTATTGTTATTGAAAGAAACTGGTGAAACTCAGGCGTCAGGCAAGCCCAACAAACGCCTGTTGGAAGCCGCATCGCTGGCCACGCTGACAAAATCGTCAAAGGCCTTTTGGCTCCGAGTAATCATGTGGTCGCGGATGAACCCCGCGCCTTCGGCAGCGCCTTGGGCGGAGTCTTTCAGGCAGCACTCCCACTCCAGCACGGCCCAGCCGGTGAAGCCGTATTGGGTCAGCTTGCTGAAGATCGATTTGAAATCGATCTGGCCGTCACCCAGCGAGCGGAAGCGCCCAGGGCGCTCGACCCAACCCTGGTAACCGCCATAGACACCGGAGCGCGCATCGGGACGGAACTCCGCATCCTTGACGTGGAACATGCGGATGCGCGAGTGATAACGGTCGATAAAGCCCAGGTAATCCATTTGCTGCAGCAGCAGATGGCTGGGGTCATAAAGGATGGCCGCACGGGGGTGGTGATCGACGGCGTCGAGGAAACGCTCGAATGAGGCACCGTCATGCAGGTCTTCCCCGGGGTGGATTTCGTAGCACAGGTCGACACCGGCCTGATCAAAACAGTCGAGGATCGGCAGCCAGCGTTTGGCCAGTTCGGCAAAACCTTGCTCCACCAAACCGGCGGGGCGCTGCGGCCAGGGATACATGTAGGGCCACAGCAAAGCCCCGGAAAAGGTCGCGTGGGCGGTCAGGCCCAGACGCCGGCTGGCCCGCGCCGCCAGCTTCAATTGCTCGATCGCCCACTCGGTGCGTGCCTGGGGCTGGCCACGCAAATGAGCGGGCGCAAAGTCATCGAACAGCGCATCGAACGCCGGGTGCACGGCCACCAACTGCCCTTGCAGGTGGGTGGACAGTTCGCTGATTTCAACCCCGGCGCTGGCGCACACGGCCTTCAATTCATCACAATAGCTCTGGCTTTCGGCGGCGCGTTCAAGGTCGATGTAGCGCGTGCCCAGGGTCGGCAATTGAATGGCTGTGTAGCCCTGGGACGCTGCCCATTGAGCGATATTGGCCAGAGTGTCGAACGGCGCTTCATCGGCGATGAACTGCGCCAGGAATATCCCGGGGCCACGCAGGCCTTGAGGGGCCAGGTCGTTTGGGGTCTCGGCAGGCGTCTGCGGTTTCATCGGCTGCACTCCAGGGGGGTCCACTTGGCATCGCTGCTGTGACTGGCGATGGCCGCTTCGATAAAGGCCATGCCACGCAGACCCACCTCGATCCCCGGCACACCCGGCACGGTGTGGCCTTTGACCTCACCGCGAATGGCCTGGGCAAAATCGCCATACAGATTGGCCATGGCTTCCAGGTAGCCTTCGGGATGGCCGGCGGGCAAGCGCATACGCTGGGTCGCGGCCTCGCACAACCACGGCTGCCCGGTGCCGGAACGCAAGACACGCATGGGTTGGTCCAATGAGCGATGAATCAGGCTGGCAGGTTGTTCCTGGCGCCACTCAAGGCCGCCCTTGTCGCCGTAGACCCGAATGCTCAGCGGGTTCTCTTCCCCTGCGCAGACCTGGCTGGCGATCAGCACGCCACTGGCGCCCTGCTCCATCTTCAGCAGCATGGCGGCGTCGTCATCCAGCTGCCGGCCTTCGATGTGCACGCCCAGGCTGGCGCACAGGTGGGTGACGGCTTGATCGGCCACGAACTCCGCCAGGGAAAAGGCATGGGTGCCGATATCGCCGATGCAGCCGCCCAACCCGGACAATGCCGGCTGCCCCCGCCACTCGGCCTGCTTGTTGCCCTGCCCGGCCACATCCTGGCTGAGCCAGCCTTGGGGATATTCCACCAGCACCTTGCGCACCGCGCCGATCACGCCACTGCGTACCATCTCTCGCGCTTGCCAGACCATGGGGTAGCCGAGGTAAGTGTGGGCCAGGCCATAGAGCCCGGTGCTGCTGTGCAAGCGGGTTTTCAGGGCCTGCAGCTCAGCCAGGTTCAAGGCCGCGGGCTTCTCGCTGAACACATGAAAACCGGCGGCCAACGCTTCGCTGGCCACCGGTGCGTGAAGATGATTGGGGGTGACAATCACCAGCAGTTCCATGCGCTGCTCGGCCGGCAGCGCGCGCTCGGCCTCCAGCATCGATTGCCACGTGCTGTAGCAGCGTGATGGCGCCAGGCCCAAGTGGCTGCCCGTGCGCAGGTTGTTCTGTGCGTCGCGGCTGAACGCACCGCAGACCAGCTCGAAGCGCCCATCGAGGCCCGCTGCCTGGCGATGCGCCTGGGCAATAAACGAACCCTCGCCTCCACCGACAAAGCCCATTCTTATTTTGGGTATCACTGTGTTCATCACTGTTTTTCTCTGTTCGGGCCGGCTGAGCGACGGGTTGAAGCCGGAATGTAACCGGTTACATTTGAGCGGAAATCTATGCGCTGTGACGCAGGCTGTCAAATACTCGATCGCCCCTCGCAAGGATTTCAGCGCAGACGGACCTGCTGTAAGCTCGCCCGACCCACAGTTTGAAGATGAGGTGGTTTTGTCCAATATTCGTGAAGTCGCCCGGCTCGCCGGCGTCTCGGTGGCCACCGTATCGCGCACCCTGAAATCACCCGAATGCGTGCGCCAGGCCACTCGGGACAAGGTCAATGCTGCCGTCGAGCAAGCCGGTTATCGCCCCAACCTAATGGCGGTGCAGTTCCGCTCGCGGCGCACCGCCAACCTGGTGATCCTGGTCCCGAAAATTGCCAACACCTTTTTTGCCCGCGTGATCAGCGGCGCCCAACAGGCCGCCCAGGCCGCCGGCTACCGACTGCTGCTGTGCGACACCCAAGGCCGCGAAGACATCGAGCGTGAATTTGCCGAACTGGTCTATGCCCACCAGGCCGATGGCGTGATCCAGTTGCGCGCCTTCGACCCCTTCCCCGCCGACAGCCTTGAGACCCCGCCCATGGTCAATGCCTGCGAAGTGATCAAGGGTGGGCGCCACCCCACCATCAGCCTCGACAACCATGCCGCCGCCCAGGCAATGACTGAACACCTGATCAGTCTGGGCCATCGGCGGATCGGCCTGATCAAGGGCCCTCAAAGCAGCCCCCTGACCCAGGATCGGGTCGCGGGTTACCAGGCCGCCCTGGATCAGGCCGGCATCCCCAGCGACCCCACGATTATTTGCCACGGCGACTTCAGCTTGCGCGCCGGCTACGACGGCGCCGCCACCCTGCTGACGATGCCGGACCGCCCGACCGCGCTGTTTTGTGAGAACGATGAGATGGCCATTGGTGCGCTCAAGCGCATCAAGGAAGCGGGCCTGCGCGTGCCCGAGGATATTTCGTTGGTGGGGTTCGATGACATTCCGCTGGCGCAGTACTGCGACCCGCCGCTGACCACCATCGCCCAGCCCGCCGAGGGCTTTGGACGCAGGGCCGTGGAGATGCTGATCGACTTGATCGAAAAGAAAACCACGCCCCCGCAGCCGGTGATACTGCCGTTTGAACTGACGATCCGTAAAAGCTCGGCGCCGCCGTCAGCGCGCTAGCCGTGCGCTGAACTTCGACACCCGCGCCTATCAGGCGCCCTGATGCTCCAGCGCCAGCGCGCGTTTCCAGCTGTCCAGGGCCGTCAGGCGTTGCAGGTAGGCCGCCAGGTGGGGATATTGCGCCCCCGCCCCCAGTTGCTCGACCACGGTGATGGCGACAAAAGCCAACATGAAATCGGCCCCGGACAAGGTGTTGCCGACGATAAAGGTTTTGTCCGCCAGCACGCTGTCGAGGAAGCCCAGGACCTTCTCAAATTCGGTCTGGGTGTAGCCGTCGAGAAACTTCAGCTGGGTGCCGGCATTGGCTTCGAACTGGGTAAACACCTTGAGCAGCACCGGCACCATGGCCGAGCTTTCCGCAAAGTGAATCCATTGCAGGTATTGCAGGTATTCCGGCGAGCTGAACGCCGGCTCCAACTGGGGCGCGAAACGCCGAATCAGGTACTCGACGATGGCGCCCGACTCCACCAGCACCTGCCCTTCGAATTCAATGACCGGGGATTTGCCCAGCGGGTGAATGCTTTTCAGGGAATCTGGAGCGAGATGAGTGGCCGCATCACGCTGATAGCGAACCAACGTGTAAGGCTGGCCGATCTCTTCCAGCAGCCACAGGATACGCAGGGAGCGCGACGCGTTGAGGTGGTGAAGTGTGATCATGGTAGGTCTCGGTAATCAGGGAGAGGCTCGGTATACCTGAACCCCAGGCGGGATTCAGGTACGCCTGGCGGTTACTTCAACTGAGCGACCAGGGCCTTGGCCACGCCTTCGGAACTGGCCGGGTTCTGGCCGGTGATCAGCTTGCCATCTTCGATCACAAAGGGAGCCCAATCCGGCCCTTTTTCGTAATGCCCACCCAGGTTCTGGAACTCATCTTCAATCAGGAACGGTACGACATCGGTCAGCTCGACGGCCGCTTCCTCGCCGTTGGTGAACCCCGTGACGCGACGGCCTTTGATCAGCGGTGCGCCGTCAGCGGCCTTCACGTGTCGCAGCGCCCCCGGAGCGTGGCAGACAAAGCCGATGGGCTTGCCGGCACGTTCGAAGGACTCGATCAGGCTGATGGACGTCTTCGACTCGGCCAGGTCCCACAGAGGGCCGTGCCCACCCGGGTAGAACACCGTGTCGAAGTCTTGCTCGCTGACCGTGTCGAGCTTGACGGTGTTGGCCAAGGCCTTCTGAGCCGCCGGGTCGGCGTTGAATCGGTGAGTCATTTCAGTCTGGAAGTCGGCCAGTTCGCTCTTCGGGTCCAGCGGTGGCTGGCCGCCCGCTGGCGAGGCCAGCACCACCTCGGCGCCGGCGTCCTTGAAGACGTAATAAGGGGCGGCGAATTCTTCAAGCCAGAAGCCGGTTTTCAAGCCGGTGTCACCCAACTGATCGTGAGACGTGAGAACCATCAGAACTTTCATTGCATATTCCTCATTGCCGGATTTTGGCCTTTGGCGACTCGTTCTGCCGTGGGCATGTTCATGGGTTTCAATAGGTGTTGCCGGCCGGTTCGACTAGCCGTTGAAGAACGCCTCCAAGGCCGGAGCCTTATCCCCGTAAGGCGCACGCAAACGCAGGTTGGAGGCACCGTCCTGGCTCTGCACCACCACCGGTTTGGCGTGGGTAAAACGCCGGAAACCGTGGATGCCGTGATAGGCGCCCATGCCCGAAGCGCCGACCCCGCCGAACGGCAAGCTGTCGATCGAGGCGTGGGTCATGACATCGTTGATCACCAGGCCGCCAGAAGTGGTTTGACGCATGAACTGCTGCTGGCGTTCCAGGTGATCGCCGAAGTAGTACGCCGCCAGAGGACGCGGGTGGGCGTTGATGTAGGCGATCGCCTCGTCGGCCGTACGGTAGGTTTTTACCGGAAGCAGCGGCCCGAAGATCTCTTCCTGCATGATGGCCATGTCATCGGTCACATCGAGCACCAGGTGCGGGGCAATCTTGCGGGATTTCTCATCAAACGCCGGTTCGCTGCCCGGCGCCAGATTGATCAGCGTCGCGCCCTTCTGCTCGGCATCCGTCAACAGGCCGACCAGCCGATCAAAATGACGTTCACTGATGATCGAGGTGTATTCCGGGTTGCTGATCAGGGTGGGGAAGCTCTGGGCGATGAAGTCCTTGCTGAACGTCGCCAACGACGCCTGCTGCTCTGGCGTCACCATCAGGTAGTCCGGCGACAGGCAGATCTGCCCGGCATTGAAGGTTTTGATGGTGAGGGTGCGCTCGACCGCGGTGCGCAGGTCAAAATCCTCGGCCACCACCACTGGAGACTTGCCACCCAGTTCGAGCGTGACCGGCACCAGGTTCTCGGCCGCCGCCCGCATAACATGGCGACCCACGCTGGTGCTGCCGGTGAACACCAGGTGATCGAAGGGCAACTCGCTAAATGCAGCCCCCACACCGGCATCCCCCAAGACCACGGTCAGCTCGACGGGGTCGAAGTAGCCAGCGATCAGTTCGGCCAGCAGTTCGGAGGTTTTAGGCGTCAGCTCCGACGGCTTGAGCATGGCGGTATTGCCCGCGGCAAACACACCCGCCAACGGCCCGAAGGCCAAATTGATCGGAAAGTTCCAGGGGCTGATAACCCCGACCACACCCAATGGCTGCTGCTCGATCCAGGCCTGCATGCCAGGGCCCGGGCTTTCGACCGACTCAGGCTGCATCCACTGCTCCACGTGCTCGGCGGAGTCCTCCAGCATTTTTACCGTGGTGGCCATGTCGGCAAGCATCGACTGATAAACACTGCGGTTGCCGAAGTCGGCGCTGATGGCGGCACTGATCTTCGAATGGTTTTCGCGGATCAGCCGTGCGGCGCGCAACAGTCGGTCTTTTCGAACGCTCGCAGCGGCGGGCCCGGCGGCTAGGTGCGCACGCTTCATGGTGCGCAAAATAACCTGCAGATCATCGCGGGTGGGCTGGTAACTCATCTCTGTTCTCCTAAGCAACATGGCCTGGGTGAAGGGGGAGGCAGCGCGGGCGGCGCCTCGTTGGGCCACTCACCGCTGCGTTCAAAACGTGCCGCCATCTTAGGGAGCTGGCACCCGAGCGAATAGACAGGGTATTTTGGGGCTCGCATAAATAATTTTATGGGTCACACATGTCACTTGTACGACTGAGAACCTTTGTAGAGGTCTATCGGCAACGCTCAATCAGCGGCGCCGCCCGCACGCTCAACCTCACGCAGCCTGCAGTGTCTCAGCATATTTCCGGTCTTGAGGCCGCCATCGGCAGGAGCTTGTTCAACCGCCAGGCCCGGGGCGTGGAGCCCACGGCTGCGGCTAAAGAACTGGCCGCGGACATAGGCGACAAGCTGGATGAAGCGGAAACCGCACTCGCCTCTGCCAGGGCCCGCTCCGTGGAACTGGCCGGGGCCTTGCAGATCATTGGCCACGGCGACTTTCTGGCTGAAGTGGTGTCCAGGCAACTCAAGCCGCTGCTGGAAGAAGGCATCCGCATACGCATGCAAAGTGGCAACCACGATTTGATTTGCCGGCTGTTGATGGATGGCGATTGCGATCTTGGGGTCTCCGCCGCCGCCCCCGACAACCCTCGCCTTCGCAGCGAACTGCTGTACACCGACGACGTCATTGCGGTGGCCGCGCCGGAAGTGGTGGCACGCTTGATTGCGGCCAAGCATTTTGTCAGCGCACTCGAGGCCGAACCCATCCTGGCCTACAGCCTTGAGCTGCCGCTGATCGACGCTTGGCTGGCCATCAACCAGATTGAAATGAAAACCTCGATGCCAGCAATGGTCGGGCAAGACCTGCGAACCTTGCGCACGCTGCTGATCGATGGCTGTGGCTGGAGCACCCTCCCCGCCTACCTGTGCCGGCCCTGCATTGCTCGGGGCGAGCTTCAGGAAATCCCCGCGCCGGTGGGCCACTCAAGCCGAGACTATCACTTGATCTGGACCCCAAGCGCCTTGCGCCAACCACGCGTGGCCCATGCCAGGCAGGCACTGCTGTGGCGACTCAGAGGCAGTCGGCGCGAAGCTGGGGCGCCGGAGTCCTGACCACAGATTCACGCCGCAAGCGATCTTGTCTGCCCGCCTCCAGCGCAGCCTGAAACGGCAGGGTAAAAACACTGAGGGCGGTGGCGGTCATGCAGACGACGTGGCGAACGACCGGCACTCAGCGCTTCAATGCGGGCAGCATGCCCTTGAGGATGTCGTCCTTATCGACAACGTGGTGTTTGAGCGCCACCAGCGCATGACCGCCCACCAAAGCGCCGCAAAACCATGCAGTCCAGGTATGCACCAGCTTGGCAAGATCATAGAGGTCGGGATTGGGCACCACCAATGGCGGTAAAACAAACAGGCCGGCGACCAGAATGGGTTTATCGGCCACCGAACTCCAGTACCAGCCCGACAGCGGCAACGCCATCAGCGCCAGCACATACAGCAGCACATGCCCCAGCGCTGCCCCGCGTTTCATCAGTGGGCTCATGCTGGCCGGCAAGGCGGGTGGACGCTTTATCAGCCGCCAGAACACCCGCAGCACAATCAGAAACAGCAAGGTACTGGCTGCCGCCTTGTGCAGAAACGTCAGCTCATGATGTGGGTTCAGTTCCTCACGCCAATGGCTGGCCAGAATGCCCACGCACCAACTGCCTATCCAAATCAAGGCCATGCCCCAATGCAACCACTTGGCAGTGCCGGTATAGCCGTCGGTTTTTACTACCGTCATCGTTTCATCCCTACGTTCGAAATACCTGATGCGTTCCACGAGATACGCGCGCAGCGGGATGCTATAGGGCTTTTCAGCAGGGATAAATGCCGCAAAAATCGCTGCTGTGTAGAGAAAACTTCTACTGTTTTGCCTACAGCACCGGGCGCTGCGCGCGACTTATCGTTAAAGGGGAATGGTCAGCTTGACCCAGTAGGCCTCCCCTTCGGGACGATTCCGCACCTCGCTCTCTTTCTGCCATTTTGCGGTCACGAACCAGCCGGAATCGCTGGCGTACTTGATCGAAGGGCCGATGGCAACTGCACGCCCCTTGTTGTCCTCCACGCGGTCACCGTCTTGACGATCATCGGTGGTCTGGCGGTAAACGTAGCCGCCGACCCCGACCACCCAACCATTGCCCAAGCCCCAGCCCAGGGAATAATCGGCATGCAGCTCCTGGCCAGAACGGTAGTCGGTGGCGTTATTGCGCAGGTTGAAGTCATACATGATCTTGATATCGGCATTCACCCCCGCCGGATCAACATATGAAAACGCCGCCACCGGTTCAAACGCCCAATAATTGCGGCCGATGTTGGCCAGGTCGCCCCGATCATATCGTCCGGTGGGGGCGAAGATGTCCAGCGCGTAGATGGCGTGGAATTTATCGCTGTAGTGATAGCCCAGTGACGGGCCAAAGATAATGTCCCCCAGGCCGGTTTTCTTCTGATGCTGGTCGTTGACCTCCACCCGCAAATCCACCAGCGGCACGTTGAGATGAAACGCCAGCGCGCCGTCGAGGATTTTTTGTTCGGTCACCCAGATCAACCGGGGAGCAATCACATCGGCGCTCAGGTGAAAGTCATCGACCGCCCGTTTGCCCTGATTATCGAGAAGACGGTCGGCGCGATAGCTTTGCGCAAACACTTGCGCATAAAAACCGGGCGGCGGCATGGCGCCTGTCATGAAGTTTTCCGCCCCCATGGGGTACGACGACCCACCGCCCTCGGTGGCGTGGACAGCGGGCAGAAACATCGCCAGCGCGCAGCCGGCGGTCAGACCGGAAATATTTCGCAGGGCATTTACAGCGGCAACGGTTTTTTTATTATTCATTGTGGCAACCATGGGTGCATTGAGAATTCGCAGGCAGCACCGGGCGCGACACCCGGAGTGCCGTGATACAGCGTTAAATATCGGGAACCGGCTCCGCAGAGCCGGCTTTAGTGCCCTGGTGTCAGAACGGGTAAGGCTGGTCGGAAGGCTCGACCGTGACCCACTTCACTTCGGTGAACTCATCGATCACGGCGCTGCCATCGAACCGGCCATAGCCACTGTTCTTCATGCCGCCGTAAGGCGCCTGAGGCTCGTTTTGCACGGTGGCGCCGTTGATGTGCACGCAACCGGCATCCAGGCGGCCGGCCAGGTCCAGGGCCAGGCTGACATTGCGGCTGAAGATCGCCGAGGACAGGCCGAACGCTGTGTCGTTAGCCACGTCCAGCGCTTGCTCGGCGCCTTTGACGCGCACCACCGTGGTCACCGGGCCGAAGGTTTCCTCATCGTAGATTTCCATCGCCGATGACACTCGATCCACCAGGGTCGGCGCCATTTGCGCCTGCTCGGCCAGCCCGCCGGCCACAATCGTCGCGCCCTTGCCAATGGCATCGTCGAGCAACTGGTTGATGCGTTGTACCGAGCCCTGGGAAATCATCGGGCCGACCACACTGCCCGGGTTGGTCACCGGGCTACCCTGCTCCAGGCCGCGGATACGCGCTGCAAACTTCGCAACGAATTCGTCTGCCACGGCGTCATCGACCACAAACCGCTCGGTCGACATGCAGATTTGCCCCTGATACAGAAACGCCCCGAAAATCGCCGCATTGACCGCGCCCTCCAGGTCGGCGTCTTCGAGCACGATAAACGGCGCCTTGCCGCCCAGCTCCAGCAGGCAGCGCTTGAGGTACTTCGCACTGGTCTGAGCAATCATCCGGCCCACTTTGGTCGAGCCGGTGAAGTTCACCCGGCGCACGGTGTCGTGGGCAATCAGCGCTTGCGTCACGGCACCGGCATCTTCGGGGGCAGAGATGATGAAGTTCACCACGCCAGGCGGAAAACCGGCCTCGTAAAAGGCCTGCGCGAGCAGTTCGTGGGTGCGCGGGCTGTTCTCCGAGCCTTTGAAAATCACGGTATTGCCACACGCCAAGGGGTAGGCAATGGCTCGAGTACCGAGGATCACCGGGCCATTCCACGGCGCGATGCTCAATACCGTACCGACGGGCTGACGCAGGGTGATCGATAAGGTGCCGGGCTTATCGGTGGCCAGGGTCTCGCCCTTGATCTGTGTGGTGAGCGCCGCAGCTTCACGCAGCAGGTTGGCCGAAGCTCCCACATTGAACTGCGACCACAGCTGCGACGCGCCGATTTCTTCGGCCATGACACTGCACAACAACTCCATTTTGCCTTCCAGTGCATCGGCGGCGGCCAGCAGCAGGCGGCGGCGTTCGGTCGGGCCGACCTTCGACCAGGTCTTGAACGCTTGCTGCGAAGAGGCCGCGACACGCAGGGCGTCTTCGACGCTGCAAGCGGCGCCGGTGGTGACCACCTTGCCGCTGACCGGGTCGATACGCTGGTAGGTTTTACCGTCCGAAGCCGCTTGCGGGATATTGTCGATTACGAGCTGAACATTCATTTTGGGGTCCTTAGATGAGCCTGAAAAATCACGCCAGGTCGGCCGCTGCCGGCATGCGCAGAATCGGTTTGATCGTGAGGCCGCTTTCGCTGTCGGCCATCGCTTCGTTGACTTGGTCAAAGGCGTAGAACCGGCACAGCTTGTCAAACGGGAAGCGGCCTTGCAGGTGCAGGTCGACCAGGGTCGGAATGAAGGCGTTGGCCACCACGTCGCCCTGGACAATGCCCATGATTCGCTTGCCGGGAATCATCACGTCGTTGATGTTGAACGCCACCTCGGTGCCCATCTTGGTTGCCCCGACAATCCCGCAGGTCCCCAGGGTCGTGAGCGCGTCGATGGCCTGGCGCAACACTTCGGCACGCCCGGAGCATTCCAGGCTGTAATTCACGCCACCGCCGGTGATCTCACGAATGCGCTGCACAGGGTCCTCTTCCCGGCTGTTGATCACGTGGGTAGCGCCCACTTCAAGCGCCAGGCTCAAGCGGCTCGGCGTCACGTCGACGGCGATAATGGTGGTAGCCCCGGCCACTTTGGCCGCCATCACCGCCGCCAGGCCTACCGCGCCGGCACCGAACGCCGCGAAACTGGCGCCCGCCCCCACCTGCAACGCCTTGAGTACCGAACCCGCGCCCGTCTGAATGCCGCATCCCAGCGGGCCGAGCAATTCGAGCGGGGCCTTTTTCGACACTTTCACCACGCTGCGCTCGCTGGCGATGACATAGGTCGAAAAAGACGACTGGCCGAAGAAGTGGTCATGTATCGGCGCCGCGTTGTCGCAGCTGCAGGTCGAGGTGCTGCCATCGAGGCGCCCACCGCCGAAGTTCAGCGGGTGCATATGGGAGCAATGCGCGGGATGCCCGGTTTCACAAGGTAGGCACAAGCCGCAGGACATGTAGGTCATGACCACGTGATCGCCAGGGGCGATGGTGGTGACCGCAGCGCCCACCGACTCGACAACCCCAGCGCCTTCATGACCCAGGACGATCGGCAGTGGCGTGGGAAACAGCTGGTCACGCACCACCATATCGGTGTGGCAAACCCCCGTCGCGACGATGCGCACACGGACTTCATCGGCGCGCGGAACCGCCAGCTCTGCACGCTCGAGCTGGAGCCTGCCACCGGCTTCACGCAATACGGCGACTTTGACTTCGATAGGGGCAAGGGTGCTTTGGGACATGTGTTTATCCTCTTGAATAGTTTCGGGGGGTGCTGCTTCGACTTACGCGGTTTGCAAGGCACGCGGACGATTGCTGCGCTGTTGCGCTTCAGGGTTGGCTGCCGGACGCAGCTGGAAATCAAAGGTCATTTGCGCAAAACGCCCAGGCACCTGATGGGCCGCGGCCAAGGCCTGGTCATCGATGAACTGCACCTCGCCGATCAATCCCTCGCGAGTGGCGTAGGCGAAGTCATCCCAGAGGTACTGGTCGTTGGACAGGTTGATCTGGGTGGTCAAATGCTCGTACCCCGGGGCGGACACGAAGAAGTGGATATGCGCCGGGCGCTGGCCATGCCGGCCCAGCTGATTCAGGCACTCCTGGGTCGGGCCCTGGGGGTCACAACCGTAGCCCGAGGGGACGATGCTCCTGACCCGGTAACGGCCGTCGGCGTCGGTCACGATGCGCCGGCGCAGATTGAATTCGGATTGGCTTTTATCGAAGTGGGAGTAATTGCCCTTACTGTCCGCTTGCCACAAGTCCACCAAGGCCCCGGCAATCGGCTGGCCTTGCAGGTTGAGGATCTGCCCCTGGACAAAAAATGCAGTGGCGACCTCGTCTTCGGCGCCATCATCCATCCGGGCATAACCCTGGCTGAGGGGGGCACCCGCTACATACAACGGCCCTTCAATCGTCCGCGGCGTGCCCCCGGTACGCCCTGCTTCGGCCTCCTTGGCATCGTTGAGCAGATCGAGAAAGTGCTCCACGCCCAAGCCTGCCGCCAGCAACCCGGCCTCGTTGCTTTTGCCGAGGCGGTTGATGTATTCGACACCGGCCCAGAACTCACCGTCACTGATCTCCAGTTCTTCAATGAGCCTGGCGGTCTCTTGCAGAATACGGAATACGATTTGTTTGTTGCGCGGGTTACCCGCCGTGTTCTTCAGCCCTGCTGCGTCCTGGAAAAACTCAAGCATTGGGGCGGTATGGGAAATGCTGACAGCCATTGAGGTTTCACCTGTTTTTTATTGTGGGTGTAGCGCGCCAGCCGCTGGGAATGGGAACTGGCGCATTGCTGGAATGCAGTCAGACCGTCTCTGACCACCCGAGCCGGGTGCGAGCCTCGGCCAGGTCCGAGTGCAGATCGTGGTCCCACAGCCAGTCGAAACGACTGGCCAGGGTGCTCGACAGAAGGGGCTCATGATCTTCGACCTGGCGATCTCGGAACTCATAGAGCTCGCCGGCTTCCCAGGAGGTTCGCTGAACACGGCAAGCGCGGGGGCGGCGGATAGCGTCGTACACCTCCAACACGTTTTGCGCATCACCCTGAAGCACCCGCGGGTCCCCCAGAAGGCGTGCAAGCAGCCAGGCATCTTCCAAGCCCTGCCCCGCCCCGGCACCTTGGTGAGGGAGCATTGCGTGGGCAGCATCACCGATCAGCCCGACACGGCCGTGGGTATAGCCTGCCAGCTCGTCCAACTCGTGAAGTGCCCAGAGGGTGGGCGCGGGAATGCATTCAAGCAGCACGCGAACCGCATCCCCCCAATGCGCGAAAGCGTCCAGCATCTGGGCCTGGCTGGTGCTCTTGACCCATGGCGTGTCTTGCGGCCATACCGGGTTGGGATCGGTGCGATCAGACACAAAGGCGACCACGTTGATCAATCGGCCCTGCTTGACCGGAAAAGTGAGGATGTGGGCGTCGAGCCCCAGGTACATTTGCGGGACGTTGATCAGGTGTTCATCCACACCTGCAGCGCGATAGGCGGCACGTAATTGCTCACTGTCGATCATGCCTCGATAGGCACAGGTGCCACTGAATCGAGGCGCGACCAAAGGCTGGCCGATGCCCTTAAGCACATAGTCACGAATCGAGGATTTGATGCCGTCGGCGGCGATCAGCAGGTCGCACTGATAATCGGAGCCATCGGTGAACTGAACGCTGACCCTGTCCTGTTCCTCGTGGACGCTGACTGCACGCTTGTCGAAGCAGGCGATACCCTCCGGAAGTTGCGTGGCCAGGGCGTCGAGAAAATCGGCGCGGTGGACGGAAGACTGGCCGACGCCCTGGGCGACACTGGCCCCGAGGTAACCGGCATCGACGCCCCGGCGCCATTCAAACCAGATGTCTTGCCAGGGTTGCGGGGTGCGGTCCGCGATGCGCTCGTAGGGCTTGCCGATCCCCAGCCCCTCGATGGCCCGGACGGCGTTCGCCCCAAAGGACACGCCCGCACCGACCTCGCCAAAGGCTGGCGCGGCTTCAAATAATTTCACGTCCAGATGCTGATGACGGCACAGATCCAGTGCCAGGGCGACGCCAGCGATACCGCCGCCGACAATGCCCACTTGCAAGACAGAATGAGGGCTACTCATGGAGAAAACCTTGTGTGTTGTTTTTGGAATGGCCCGATCATGACTATTCACAAAGCATTGATAAATGCCCTAAACCCCATACAAACTATCACCAGCCTGAATACTCATTCAGCCCTCAGAAACTGCCCCCAGCCGAGTGAAGTCGCGATGAACCTGCGAGAACTGGATCTGAATCTGTTGGTGATCTTCCACCAACTGCTTATGGATCGAAGCGTTTCAACTACGGCCGAAAACCTGGGGCTGACCCAGCCGGCCGTGAGCAACGCGCTCAAGCGCCTGCGCACCACGTTTAACGACGAGTTGTTTGTGCGCACCAATCATGGGATGCAGCCAACGCCCTATGCCGCTCAACTGGCCGACCCGATTTCTCAGGCGATCAACCTGCTGCACGGTGCGATCAATCGTCATGACGCGTTCGATCCGGCCACCAGCCAGAAGCGCTTTGTCGTGGCGATGACCGACATCGGGGAGATTTACTTTGTGCCACGGTTGATCGACGCCTTGCTCAAACAGGCACCTGGGATATCGGTCAGCACACGGCGCAGCAATGCCGAGCTGTCCGATAACCTGGCCAATGGCGAGGTGGACTTGGCCGTTGGATTGCTGCCGGATCTGCAAGCGGGGTTCTATCAGAGGCGCCTGTTCCACCATCGCTACGTGTGCTTGTGCCGCAAGGATCACCCGCTCACCAAACAGCCCATGACACGGGAGGGCTTTTGCGAGTTCGGCCATGTGAGGATCGTCGCCGCCAGCACAGGCCATGGGGAGATCGATACGCACATGCAGCGGGCCGGTCTGCAACGAGACATTCGGCTGGAGGTCCCACACTTTGTTGCGGTCGGGCATATCCTGCAGAACACCGACCTGATCGCCACAGTGCCCGAGCGTTTCGCCAACAGTTGCGTCGGCCCTTTTGGATTGACCAGCCTGCCGTTGCCGTTACCGCTCCCCGAGATCGCCATCAATCTGTTCTGGCACGGTAAATACAACCGGGACCCGGCCAATAAATGGTTCCGGCAACTGATGTTTGATCTGTTCAGCGATTGAGCGGATCAAGGCTGACGATATCGCGGCGCTGATCCAACCGGGTTACTGCCAATGCTTGCAGAGCTTGACCAGTTCATCGACCACGTAGCGCACCTTCGGCCGCAGATGGGAGACCTTTGGCCAGACTGCGTGCACATCGACAGCCTCCGGCTCATAGGCTTCCAGCACCTCCACCAGCCTGCCCGCTTCAATATCGTCCCGGAACAGGCTGCGCGGCATCTGGCATAAACCG
Source organism: Pseudomonas morbosilactucae (assembly GCF_023241665.1). Taxonomy (NCBI): domain Bacteria; kingdom Pseudomonadati; phylum Pseudomonadota; class Gammaproteobacteria; order Pseudomonadales; family Pseudomonadaceae; genus Pseudomonas; species Pseudomonas morbosilactucae. Next base: position 78,079 of record NZ_JALQCX010000026.1, on the reverse strand, counting down.
GTGCCGGCGACGGCGGCGAGAATCATCGCTTCCCCGTCACCAATCTGATGGGTCGACGGTGGCGCGTAGCGTACGGTTTGCCCCGCCTGGGCGACTCGCCACGACAAGGGTTGGCCGCGTCGATGGCCGACAATGCAACGGTGATGGCTGAGGTCCTCCAGGGTCTGTGGCACCCCGTGGCGCGCCAGGTAATCCGGGGCGGCACAAATGGCCCAACGTTGCCGGGCCAGCCGGCGCGCCACCAGGCCGCTGGTGTCTTGCAATTCGCCAAAGCGCACCAACAAATCGATCCCCTCCTCGATGGGGTCCACCAGGTGGTCGGAAAACGTCAGGTTCAGGTGCAAGGCCGGGTACTTGTTGGCGATCTCAAACAGTAACGGAGCCACGACCCGACGCCCGAAGGCCACTGGGATGTCGACTCGCAGGCGCCCGGAAGGCTCACCGCCGCCAGGGCCCAGCCCGCTCTCGGCGGCACCAATTTCCTCAAGGGCTGTCGAGCACGCCACGAAATAGGCCTCGCCATCGGCCGTCAGGGAAATCCGTCGAGTGGTTCGATGAAACAGCTGCGTACCCAGGCGTTCCTCGAGACGCGCAATGGCTTTGCCCACCGCGGATTTTGACAGGCCCAGGCGCTCGGCCGCCTGGGTGAAGCTGGTCGAGCGCGCGGCTACGACGAACGTGATAACGCCCTGGAAAGAATCGATAGGAACCATGCCCACTCGCCAATTGTAGAGTTTAACTCTACCCAGATTATAGTTTCAGGCGGTTTATCGCCAGATCACTCAACAGTAGGATGAATCCCAGAAAGACAACGGTGCAGATCGTGACCGCACATCGTGCACCTCTCTCCAGATCAAAGCCCCAAGAGGACACCCACATGCCCGTAGTACGAGTGAGCTGGTTCGAAGGTAAAGAACACGCACAGAAAGCCGCTGTCGCCGCCGACATCACCGACAGCATCGTCAAGCACACCGGCACCGATGCCAGCTATGTTTACGTCATTTTTGAAGACGTGGCGGCGTCGGACTGGGCTGGCGCAGGAAAACTGTTCGGGGAAGCGCCCGAGAAATCCTGACCCCATCAGCACTGACTGCATCGGCTTGGTCAGCGGTGCATCCTCAACAGGCTTTCAAGAGGCCCCTGACGGAAGAACGCCCCATGCATCCCCATATTTCCTGCCTGTTCTCCCTCGCGGTAAAACCCGCCGAGTTCGCCGAGTTCAAGGCGCTGATCGCCACCATCGTGGCCGCGACCCGCGCCGAGCCAGGCACCCTGGTTTACGAATACAGCGTCAACGAAGACCAGAGCACGGTTCACATTCTTGAGCGCTATAACGCCGATGCCGTCGTCAGTCACGTCGACACCACCTTTGCACCGTTCGGCAAGCGCTTCCTCGAGCTGTGCACCGTCACCAGCCTGGTGGTCTACGGCACACCGGACGCAGAAGTCCGTAAACGCCTGGACCCGTTTGGCGCGGTGTACATGACCCCCTTCGACGGTTTCAGCCGCTAAGCCCCATGACGGCGCAGGCTTGACGGCACCATCAGGGCTGCGCCCTTTTCCCTTCCCGCACAGAGATCACCATGTCCGGTATTGCTGAAGTTATTAAGTCCCGAATTTCCGCCAACAGCTACGACACAGAACGCCAACTGAGCGATCAAGAAATCGCCGAGCTGATCGATCTGGCTACACACGCCCCCTCTGCCTTCAACCTTCAGAACTGGAAGTTCCTGGCCGTGCGCAGCACCGACGCCAAGGCACGCTTGCTGCCATTGGCTTTCGGCCAACAGAAGATCATGGATGCAGCCGTGACCTTTATTGTCTGTGGCACCCTCAAGCCCCATGAAACACTGCCGGCGGCCCTGAAACCGACACTCGATGCCGGCATCATTGACCAGGCGATCTACGACATGTGGGTGGGCGCGGCTCAAGGCATGTACCAGGAAAACCCGCAGTTGCAACGCGACGAAGCGATCCGTTCAGGCTCACTCGCCGCCATGACCTTGATGCTGGCAGCCAAGGGCCAGGGCTTGGTTTCCACCCCCATGATCGGCTTCGATCAGGCGGCCGTGGCCAAAGAGTTTGCGCTCTCGGACGTGGAAATTCCGGTCATGTTGGTCACCGTTGGCTATCCAGGCTCGGCCAACTGGCCGCAAAAGCCCCGTAAAGCCGTCAACGACGTGCTGCTGTTCGTATAACCCCATGGCACGAACGCTGGCGAAGCCTGGCTTCGTCAGTGGCGGCTGCTCGCTTCACAACCATGACCTGCCAAGGGCATTGAAAGACCACCGTTATGTCCAACTCATCCTCTTCGTTACGCGCCATCCTGATCGCTGCCTGCCTGGGGTTTCTGGTCGTTCAACTGGATGTCAGCGTAGTGAACGTCGGCCTGGGTGCCCTCAAGAGCGCGTTCGGTAGCGACCTCACAGGCTTGCAATGGGTCATCAACAGCTACGCCCTGCCCTTTTCTGCCTTGCTGATCCTTGGCGGCGCCTGGGGCGACAAGTGGGGGGCAAAATCGGTCTTCGCAGCGGGCTTCGCTGTCTTCACCCTGGCCTCCGTGGGCTGTGGCCTCGCCGACAGCATGACCCGGCTGATCACTCTGCGTGTGGTACAGGGCATCGGCGCGGCGTTGCTTATACCGACCTCACTGACCCTGATCCGCGTGTCATTTCATGACCCCAGCGCCCGTCGTTCAGCCGTGGCGCTTTGGGGCGCCTGCGGCGGTATCGCACTGGCTGCCGGGCCCGTCATCGGCGGCCTGATGATCGAGTATTTCGGCTGGCGCAGCGTATTCCTGCTTAACATTCCGATCGGCCTGCTGGCCATCGGGCTGATCCTGCGTTACGCCCCCGCGTCCCCTCGGGTTGATAAGCAGGTCGATATTCCCGGACAAATCAGTATTGCCATTTGCCTGGCCTCGCTGACCTATGGCTTGACCGAATCCAGTGCCAAGGGTTGGGTCGGTGAAACACTGGCAGCCATGGCAATCGCTGTCATCTGTGCGCTGGCCTTTAGGGTGATTGAGCGTCGGGTAAAACATCCGATGCTGCCCACTCGCCTGGCGACCAACAAAGTGCTGGGGAGCATGGCGCTGGCAGGCGCGGCGATCAACCTGACCTTTTATGGAACGGTCTTCGTGTTCAGCATTTACTTTCAAACATTCCTGCACTACGACGCGTTCGAGACCGGCTTGTCGTTTATCCCGCTGACGGCGGTGCTGACACTCTCAACCATGCTCTCGGCAAGGTTCGCCAAGCGGTTCAGCGCCACGCGTATCATCACCACAGGTTTCACGGTTCAGATCATCGGGTTCATCGCCCTGTCGCAAACCACTCCACACACCTCGCTGTGGCAGCTCAACGGCGCGCTCATGCTCGTGGGTATTGGCAGCGCGATGTCTGTCCCGTCCATTACCAACTCGATGCTCTCGTCCGTCACCCAGCACGATGCAGGTATCGCCTCGGGCTTGATGGCCTCTGCCAGGCAACTGGGCGGCGTGATCGGTGTTGCCGTTTTCGGCACCCTGATCGCCCACTCTGACGAGGCATCGTTCTCCTACGGGATGTCGAAGGCCATGCTGTTCTCGGCGTTGACTTTGCTCATCTGCATCGGCGTGAACCTGTACGTTTCCCGCCAAACCCGGGTGCCGGCGCCACAGTAACAATCAGCTGGCGCTGAAGCGTGAGTATTGGCTATCTATCACCTCATCAGCCGTACGACTCCAACAGATGCAGCGATAACGGCAACCAACGCATTCAACATCATGAGAAAACCCTGAAGATCACGCACTTCCAGTCGTCAAAAAGAAACCCGATGAAGAAAGATTTCTCATCGGGTTCTTCGCGAACGTTTGACGGCTGACTACGCGATAACAACGGCTAGAACATCAGTCATCGCGCGCCCCTTTCGGCAGGTGTCACTCAGACGATATCGTCGACCACCCCGCCATCTACCCGGAGCGCCGCCCCGGTGGTGGCGGATGCCTGCGTCGAGCAAACGTAAACGATCATGTTCGCGACTTCTTCGACCGTGGAAGCGCGCTGGATGATCGAACTGGGTCGATGTTGCATGACGAATGCTGAGGCCACCGACTCGAGTGACTCTCCGGTGCGCTCCACTTCTGCGCTCAGCATTTCAGCAACGCCATCGGACAGCGTCGGTCCGGGGAGTACGCTATTCACGGTTACGCCACTTCCCGCGACGCGCTTGGCTAAACCGCGCGCCAAGGCCAATTGCGCTGTTTTCGACACGCCGTAATGGATCATGTCCGCTGGGATGTTGCGTGCCGATTCAGACGCGACAAACACCACGCGCCCCCAACCACTCTCAACCATTGCTGGCAGCAAGGCTCGGCTTAAACGCACACCTGACATCACGTTGGTTTGCCAGTAGTTGTTCCAGACCTCATCGTCCGCTTCAAAGAAATCCTGGGGCCCATAGATGCCCGCATTGTTCACCAGGATGTCGATACCACTGAGGCCCGCCAACAGCGCCTCGACCCCTTCCGAGGTGCTCAGGTCCGCAGCGACACCCGTAACAACGGCTTCAGGCACCGCAGCCATCAGACGAGCCAGCGCATCGTTTACAGAATGTTGACTCCTACCGTTGATGACGACGGCTGCGCCGGCTTGCGCGAGCCCTTTGGCCACCGCAAAACCGATACCACCGGTGGATGCGGTCACTAAGGCACGTTTCGTGTTCAGTTGGATATTCATCGTTACTCCGTCAAGAATGAGCGGGCATGTCTGCCCTTCAGTAGCCCCTACAGCGACGTAGAAAACCAAGGGGACACTCTATTGACTGATCGCACGGTGATAAATATCCATTGCGGATGGTGATTTACAACAGCCTGTTTCAAAAGGCCTCCGGCACCACCGCATCCACGCCAAAGGTCTGCGTCGCAAAGTCGAGAAAGCGACGGACTTTAGGTGTCAACCTGCGATCAGGTGCGAAGAGCACATGCAAGGGCCGACTGGGCGGCGGGTAGTCGGGCAGCAACGCGACCAGTTCACCTTGCTGCAGCGACTTGCGCACAAGCTCCACGGGTTGCAGCAATATGCCCAATCCGGCCAGCGCGGCGCACAGAAGTGGTTCGCCGTGATCAGCCATCAACCGGCTGCCCACCGGAACAATGACCTTGCCTTCAGGCCCGTCAAACGTCCAATGGGTGCGCAGCTCTGTGTGTGAAAACCCCAGGCATTCATGGGCCTGAAGGTCCCACGGTGTTTCAATCGCGGGCTTGCCTTTCAAGTAGGACGGCGCTGCACACAGAATGAGCCTGTAGGGCGCCAACGGCCTTGCAACCAGGCCGCTGTCCGAAAGCTGTCCAACCCTGAACACCACATCAAAGCCTTCGTCTATCAGATCGACGGCACGGTTGGCCAAGGTCAGTTCGACGCTGACCAACGGGTTGGCCTGCATGAACTCAGGCAGCCTGGGCGCAAGCGACTGCATACCGAAACTCACGGGCGCATTGATCCTCAGCTTGCCGCTGGGCGAGGCCTGTGTTTCGGCCGCCATATTTTCAGCCGTTTCCACTTCCGCCAGGATGAATTTGCAGCGTTCATAAAATTCGCGCCCGAAGTCCGTGAGACTCTGGCGCCGGGTGGTGCGGTTTAACAAACGCACGCCCAGGTGCTGCTCCAGATGATGAACGTGCTTGCCGATCAATTGCGCCGACATTTGCAGCGCATCGCCCGCGGCACTGAACGACCCCATCTCCACGGCTTTGACAAACGCCGCCATGCTACTCAGACGATCCATTACCAATGATCCGTTTCGAATGTTCACGCATTCTGGGTATTTATCTGACGACTGTCCAAGCTCTATTGTCCGCTCGCAGCACAATCGTGGTGCCAAGTGCGGGAGCCTGAGTGAAGTCATCAACCGCAGGTTAACGACTCGGCATTTCGAGGTAGTGATTGGTGTATTCGGCGCGCTGAGGCCATGCCTCAATAGGGCTCAAGACTTGACTTGATTGCCTAGCGCCTTTTTTTAACTGCATGGAATTGGACTGTGGAATACCCGCTGAAAAAACAATCGCTCTGCGCCCTGCTCGGCGAAGACGTTTACTTTCCCCATGAAATCATGGGCCAGGCGTTCCGCGTTTCGGACTTCGAAGGCCTGACACTCAGCAGCTTCGTCACCAGCGACCAGGTCAACCTGGGGTACTGGGAAGCCGGTTCGGGCAGGCCCCTGGTCTTCATCCCGGGCTGGTCTGCAAACGGCGCGATGTATTTCCACGTCATGCATATCCTGAGCAAGCATTACCACGTGTACGTGCTGGACGTTCGCAACCAGGGCCTCTCCGAAAGGACCGCGCTCGGCAACCGGATTTCACGCTATGCCATGGATGTGAAAGAGTTTGCAGAGCACCTGGGCCTGACCGAGGCCGACTACTGCGGCTGGTCAATGGGCGCCTCCGTGATGTGGGCCTATATCGACCTGTTCGGCACACAAGGCATTCGGACGCTGAGTATCATCGACCAGGCCCCCTCGATCTATTGCCACGCCGACTGGACAGAACAGCAGCGACTGGAAGCAGGGGCTTTCACCACCTCGCCTGAACGCATGATCGCGTCCTACGTCAACATGACGCCCACCAACCAATTGATTTCGGGAAGCCGGGTGGTCGAGCGGGCCATGGCCCTGGACTCGCCCTACTTTCACAACGTCATAAGCCTGGCGCAGGCGGTTGTGAGCGACGACATGGCGTTCACAGGGCTCGTACTTTTCGATCACGCCACCAACGATTGGCGAGACGTCATTCAATTCAAGATTGATGTTCCAACGGCGATTTTCACAGGGGAATACAGCGACTGGCTGGACAGTCAGCGATGGATGAGCTCGGTCATCGATGACGCGGTGCTGCATGTGTACAGCAAAGCCGAACAAGGCGACCACTTTCTGGCATTCAAGAATCCGGAAAAATTCGCTGCCGATCTGCAAGCCTTCCTGGACACCCCTTGACTCAAGCTCCACCCCCTCTCTCTACAAGCAGCGCGCTCGCCCGATAAGTCCGCGACAACGCCTTGTACGCCCAGAATGCGACGCTCCATTTGCCCGGCTGAAGGCTCCCCTTTGTCAGCCGGGATTTTTTTTGCGCCACACCGCCTCTACCGCTCCCACTGGGGGTGGCTAAACCGCTCAGCCAGGAAATTGATCAGCGCCCGAACCTTGCTCGCCAAGTGCTTGCGACTGGGATAAACCACGTAGATGCCCAACTCGACGGATCGGTACTCAGGCAAGACCTCCACCAAGGTGCCGTCCCGCAAGTCCTGCCCCACCATGAAGCTGGGTTGCAGGGCGATGCCGCCACCCGACAGGGCAATACTGCGGCAGGTATCGCCATTGTTGCAGCGCACGGTCGAGCGTGTGCGCACGCTTTCACTGCCGTCAGGGCCCTCGAACTGCCACTCATTGCCGCTGGCGAAGTGGGTGTAGGCAACCACGCCGTGCTCGCTCAGGTCGGTCAGGACGCGCAGCGGAGGATGGCTGGCCAGGTACTCGGGCGAGGCGCACAGGCACATGCGCGTACCCGCCAGGCGGCGTCCCACCAGAGAAGAGTTTTCCATGCGCGCAATGCGCACCGCGGCATCAAAGCCCTCCTCCACCAGATCCACCAGGCGGTCGTTCAAACTGATGTCCAATTCGACGTTGGGGTAGGCCCTCATGAAGTCGGCCCACAACGGCGCCAGATGCAGCACGCCAAAACTCACCGGCGCATTCACCCGCAGTACGCCGCTGGGCTCAGGCGCTGACGATGAAACGGCCTCTTCTGCCTGATCCATCAACGCCAGGACCTCCCGAGCCTGGTGATAAAACTGCCGTCCCTCCTCCGTCAATGACAGGCTACGCGTGGTGCGATGCAGCAGCCTCACCCCGAGCCGCTCTTCAAGGCTGCTCACATAACGCGAGATCGCTGCCTTGGACATCTCCAGAGGCTCGGCTGCCCCCACGAAGGTGCCCTTGTCGACCACCGTGCAGAAGACCTGCATCTCCAGCGCTCTGTCCATTATTATCTCGATTAGTGGAACTATTAATCATATTTGAGCTTATTTATCTCAAATTCACAACCTATAAACTGAGCCCATCGAAACGCAAACCAACGCAAATGAGGTCGTTATGAAAATCACCGTAATCGGTACCGGTAACATGGGCTCGGCGTTCGCCAAACAGTTGTCCAGTGCCGGGCACAGCGTTCGCATCACTGGCCGTGACATTGAAAAGGCCCACGTGCTGGCCGCCCAGTTTGCAAATGTCAGCGCCTTTCCGGCCGCTGAAGCCCTGGGTGACAGCGATGTCGTGGTCCTGGCCACGGCCTACACAGACGCCGCCGCAGCCCTGCAAAGCCTGGGTGACCTCACCGGCAAAGTGGTCATCGACATTACCAACCCACTGAGCGCCGACTACATGTCGCTGACCATCGGTCACGTGACCAGCGCCAGCGAGGAAATCGCCAAAGCCGTGCCTCAAGCCCACGTGGTCAAGGCATTCAATACCCTGTTCGCTCAAGTGCTCGCCGACGGCCCGACCTTCTCGGATGACCAGCGTGGCAGCGTGTTCGTCGCCAGTGACAGTGAGCGCGCCAAGCAGACCGCAACAGCCCTGGCACAGAGCCTGGGTTGGAACACGGTGAACGCCGGCGGCCTGATCAACGCCCGTTACCTGGAGCCGCTGGCAGGCCTGAACATCTACCTCGGCTATGGCGCCGGCCTGGGCACGTCCATCGCCCCTGCCTGGCTTAACAAGTAATCACTTCGGAGCGCTTCACCATGAACACTTCGTTTCCCCTGCTGTTTGTGTCTCATGGTGCTCCAATGTTTGCCATCGAGCCCGGTCTGGCTGGTCAACGGCTGGCCGAGCTCGGTCGCGAACTGCCGCGACCCGACGCCATCGTCATCCTCTCGCCGCACTGGATGACCCGTGGTGAAGTCAACGTCACGGCGAGCACCGCCCCTGAAACCATTCACGATTTTGGTGGGTTTCCCGATGCGCTCTACCAGTTGAACTACCCGGCACCGGGTGCTCCAGCACTGGCCGCCCACATTGTGGACCTGCTGCAGAGCGCGGGCTGGAAGTCCCGGCTCGACCCCCATCGTGGCCTGGATCACGGCGCCTGGGTGCCCCTGCTGTACCTGGCGCCCGAGGCAGACATCCCGATCGTTCAGGTCTCGATGCCCGCCAGGCTCGACACACACCAAGCCTGGAAACTGGGACAAGCGCTCAAGCCCCTGCGGGACATGAATGTACTGATCGTCGCGTCTGGCAGCCTGACCCATAACTTGTACGAGTTTCGGGGAGCGACCCGTGAGGGTGCCGGGTACGTGAAGGAGTTCGCGGCCTGGACCGCCCGGACCTTGCAGGCGGGCCATACCGATCAACTGCTGGATTACAAGGCGCACGCCCCCTCAGCCGAGCGAGCCCATCCAACCGATGAGCATTTCCTGCCGCTACTCATCGCCTTGGGCGCGGCCGGTGAAGACTATGAAACCCGAGTGCTGGAAGGCGGCGTGACCTACGGGGTGCTGGCGATGGACAGCTACCTGTTTTCCTCGAACAACCGTGATGGATCGAAATCCATTCAACTCAGTCAAGGCATTACCGACCATGCGTGATACGACTTTTTCTGAAGCGGCCCGCGAGCCGCAATCGGGCCTCTTTTTCCGCAAAGGCTGCAGTACCTCTGCCCCCAAGGGCCGCCTGCTGCTGCTACACGGCGTCGGCTCGAATGAAGCCAACCTCGGGGCCCTGGCCGAATCGCTGCCAGAGGAACTGGAAGTGATCCTGCTGCGTGCTCCGTTGCAGGTCGGCCCACAAGGTTTCGCCTGGTACCAGGTGAACTTCACCAGTAACGGCCCGTCGTTCAACAAGGAACAGGCGGAGTCCAGCCGGCAACTTTTGCAGAACTTCATCAAGGCACTGCCTGAACTTCCGACGGTCATCGCCGGCTTCAGCCAGGGCGGCATCATGAGCGCGAGCCTGGCCCTCACCGAGCCTGAACTGGTCGCCGGCTTTGCCATTCTTAGCGGCCGCATGCTGCGCGAGATAGCCCCGAAAATCGCCTCAACCGAGCGCCTTGAATCGCTTCAAGCCTTCATCGCCCATGGGCACCAGGACGGCGTCCTGCCTGTGGATTGGGCGAAAGAAGCCGACGCCTGGCTGGACCGAATCGGCGTGGCCCACGAAACCCATTTCTACAACATGGCCCACGAGATTATTGGTGAAGAACTGACCGACCTCTCTCAATGGCTGACCCAAACGCTGTCTCTCACCCCGTAAACAAAAAAGGAACCCCACCATGATTGACGCTCGTACCGCTCCCTACGCTGCTTTTGTGATGCGCCTGGCACTGGGCATCATGTTCATTGCCCACGGCCTGACCAAGGTATTCGTATTCACCCCGGCAGGCACGGCAGGCTTTTTTGAATCCATCGGCTTTCCTGGCTTCCTGGCCTACCCGGTCATGGCCTTTGAGGTCATCGGCGGCTTGATGCTGGTGCTGGGCATCTATGCACGTTGGGTCGCCGCGCTGGCCGTGGTTCAGCTGTTCGTCGCCGCGACCGTCCACTTCGGGAATGGCTGGAGCTTCACCAACGCCAATGGCGGCTGGGAATACCCTATCTACCTGTCCGTGACAGCACTGGTCGTAGCCTTGCTGGGTGACGGTGCCTTTGCGGCAAAGTCGTCCAGCAAAGCGTAAGTCACTGCCGCCACAAACACGGCCGACGCCTGGGGAACACCCGTGCATCGGCCGTTGCATTGGTCGACGGGTACAAAACAGGCAACAGCCATTTTCTGAAGCGACACGAAACAAGGATTCAACACCTCAACACGGCCCTTAAAGACGTCCTGGAAAACCAGACGCTCAAGGGCTGATCGCGGCATCGGCTCACAGCCCTTTTGCCATCGCCGGCCGATTAGAAACAAATCGACCGGAGTCCTCAAACAAAACGGGCGTGTTTGTTTGCCGAGTGTGCGCCTAAGCTTGATGCGCTTTGGGCGGCGCTTGGGCAGGGAACAGAGTGCGAGCCCGTGTTGCAGCCAATCGCGGCCCAAGCGGTGCAGCGAATGGCTTGATGGCGGCGTTCTTGACAGCCATTTCAGGGAAGAACTCTCGAATTCAATAGACACGCTCGATGCATGGCGCTCATTGATCGATGACGGGGTTTGTGGGTGCGTACAGCCCTTGAGCCTCCCCTTCAAACCATCTCGATTCACGCGTCCGCCTCGGTCAAGCAAGCATCCTCACCTGGAGAAAGACCTTATGAAATCTCGTGCTGCCGTTGCCTTTGAAGCCGGCAAACCACTTCAAATCGTCGAGATCGATGTGGCGCCACCCCGCGCTGGCGAAGTGCTGATCAAAATCACTGACACCGGCGTCTGCCATACCGACGCCTTCACATTGTCCGGTGATGACCCCGAGGGCCTGTTCCCGGTGGTGTTGGGCCACGAAGGTGCCGGCGTGGTGGTTGAAGTCGGTGAAGGCGTGACCAGCCTGAAACCGGGTGACCACGTCATTCCCCTCTACACCGCCGAATGCGGTGAATGCCTGTTTTGCAAATCCGGCAAGACCAACCTATGCGTCGCGGTGCGTGAGACGCAGGGCAAGGGCGTGATGCCGGATGGCACCACTCGTTTCTCCTACAACGGCCAGCCTCTGTACCACTACATGGGCTGCTCCACGTTCAGCGAGTACACGGTTGTCGCTGAAGTCTCGGTCGCGAAAATCAACCCTCAAGCCAACCATGAGCACGTGTGCCTGCTCGGCTGCGGCGTAACCACAGGGATTGGCGCAGTGCATAACACCGCCAAGGTGCAACCCGGGGACACCGTCGCAGTGTTCGGGCTGGGTGGTATCGGCCTGGCGGTGATTCAGGGTGCGCGCCAGGCCAAGGCCGGACGCATCATTGCCGTGGACACCAACCCAGGCAAATTTGAACTGGCCAAGTCGTTTGGCGCCACGGATTGCATCAACCCAAAAGACCACGAAAAGCCGATTCAGCAGGTCATCATCGAGGCCACCGGTTGGGGCGTTGACCATTCGTTCGAGTGCATCGGCAACGTGCACGTCATGCGCGCCGCACTGGAAAGCGCCCACCGTGGCTGGGGCCAGTCGATCGTCATCGGCGTCGCCGGCGCGGGCCAGGAAATCTCCACCCGCCCCTTCCAACTGGTGACCGGCCGCACCTGGAAAGGCTCTGCCTTCGGCGGCGTCAAAGGCCGCACCCAACTGCCAAAAATGGTGGAGGACGCGATGCAGGGCGAGATTGAACTGGCGCCGTTTGTGACACACACCATGCCATTGGAACGCATCAATAAAGCGTTCGACCTGATGCATGAAGGCAAGTCGATCCGTACTGTCATCAAGTACTGAAGTGTGGGCCAGGGGCCCACGGCACCTGGCGTCCCCCCTGGTTCCCTAACGATCTGGAGATTCACAGTGAGCGACATAACACTTCATCCAACACTGGATAACGGTCTATCCCCTGCTGCCTCGAACTTTACCGGCGGAACACTGCAGTGCCTGTGCACAGCCAATAAGGTCGAGGTCAAGGTTGACGCCCAGACGCTGCACAACCACGCCTGTGGCTGTAGCAAATGCTGGAAACCGGCAGGTGCGACATTCGCAGTGATCGCGGTCGTCCCACGGGAAAAAGTCAGCGTCACCGCACACGCGGAAAAACTCGCCATTGTGGACAAGAACGCGGTCATTCAGCGCCATGCTTGCACCGAGTGCCATGCACATTTGTACGGGCGTATCGAAAACAAGGATCACGCGTTCTACGGTCTGGACTTTGTGCACACTGAACTCTCACCCCAGGCCGGATGGTCGGCTCCCGGGTTCGCGGCATTTGTGTCTTCGATTATCGAAACGGGGACGCCGCCCGAAGAGATGCAAAAGATCCGCACACGCTTGCGCTCGATCGGCCTGGAACCTTATGACTGCCTGTCACCGGACTTGATGGATGTGCTGGCGACTCAGGTCGCAACGCTAAACGGCATTGCCCGATCGAAATAACCCTTGAGAACCCGACGTTTCGGCAAACTTGCCGATTACGCCGGGCTCAGCACCGGGCATACACCACCGCCGCAGGTGCTGAGGCGCTGATCTAACTGCCCCGAAAACACTCGGGGTTGACCCAGCGCTGTGCCGGGCACTGCGGCCTCAGGAAGAAAAAACTTCGGGCCGCTGTGCCGTTGCCTTCTTGTGCCTGAAGGTCTGCTGCCAATCAATCTGCGCCTGGACTTTAGCCACGGCCTCCAGGACTTTCTGCGCCCACAGTTCATCTTGCGGATTCACCACAACCACGCGGAAACCGTGGTCATGACCTTCAATCTGCACGCCTTCGGAATCATCGACATGCAGGTCGATGTCGAAGGCTGGGGGAAATTTCGAGGGGGCGTTCGACAGCCCACGGGCGGTCAGGGCCTGGTTGTGCCGAACACTGTTGACCACACCGTCGACGTGAATGCCGTAGAGCATCAGCCAACGCCGGATGTAGGACGGCGTGCGACCGGACGAGGTGTAGACCCAGATACTGCAGCCCTGGCGACGTAGCTCGCGGGTCAGGGAGCGTGTTCCGATGCGCAATGGCTCGCCCAGCCAACGATGAATCCAGGCCGGCAGCTTGCTGGGCTCCACTGCGCAGTGGTCGAGTTGGCAGGCCAGCGTGTCATCGATATCGAAGGAAATCCGTATGCGCGGGCGCCTGAAGGCGAGCATCGGGAGAGCGCATTGCATGACTTGCCAGATTCGACTACCGGCAACCCGGCATTTTTCAAGCGTTGGAAACCCGCTCATCAATGACCTCCCTTGTAGAGAGGCAAGGGCTGGTCTTGGAGAAAAAACTTCATGGGATCGGGGGCCTGTTCTTCCAGAAAAGCGGCATATTTTTTCTTGATTTTGGGAAATTCGTACAACGCCTTGACGCCATGCTTGGCTGAATTGCGGATGACGGATGATGGGTTGAAGTAGCCCTCGGCGTTCTCCAGCGTCAGTACAAACGGAGGCAAACCGGCGCGCATCAGCAAATAGCTGACGATCAGCGAGCCACTGCGGTTGTTGCCTTCAATGAACAATTGCGGCTTGCTGAGAATCCGTACATAGACGCCCGCCGCACGCTTCCAGACCGACTCGCTGCGGTAGGCGCAGTACCAATTGAACAAGTCCTTGATGCCGCCTTCAACGTTGTTGAAGAAGTGTTCCTCGGTCGCCTTCAGGTGCTGGGCATACTCCAGTCGGCGCGCCGGGTCGCGACCGCAGAGCACGGTGGCATTGATCTCCAGCATCAGGTTCAGTTGCTGAAGATTAAACAGGTCGACACCCCGGGCGACATACTCGTCAATCAGCGCATAGCCTTCAACCACATTGCTCAGCACTTCATCAGTCAAGGGATCTCGCGGCTCGGTAAAGTCCCGGCTGAGGGCGGCAAAGCGCCTCTGCACTTCACGCAGTGCACGTTCAATCGCTGGCAGATCAAGACGACGCGTTGCAGACATTGGCATTCCTGGGAAACGGCAGATAAGAAGGTAAATAGCCGGATGCCCGCCCAAGCCCAAGGGCCTCTGGGGGCATCCGGCCTTGACCGGAGGTTGTGGCTTAGCTGAACTTGCCGCTGATGTAGTCCTCGGTCATTTGTTCCCGCGGGTTGTCAAAAATCTGGGTCGTCGGGCCCATCTCCACCAGGTAGCCGGTGCGCGTGCCCTGGGAAATATCCACCGAGAAAAACGCCGTGGTGTCGGCCACGCGTATGGCCTGCTGCATGTTGTGGGTCACCAGGGCGATGGTGTAGTCCTTCTTCAACTCGACCATCAACTCCTCGACCCGGCGCGTGGCGATCGGATCGAGCGCCGAGCAGGGCTCATCCAGCAACAGCACTTCCGGCTCGGTGGCGATGGCGCGGGCGATACACAAACGTTGCTGCTGACCACCGGACAGGGACAGGCCGCTGACCTTGAGCTTGTCCTTGACCTCATCCCAAAGGGCAGCGCCCTGCAAGGCGTGCTTGACCCGATCACCCAGGTCGCCCTTGTAGCGGTTGAGGCGCAGGCCGAAGGCGACGTTGTCGAAAATGCTCATCGAGAACGGGTTCGGTTGCTGGAAGACCATGCCGATGTAACGGCGCACGACCACCGGGTCAACGCCCTTGCCGTAGACGTCCTGCCCGAGGAAGTGCACGTGGCCTTCAAAACGGAAACCTTTCACCAGGTCGTTCATGCGGTTGAGGCTACGCAGCACGGTACTTTTGCCGCAGCCGGAAGGACCGATAAAGCCGGTGATCTTGTTTTTTTCGATGGGCACATGGCTGTCACGGACCGCCATGAAGTTGCCGTAAAAAATCTTGTCCAGCTTACAGTCCATGACCACAGGTGCCTGGGTGACTGACGGAGCGGCGAGTTGTGCAGTGGATACGTTCAAAATTCAGGTGCTCCCGATCTCAATACTTGGGCTTGCCGAAAATACGGCTGACAACATTCACGACCAGCACAATCATCACCAGCACCAACGAGGCCGCCCATGCGAGCTCGAGCTGGTTGTCGAAAGGCATGCCGGAGAAGTTGTAAATCAGCACCGCCAGCGAGGCCGTGGGATTCATGACGGCCAGGCCGCCGTCGTGGTAGATCCAGTAGTTGCTGAACAATGCGGTAAACAACAAGGGCGCGGTTTCGCCTGCGGCGCGTGCCACGGCCAGCATGACGCCCGTCAGGATCGCCGGCAGGCCGGTGGGCAAGACGATTTTCCAGATAACCTGGGAGCGGGTGCAGCCCATGCCGTAGGCGGCGTCCTTCATGATTTTGGGCACCATGCGCATCGACTCTTCCGCCGTGAGCACGACGATCGGCAGCATCAGCACCGCCAGGGCCACGCCACCCGCAGGTGCCGAGTAGGTACCGGTGGTCATCACCACCAGGGCATAGGCAAAAACCCCGGCCAGAATCGACGGCAGCCCCGTGAGCATCTTGGCGGCAAAGCGTGCGGCGTTGGCCAGTTTGCTGTCGGGCCCCAGCTCAGCCAGGAAGATGGCCGCCATGATGCCGACCGGAACCGCGATGGCCGCCGCGATACCGACCATGACAAAAGTGCCGGCCATCGCGTTGCCGAAGCCGCCGCCGGTTTCGAAACCGGTGGGTGGCAGCTCGGTGAACACCTCAAGGCTCAAGCGAGCCCCACCGCGCATGATCAGCATGTAGAGCACGGAAATCAGCGGCACGCTGGCCAGCAGCGCCCCACCCCAGACCAGGGTGGTCAACACCAGGCTGCGCAGAGCGCGGCCTTCGAACTTGCGCTGCAGGCTCGGCATCGCACCGGCCGGCGACGTCAGGTCTGTTGCAACAGTGAGGTCAGTCATCACTTATTACCCCGTTGGGCATACATCATGATCATGGAGCCGAAGATGTTGACGATCAGCGTGATCAACATCAGCACCAGGGCGGCGTACATCAAGACCTCGATCTCGTTCGGCCCGGCTTCGGGGAAGTTCAGCGCCAGCAGGGCCGCCAGTGTATTGGCCGGTGCAAACAGAGACAGGGAGATGTTGTTCGCGTTGCCCACCAGCATGGCCAACGCCATGGTTTCACCCAGCGCACGGCCCAGGCCCAGGACCAGGGAACCGAAGATGCCAGTGGCGGCGGATGGCACCATCACCTTGAGAATCGCTTCCCAGTGGGTGGTGCCCATGCCATAGGCGGCCTGTTTGGTTTTCATCGGCACGCCGGTGAGGGCGTCCTGGGACACAGCGGCAATGGTCGGCAGAATCATGATCGCCAGTACCAGCGCCGCCGGCAGCAAGCCCGGTCCGCTCAAGGACGTGCTGAAAAAAGGTATCCAGCCTAGCTCAGTGTTCAACCAGGCGGTCAGTGGCCGAACCGCCGGGATCACCACATAGATCCCCCACAGGCCGTAGACCACGCTGGGGATGGCGGCGAGCAATTCGACAATGGTGCGAAAAACGGCGGCAAGCTTGGCGGGCAGAAAATCCTGAGTCAGGAAAATCGCCATGCTGACGCCAAAAAAGCCCGCGATCACCAGGGCGATCAAGGCGCTGTAGAGCGTGCCCCAGATGGCCGGCAGAATGCCGTACTTGCCCTGATTCACGTCCCAGACGGTGCCGAAGATGACGTCCAGGCCGTGCTTTTCCATGCCAGGCAGCGCCTTGCGCCCCACCTCGAAGACCAGCGCGAAGACCAGCGCCAGAACGAGCACCACGCCGATGCGGGAGAGCGCACGGAAGGTGCGATCCACCATGAAGTCTTTCGCAGACGGCGGTTGGCAGGCAGAGTCCGGGTTAACCGGTACGACGAAAGGTTTGTTCATTGGCTAATTCCGGAACAAGGGGGAAACTCTCCCGGCAGGCCTGACAGCCGCCGCCGGGAGAGGCCTCACAGGCGTTACTGGATGTTGGCGGACGCTTTGCGAACCTGGTCGATGACCGATTGCGGCAGGGGGATATAGCCCATCGAGTCGGCGATTTTCTGCCCCTCGGTCAGGCTGTACTCGACCATTTCACGCATGGCCTTGGCTTTGGCCGGGTTCTCGTTCTGCTTGCGGAAGATCATCCAGGTGTAGGACGTGATCGGGTAGGACTTGGCACCGTCCGGGTCCGGCAGCCAGGCCACCAGGCTTTCCGGCATCTTCACTGCGGCCAGGGCCTCGGCACCGCTTTCAGCGTTCGGCACTACGTACTGGCCGGCCTTGTTCTGCAACTGGGCGAAGTCAACCTTGGCCAGCTTGGCGAAGCCGTATTCGATGTAGCCAATCGCGCCCGGAGTCTGGCGGACGGTGGCGGTCACGCCATCGTTCTTCGGCGATTTGATGAATTTGTCGCTGGCCGGCCAGTTGACGGTGTTGCCTTCACCCAGCGCTTGTTTGAAGTCTGGATTGATGGCCGCCAAGTGCTTGGTGAATACCGCGGTGGTGCCGCTGGAATCAGCACGCACGACAACGGTGATCGGCGTGTCGGACAGTTTCAGGTCCGGGTTGGCCGCAACGATCTGGGGGTCGTTCCAGCGCGTGATCTTGCCCAGGAAGATGTTGGAATAGACGTCGCGTGGCAGCTTGAGGCCCTTGGGGTTGCCCGGCAGGTTATAGGCCAGCACGATTTCACCGGCGGTCATTGGCAGCAACTGCACGCCTTCGGCGACCTTGGCGATGTCTTCGTCTTTCATTGCCGAGTCACTGGCGGCGAAGTCGACGGTTTTATTCAGGAAGTCCTGTACACCCGCGCCACTGCCCTTGGATTGGTAATCCACAGTGACACCTTCGGTTTTCTTGCTGAAATCCTTGAACCAGGTGAGGTAGATCGGGGCCGGGAAGCTGGCACCGGAACCAGTCAGGCGTACGCTCTCAGCGGCAAAGGCCCCCGAGGTGGCACAAAGAGAGACCGTGATAGCGAGCGCAACAGACTTCATCAAACATTTCATTAAAAGAACTCCTTGTGGTGACGGGCTCCCGAACTCTGCCGCAGCTTTGTTACGATTTTATGAATATGGAATGGCAAACCGCGCTTTCGCCCCCCCTTCCCCCCGCAGAAACGCCCCTTGATGTCATCGCCTCGTCACAAATTGCGACTAACACTCTGCCCTCCTCCACCACGCGAGCGGGTCCCATGTACTCGACAGAAGACGCCTTGATACAGCGCATACACCGTGAGCTGCTTGATCACAGTGACGAAGAGCTGGAACTGGAATTATCCGAAGACGGGCATGACCTGAATGCGCTGTTTGATGAGCACGTCGAGGACGGTAGCGAGAAGAACGCGCGCCGGATTTACTTCAGCGAACTGTTCCGCCTGCAGGGCGAATTGGTGAAGCTGCAAAGCTGGGTGGTCAAAACCGGCCATAAAGTCGTGATCCTGTTCGAAGGCCGTGATGCCGCCGGCAAGGGCGGCGTCATCAAGCGCATTACCCAACGCCTCAACCCTCGGGTCTGCCGGGTTGCCGCCCTGCCAGCCCCCAATGACCGCGAACGCACCCAATGGTATTTCCAGCGCTACGTCTCGCATTTGCCGGCCGCGGGTGAAATCGTGCTGTTCGACCGCAGTTGGTACAACCGCGCCGGCGTCGAACAAGTCATGGGCTTTTGCAACGACGACCAGTACGAAGAGTTCTTCCGCACGGTGCCGGAGTTCGAACGCATGCTCGCCCGCTCCGGCATCCAACTCATCAAGTACTGGTTCTCCATCTCCGATCAGGAACAGCACCTGCGCTTTCTCAGTCGCATTCACGACCCGCTCAAGCAGTGGAAACTCAGCCCCATGGACCTGGAGTCCCGTCGGCGCTGGGAGGCCTACACCAAGGCCAAGGAAATCATGCTGGAACGCACCCACATCGCCGAAGCCCCCTGGTGGGTGGTGCAAGCCGATGACAAGAAGAAAGCCCGGCTCAACTGCATCCATCACCTTCTCGGGCAGATGCCCTATGAAGAAGTGGAACTACCGGTGATCGAGCTGCCGCAGCGTGTGCGCCAGGAAGATTACTCCCGCAGCCCGACGCCGCCGGAACTGATCGTGCCTCAGGTTTATTGAGCGAGGCCGAATTGGGGGCTGGGCTGCCCCCGCGGTCCAATGGCAAGAGGTGAACCCGTTGCAATGCGGGCGGGAGTGCAAAGCACTCTGCTGGGCAAATCGCAGGCGAAAAAGAGCCACTCGATTGAGTGGCTTTTTCTGTATGTCTGGTGCGGGAAACGAGGCTCACGCCTGGCGCGGCGCGCCGTTGAAATCCAAGGGATTTCTTTTATTTCCATTGTTAATCAAGAACTCAATACGCCATCGCTCTGGGTTGCAACCTCAGGTTCTTTGATAAAAACCGTGTACTTACCGCCTTCCATCGCTTCGAAAGCGATCAGTTTTTCCACCAGCGCCGTACTCAAGACCTTGCCCGCATTCAGCAGCAGCATGCCGTTATCGGCATTCAGGTTGCGAGCCAGGACCATCCCGGCAACCAGTTCCCGGGTGCCCAGGTCCTTGACGGTCGGATCGGCCAAGGTCACGTCACTGAGGAACGTCGCGCAAACGTTGATGAAGTCTTCCACCAAACCTGGGTCGTACAATTTGCCGGCGTATTTGCGGATGAACAGCAGCGCTTCGTCGCTGTTCATTTGCCGCTCCAGGATCAACCCACGCTGCAACTCAATAAAGTCCACAGCCAACTTCAGCCAGCGCGCGCCCAAAGGAATGGCCGTGCCCTTGAGGTGATCGGGAAAGCCGCTACCGTCCCAACGCTCCTGGTGATGCAGGATGATGCGTGCCGCATCTTTCATCGGCTCCAGGGTCATCAACAGCGACTCGCTTTGTTTCGGATAGGCCCGGTACAACTCTCGTTCGGTGTGATACAGCTGATCGGCCGGGGCCGTCATCATGCTGTCGGTCCAGCTCAACTTGCCGATGTTGTAAAGCGCAGCGGCCATGGTCATGTCCCGGCTTTCGGCTTCATCAAGGCCATGACTGACGCAATAGACACGAATCAATTCGATGATCTGGCGGTTGGTCTGCTTGGCCTTGGGCAGGCGCAGGTTGGCCAGAAGTGAAAAGACCTCGGTTCCGGTCACATAGCTGCGCTTGAGCTCTTCATAGGCCAGATCGAGCATATCGGCGGTCTGTTGCAATTCGGCGGTGCGCGCCGCCACGTGTTTTTCCAGGGTCAGATTGAGGCTGCGCAGTTGTTCGTTCTGCTGCCGGGTCAACGCTTCCAGACGCTGGCGTTCGCTTTCGGAGTGCTGATAAACCAGGGCCTGGCGCAAGGTCACCAACATATCCTCGTCGTTCCATGGCTTGCTGATGTAGCGATGGATCTGCCCTTCGTTGATGGCCTTGGCGATCATCGTCATGTCGGCGTACCCAGTGAGCAGGATACGCAGCGTTGAGGGGTATAGCCGATGAATATGGGCCAGTAGCGTCGCACCGTCCATGCTCGGCATACGGGCATCGCTCATGACCACATCCACCGGCTGCTGCTCAAGGATTTCCAGGGCCCTGGCGCCGCTATCCGCCAGCAAGATCTCGTAGGGCTGGCTCCGCAGCAAGCGGCGCAGGCTGTTGAGAATCGACTCCTCGTCGTCGACCAACAGGATCGTCGGCCTGTTCTGAGTCACATTATTTTCAGGCTCTTCCATGCTTCGCCCCTTCCGTTTGACGCCAACCCGGCCCGTCTTGCGCAGGAGCTTAGATGAGTTGCGCGAGCAGCGTCTGTATTTGATAGCGGGCGTTAGCGATTAACGGGAAGCCGGACTATGCTCACGCCCTGGATGGAACCACCCTCCGGCGTTCAGGAAAGGAAGCCCGATGAACCTATACCCAAGGTCACTGTGTCGGGCAGGAGCCCGGCAATGACAGCGTCTACGGATCACCGCAACCGGCGAATCCTGATCGTTGACGACACTGCCGCGATCCATCAGGACTTTCGCAAGATCCTGGCCCCCGGCGCCCCCGTCGAAGACCCCCTGGGCAGCGCCGAAGCCGCGCTGTTCGGCTCCCCCATCAGCGTTGCGGCAGAAGACTTTGTCCTCGACTCGGCCTTCCAGGGCCAGGAGGCGCTGGAAAAAGTGCAGGCGGCGCTGGACTGCGACCAGCCTTACGCCATGGCCTTTATCGACATGCGCATGCCACCCGGCTGGGACGGGCTGGAAACCATATCGCGGCTGTGGCAGGCCGACCCCAAACTGCAAATCGCCCTGTGCACGGCCTATTCCGACTATTCCTGGGAAGACATCGCTGAGCGCCTGGAGCTAGGCGACCGCCTGCTGATCCTGAAAAAACCCTTCGATGCCATCGAAATCCGGCAGATGGCCAGTGCCCTGACCGTCAAATGGCAGATGACCGAAGCCGCAGAGCTGAAACTGGACCAACTGCAACAAGCGGTCGAGGAACGTACCCGAGAGCTGGCCGACGCCAACATCATCGTCCAGAACAGCCCCACGATTCTCTATCGGCTGCGGGGCGAGCCGTCATTCACGCTGATGTACATCTCCCACAACATCACCAAGTTCGGCCATGTGGCGGCGCAGCTGGTGGCGTCCCCCGACTGGGCCCGGTCGCTGATCCACGCCGACGACCGGGCCAAGGTCGAGCTGGCCATGCTGCGCGCCCTGGACCGGGACGTCTGCGGCGCCTCCATCGAATTTCGCATGCTTACCGGCGACGGTGCCTTTCGCTGGGTGGAAAACCGCTACATCCCTGTGCGCAACAATCTGGGCCAGTTGGTCGAGGTGGAAGGCATCATCCTCGACATCACCGAACGCCGCCTGGCCGAAGATAAAATCGCCCTGCTGGCCCACACGGACGGCCTAACTGGGCTGGCCAACCGTCCGACCCTGGTCGAACGCCTGCACCAGGCGTTTGCCGCGGCCAGACGCGGCGCGGCGCCCTTCGCGATGTTTTACCTGGACCTGGACCACTTCAAACGCATCAATGACACCCTTGGCCACCCCGTCGGCGACTTGTTGTTGCAGGAGGTGGCCAGGCGCCTGCAGTCTTGCACCCGGGAAAACGATGTGGTTGCACGCCTGGGTGGTGATGAGTTCGCAATCCTGCAACTGGAGGTCGAGGACTCCACGCAATGCGCGAGCCTGGCGGCGAAGATCCTCGATACCCTGGCGCTCCCCTATTTCCTGGACGGCAACGAGGCGCGTATCTCGGCCAGCATCGGCATCAGTCTCTACAGCCCCCATACCCTCAGCGCCGACGGGCTCATGGCGCAGTCGGACATGGCGCTGTATCGCTCCAAGGACAAGGGCCGCAACCTGTTTCACTTCCACAGCGAGGACATCAACCAGGAAGTCACCCAACGCGTGGCCCTGGCCAACCAGTTGAAACTGGCCCTGGAACGCGACGAACTGCATCTGCAGTACCTGCCCGAAGTCGATCTCGGCACCGGCAAAGTCCTCAGCATGGCCGCCCAGGTGCGCTGGCTCCACCCTCAGCGCGGCTGGCTCGAAGCCTCGGAGTTCATGGAGGTTGCTGAAAAGACCGGGATCATCATCCCCTTGGGCCACTGGATACTGGACCAGGCCTGTCGGCAGATGCGTGCATGGCGCGACCAGGACCTGGCGCCGCCGCTGATTGCGATCCACCTATCCCTGGTCCAGCTCAAGACCGGTTCGGAACTGATTTACCAGGTACTGCGGACCACCGCGCGCTGGAACCTGTGCCCCTGGGACCTGCGATTCGACGTCACCGAGGGCACGCTGGCCCAGACCAAGTGGACCCACAACGACATACTTCCCCGGCTGTGCGAACTGGGCGTGAAGATCGCCATCGACGACTTCGGCACCGAGTATTCATCGTTCGATTACCTGAAAACCTACCGGGTCAGCCACCTCAAGCTCGCCCAACGCCTGCTCGACAGTGCCAGCAGCGACCCGGACAACGCCATGACCCTGCGCGCGATCCTCAACTTTGCCAGCGAGGCCGGGATCGGCGTCACCGCCGAAGGGGTGGAAACCCAGGAGCAGCGCATCACCCTGCTGTCCAGCGGTGTGCCAATGGCGCACTCCCCGGCTCTGGCGGTGGACAGCGAACAGGCCGGTGAACTGCTCAAGGCGACGTCCGCCGTCGAAGCTGTGGATCCAACGTCGGAGGCGCTCAAATGAACCCTGCTTACGTCACCGCCAACCGGCGAATCCTGATCGTTGACGACACCGCTGCGATCCATCAGGACTTTCGCAAGATCCTCTGCCCTGACGATGACGGTCCTCTAAGCAGCACCGAAGCCCTGCTGTTCGGCACCACACACATCCCCCAGTCGCACTTCCAGCTCGATTCCGCCTACCAGGGCGAAGAAGGCCTGGAACGGGTCAAGCAGGCCCTGGCCGAAGGCAGGCCCTACGCCCTGGCCTTTATCGATATGCGCATGCCTCCAGGCTGGGATGGCTTGCAAACAATCGAACAATTATGGAAAGCCGACCCCCATCTGCAGATCGCCTTGTGCACTGCGTTCTCTGACTACTCCTGGGAGGCCATGGCCGAACGCATCGAATTCGGCGATCAGTTGCTGATCCTGAAAAAACCTTTCGACAGCCTGGAAATCCGCCAGATGGCCAGTGCTCTGACCTGGAAATGGCAACTGGCACAAGACGCCGCGATCAAGATGCGCGACCTGGAACACACCATCGAGCAACGGGTCCAGGAACTGCTGAACGTGTCCCGCCTCCTGCACTACGACCCGCTCACCGAGCTGCCCAACAGTACGCTGCTGGGCGATCGCCTGACCCAGTACCTGACCCAGTCCCGGCGCCATGACCGGCAGATCGCCGTGATGTTTATCGGTCTGGACCGCTTCAAACGGATCAACAATGCCCTCGGTCATCCCGCCGGGGACGAAATGCTCAAGCACGTCGCCCAGAGCCTGGCGAAGGCGCTGCGCGAGTCCGACTCGGTGTTCCGCTACGGTTCGGACGAGTTCGTGGTGATCCTGGGTGACATCGTGCACCCGCAGCAGACCCGGGGAGTGGCCGAAAAACTGCTGGCGGCCGTCAACACTCCACACTGGGTGGCCGGGCACGACCTGGCGGTTACTGCCAGCCTGGGCATCAGCATTTATCCCGACGATGGTTTGGATGCCGTGTCTCTGATCAAAAAAGCCGAGACCGCCATGCGCAACATCAAGGACTGCGGCCCCAATGGCTTCAGTTTTTTCATCGAAGACATGAACCTCCACGCCCAGCACCGGCAAACCCTGGAAACCGGACTGCGCCTGGCCTTGCAGCGCCAGGAGCTGGTCCTGCACTACCAGCCCAAAATGAATCTGGCCAGCGGCGCCGTGGTCGGTGCCGAAGCCCTGGTACGCTGGGCACGGCCCGGCCATGGCCTGATCAGTCCCTCGGTGTTCATTCCAGTGGCCGAAGACTGCGGGCTGATCGTCGCCCTCAGCCAATGGGTGCTGCGCAGCGCCTGCCTCCAGTCGCGGGCCTGGCAGGCCCAAGGTCTGTCACCCATCTGCATGTCGGTGAACGTGTCAGCCATCGATTTCCGACAACCCGACTTTGTCGAACGCTTGACCCAGACACTGGCAGAGACCGGGCTCGATCCATCACACCTGGAGCTGGAGATCACCGAAAGCGTGCTGATGCAGAACGTCGAGGCCACCATCACCACGCTGCATGCGATCAAGAGGCTTGGGGTAAGGCTAGCTGTAGACGACTTCGGGACCGGCTACTCCAGCCTGAGCTACTTACAGAAATTCCCAGTCGATGTGCTGAAAATCGACCAATCTTTCGTACGCGACCTGAGTATCGACAGCAACGACGCCAAATTGGTGAGCAGCATCATTGACCTGGGGAAAAGCCTCAACCTGAGTATCATCGCCGAAGGTATCGAGAACGCCGAACAGCTGGACTTTCTCAAGCGCCACCAGTGCGAGGAAGGCCAGGGTTTCTACTTCAGCAAAGCAGTGGAACCCGAAGCGTTCGCCATTTTCCTGAGCGCCCCGCGGCAGCTCCTTCTAAGCCGTTCATGAACATTCGCGGGCTAAGGATACCGACCATGTTTTCACTCCCATTGCTGCTCTCAGCCGGCTTGCTGTTCGCTGTTGGCGCCGATGCCGCGCCACTGGAGGGGCCACTCAAGCCCTTGCCGCCGCTGCCGGCCCTGGATGGCAAGCGCGTCGAACTGGGACGCCAGCTATTCAACGACCCACGCCTTTCGGTGAATAACAGCTTGTCCTGCGCCAGCTGCCATCGACTGGAGCATGGCGGCGCCGATAACAAACCACTGTCAGTGGGGTTTGACGGCAAACCCGTGGCGGTCAATACGCCGAGCGTGTTCAACGCCAGCTTGAACTTCCGTCAGTTCTGGGACGGCCGCGCCGAAACCTTGGAAGAACAAGTACACGTCGTAGTCCAGAGCCCCTCCGAGATGGGCAGTGACTGGGCCACCGTGGTCCAGCGCATCGGCGCCGACCCGGGCTATGGCAGCGCGTTCGCCGAGGCCTACCCGGACGCCGTGACACAGGCCAATATCCGCAGCGCCCTGGCCGACTATGAACGGACCCTACTCAGCAGCAACTCGCGCTTCGACCAGTACCTGGCGGGCAATACTGAAATCCTGACCTTGGAAGAAAAATACGGCTACCAACGTTTCCAGGACTACGGCTGCATTGCTTGCCATCAGGGTGTGAACATCGGCGGCAACATGTTCCAGAAATTCGGCGTACTCGGCGACTACTTCAAGGCCCGGGGCAACCCGACCGTGGCGGACCTGGGGCGGTTCAATGTCACCGGCGAGGAGGATGATCGTAATGTATTCAAGGTGCCGAGCCTGCGTAACGTTGCAGTCACTGCGCCCTACTTTCATGACGGTTCGGAGCCGACCCTGGAGGGCGCCGTGGCGATCATGTTCAAGTACCAACTGGGACGCATTCCATCCGAGGAAGACAAGACCCTGATCGTCAAATTCCTCAAGACCCTGACCGGTGAATGGGAAGGCAAACCACTATGAAGGTGTCCCGTCGCACCAGCCTCCTCCTACTGGCCGGGGTCGCCGTCGTGCTCGCGTCGATCCTGCTGTTTCTGTACATCAATTCGAAATCGGACCAGACCGCTGCCTACACCGAATCCCGGGACCTCATCCGCCAGATCATGCAGCAGAACGCCCAATGGGAAAACGAGATCCTCAAGGCCCGGGTCGCCATCAGTCACAACTACGACCCGCTGGTCTCGCCCTTGAGCAAAATGACCCAGCTGTGGCAAAGCTTTGACTCCATGGCCTCCCATGACCGGCGCAACCAGGCGCCTGACTGGCGCGCCACCCAGGACGCCTACCTAAACGCGATGAAGGAAAAAACCCGGCTGGTGGAGCAATTCAAGTCGCACAATGCCGTGCTGCGTAACTCTCTAGCCTTCCTGCCGACAGCCGAAGATGACATCCAAGCCCAACTGGCTCGACTGACCGATGCCGACAAACAGCAATTACAGAATATCGCCACCGACACCTATGACCTGTTGCTCAGCAGCCTGGAGTTTGCCCAGGTCACTTCCGCCGAGCACGCTGCCGATATTTTGGTGGGCCTGAACAAACTGCAAGTGAACAAGGAGCGGCTGCCACAGGACTTCCATGATTCCATCGACGTGCTCAGTAACCATATTTCGCTGATCCTGCGTGAGCAGCCCCTGGTCAACGGCCTGCTTGAACAGATCGAAATGGTTCCGGTCTCCGAGCGCCTGGACGACATCACCAACATGCTCAACCGTGACCAGCAGGAAGCCGAAATCATTGACCAGCGCTACCATTTTTACCTGCTGCTGTTTTCTGCGCTGCTGGTGTTGCTCCTGATCTGGCTGACGGTCCGCCTGATCCGCAGCTTTGCCGAAATCCACCAGATAAACCGAGCGCTGGTGGCGGTCAACGACGAGCTCGAACAGCGGGTCGAGGAACGCACTCGCCAGCTCAAGGACACCCAGAGCGAACTGCTCGACAGCGCGCGCCAGGCCGGCATGGCGGAAATTGCCACCAACGTCTTGCACAACGTCGGCAACGTGCTCAACAGCGTGAACATCTCTGCCGACTTGGTGACCCGCAAACTGCGTAACAGCAAGGCTCAGGGCCTGGGCAGGGCGATGCAGTTGATCAACCAACACCCGGAAGACCTGGGGCATTTTCTCAGCGAGGACGAAAAAGGCAAATTGCTCCCCGGCTACCTGAACCAGTTGGTGGAAGCCATCGACCTTGAGCAGCAAGGCATGGCCGAGGAACTGACCCAACTGAGCAAGAGCGTCGATCACATCAAGGACATCGTTTCCACCCAGCAATCCTACGCCGGAGCCAGTAGTGTGCTGGAGCCGCTGTCGATCAGCGAGCTGCTCGAAGACGCGCTGCGCATGAATTCCGGCGCCCTCACCCGGCACCATGTGAAGGTGCTCAAGGAGTACGCCGATATTCCGCGCATCATGGGCGACAAGCACCGGCTGCTGCTGATCCTGATCAACCTGATCAGCAATGCCAAATACGCCATGTCCGACGTTTCCAATCACGAGCGCAACATGACCCTGGCAACCAGCATCATCGAAGGCCAGACCCTGCAGATCAGTGTCCGCGACGAGGGCGAAGGCATCACCCCGGAAAACATGACGCGTATTTTTGTCCACGGCTTCACCACGCGCAAAGAAGGCCACGGCTTTGGCCTGCACAGCTGTGCGCTGGCAGCCATCGAGATGAACGGCCGCTTGAATGCCTACAGTGACGGTCCAGCACCGGTGCGCTGTTCGTCCTGCAAATCCCCCTGAAAATCGCCGAAGGTGAGTCATGAGCAACCCCATCAACCGGCGCATCCTGCTGATCGACGATACTCCGGCGATCCACGTCGACTTCCGCAAGATCCTCACGCCCCAGACCGGTGACAGCGCCGAACTGGACGCCATGGAAAACGCACTGTTCGGCAGCGCACCGAAGACCGCTGCCACCGTGTTCGAACTGGATTCGGCCTACGGTGGCCAGGAAGGACTGGCCAAGCTGCTGGATGCCGCGAACCGGGAGCGGCCCTACGCACTGGCCTTTGTCGACATGCGTATGCCCGATGGCTGGGACGGCGCACAAACCATTGAGGCGCTTTGGCAACACGACCCGCGGCTGCAAGTGGTGGTGTGCACCGCCTACTCCGATTACTCCTGGGACGAGTTGCTCGATCGCCTGGACGGCCATGACCGCCTGCTGATCCTGAAAAAGCCGTTCGACAATATTGAAGTCCAGCAAATGGCCAACACCCTCACCACCAAGTGGGAAATGACCACCCGCGCCAACTTGCAGATGAGCCAGCTGGAAGCGCTGGTTGAACAACGCACCCTGGCCTTCAAACAGACCAGCGCCGAACTGCAAAAGGAGATCGACGAGCGCAAGTTGCTGGAGAGCCAGTTGGTGCAGTCAGAAAAACTTGCGTCCCTGGGTCAACTGGCCGCCGGGGTGGCTCATGAAATCAACAATCCCATTGGCTTCATTTCCTCCAACCTCGGCACCCTGGACAACTACTTCCGGCGCTTGCAGGAGATGCTCAATGCCTATGGCCATGCGGAGCAGGCCATCGCCCAGGAGCCGGCACGCGAATCCCTGGTGCAACTGCGCACGGCGATCGAGCTGGACTTCCTCCTGGAAGACATTCCGTTGCTGATCAAGGAGTCCAAGGAGGGCATTGGCCGGGTCAGCCAGATCGTCAAGGACCTCAAGGACTTCTCCCGAGTCGACTCAAGCCAGGAATGGCAATGGGCAGACTTGCAACAGGGCCTGGATTCGACCTTGAACATCGTCGCCGCCGAGATCAAGTACAAGGCCGACGTGGTCAAGTGCTACACCCCGCTGCCGGAGGTCGAGTGCCTGCCGTCGCAGATCAACCAGGTGCTGATGAACCTGATCGTCAACGCCGCCCAGGCCATGGGCCCGGAACGAGGCTCCATCACCCTGAGCAACGGCGTGGAAGGAGAACGGGTGTGGATCGAAGTCAGCGATACCGGCTCGGGGATTGCGCCAGACAGCCTGCAGAAAATCTTCGACCCCTTCTACACCACCAAACCGGTGGGCCAGGGCACGGGCCTGGGTTTATCCCTGTCCTACGGCATCATCAAGAAGCACCGTGGCGAGATCAGCGTCCGCAGCGAACTGGGGATTGGCACCACCTTTCGCGTCGAGCTGCCGATCAGACAAGCACAGCAGTATCAGTAGCGCCGAGCCCCGGGAGCGGAACAGTCGGCGAGTGCATCCCCCCTGCCCGGCCGCCCAGAAGCCGCTCAGGGTGAACCCCTGTAGCAACTGGCGCTGCGACTCCTCGGAGTACTTGCTGCGTGCCAGCAGCAGCCCGGCACCAGTCCATCAATTGCGGAGCGATGGGCAGATTGGCGATGCTTATCGTGAACCGCTGCGCAAGCCCATAACAACCATCCCCACCTGGCGAGGGCGGGGATGGGGGTCATCTCGTTGAGGTTACGTTCGAGGCGACAAGTGGATCCCCGCGATCATGCAGCGCACAGAGCCTCCGGCCATTTCTATGGTCGGAACGTCCAACGGCACCAACCGGGCCGACCGCTCGATACGTTGACGCTGCTCTGCCGAGAGGCTGTCGAAGGCTCGACGTGAGAGGGCCAGGATTCGACCGTCTCGCCCAGAGAGCTCGATTGCGTTGCCGGCAAACTCGTTGATCTGCTGGTTGGTCAGATCGATCACGTCTCGACCTGACTCCATCAAACGCATGCGAACCTCTTCAGCACGAGCCTGTTTCGTGAAAGTGCCGAACCCCACCAGGGCGAATTCAGTCGCCACACACATCAAGACGTTGGTGTGATAGATCGGCACGCCTTTCTCGTCCGTCGTGTCGAACACCATGGGCTCGAAGTTGAAGTGGGTGCTGAACCGCTCCAGGGCAATCGGGTCAGCCCGGTTCGAGCGAGCCGTGTACGCCACACGGGACATGTGATCGAACACCATGGCTCCGGTGCCCTCAAGGAACAGCTCATCCTGTTCCAGGCCCGAGTAGTCGATCACGTCCTGAACCCGGTACTCCTGCTTGAGCATCTCGATGACATCGGCGCGCCTCTCCCGACGGCGGTTCGGCGAGTACATCGAGTAGATCGCGACGTGACCACCTGGGTGTGTCGAGAACCAGTTATTCGGGAAGACCGAGTCCGGGGTGTTTTTCTCGCCGAAGTCATCAAACAGGTGAACCCGCACACCCTCTGCCTCTAGCCGCTCGGCGGCCTGAGTGACCTCATCGCGCGCAACCTCAGAAAGGGCGTGCGCTGCGATAGAGGCATTTGAGCGCTGGAAGGCGTTATCAGCAGCCGTTTCCGGGTTGGGGGTGAAAGCGTGTGGCCTGACCATCACCACGGCAGCAGGCGCTTGAATCGAACGCGTTGGAAATGCCATCAAGAATTACCGATGTAGGGGGCTGATCTTAGAGTTATGCAACGCGTCGGATGCGTTTTTTCGCCGAGCGGCCACGGGTGTGGCTGAACAGGTCTTTCGGGTCGTCCTCGACCCACGGAACGAGATCGATCTTCGTACCCACGCCACGTTTTTCAGCCTGCTGAAGCACGTAGCGCAGCACCGAATAGTCTTCAAGAGCGAAGCCCACGGAGTCGAACACGGTGATCTGCTCTGCGCTCTGGCGACCTTCCTGATCACCCGTGAGCACACGCCACAGGTCGATGACAGGCGAGTCGGCTTCAAGCTGCTGGATATCGCCTTCGATGCGGGTCTGCGGCTCGTACTCCACAAAGACCCTGGATTGGCGCAGGACCTCGGCATGGAGCTCGGTTTTACCCGGGCAGTCACCGCCGACGGCGTTCAGGTGCATTCCCGGCTCAAGCATCTCGGGGGTGATGATGGTCGCGTAGGCCTTGTCTGCGGTGACGGTGGTGATGATGTCCGCCCCTCGTACGGCTTCGGCAACACTCTGCGCACGGGTGATTTTGAGCTCGGGGTATTCCTGGAGATTCCTGATCAGCTTCGACGTCGCGAGAGGATCGGTGTCGTACGCAACGATCTCCTGAATGCCCAGGTGCTTATGGAAGGCCAGGGCCTGAAACTCACTTTGCGCACCGTTGCCGATCAGTGCCATTTTTCGAGCGTCTGGACGGGCCAGTGCTTTGGCGGCCATCAGCGAGGTGGCGGCGGTACGCAAGGCCGTTGCAATCGTCAGCTCAGAAAGCAGCACGGGGTAGCCCGTGTTGACATCAGCCAGCACCCCGAATGCCATCACGGTATGAAGGTCTTTGAAGGTGTTGGAGGGATGGCCGTTTACATACTTGAACGCATACTGGTTGTGATCCGCCACGGGCATCAACTCAATCACCCCGACCTCTGAGTGGCTTGCCACGCGCGCAGACTTGTCGAACTCCGGCCAGCGCTTGAAGTCTTCGCGAATAACCTCGGAAAGCTCCCCCAAGAACTGCACTACGCCAATGTCATGAACCAGGTCAGACATCGTGGGTACGTCGATGAAATGCGTCATTGCTAAACACCTGAATAAGGGCGCCCGCCTTGAAGTAGTGCTGAGCGGGCGCCAAGTAAGAGTTCTTGCCACCTGCAAAATTCTGATGAAAGACCGATACAAAATGAAGCGTACAGGTTGCCAGATTTGGCAGTTTTCTAGACACTTTGCCTACTAAAAATAGCAATCTGGATAGCGCGCGCATCATGGACAACATTGATCGGGAACTCATCGCTCTACTGCGGGACAATGCCCGCACCCCTGTTATGACATTGGCCAAGAAGCTCAAGGTCGCCCGGGCCACTGTGCAGAATCGCCTGACTAAGCTCGAAGAGAGCGGCGTCATCATGGGCTACACGATCCGCCTTCAGTCCGATGCCATAGAGCGAGGGGTCAGGGCAATCACCAGCATTGCTATCAGTGGCCACCATGCCGCCGAGGTCAAACACGCTCTACGCGGGCATCCCAGCGTAGTCGCCATCCATACCACCAACGGCCGATGGGACCTGATGGCGGAGCTTCGGGCCGAAACACTGGAGGCCTTTGACAAGGCGCTCAACACCATTCGCTCCATTCAGTACATCGACAACACTGAAACCAGCATCCTGCTGTCGACCTTCAAGATGTAGTCCGAATTGGGCCGCCCGTACCTTGCTTTGCGCGACCTATCAAAATGCAACACAGACTATGCAAAGTGATAAGACAGGCCTTCGCGCATAACATTTTGTAGCGTTCCGGTTGGCAACTAGGGCTGGCAAAATGAGCACTTCTAGTCGACCGGGGCAGGATCCAACAACGGCAACACGCACACCGCGTCTCTAGAGTTCAATCACCTGACAGTTTGGTCAGGCCCTTGCGCTGGAATTTGCTTTCTCGTCTGCGTATTAACCAAACCCTCCGTTTTATGAGGTGCAACATTACTTATGCCCACATAAATCACCTTTCATCAGGAAGGAGGGAGAGGTTTTCTCAGAAAAAAAATAAGAGGTCAGTTATGCATCAAACCTGCAACTCGCAAGACGCGACTCACGGCGACGGACGAACACTTAAAAGACGGCTGGAAAATCGTCACATTCAGCTGATTGCGATCAGCGGCGCCATCGGCACGGGTCTCTTCATGGGGTCAGGGAAGATGATTGCGCTCTCCGGATCCTCAATCATCCTGGTCTACGCGATTATTGGGTTCTTCGTCTTTTGCATCATGCGGGCGATGGGAGAAATGCTCCTCGCCAACCTTGAAATGGGCTCGTTCGCCGAGCTTGTCCACCATTACCTCGGGCCACGCGCAGGATTCATACTGGCCTGGTCGTACTGGCTCAGTTGGGTAGTAGTCGCCGTCGGTGACGTGGTGGTGGTCGCGGGGTTCCTTCAATACTGGTATCCACACCTCCCCACATGGATTCCAGCCTTCAGCACCATGTTCCTGCTCCTGGCACTCAACATGCTGGCCGTGAAGGCTTTCGGTGAGGTGGAGTTCTGGTTCGGCCTGATCAAAATCATCGCCATCGTCGCCCTGGTCGTCACCGGGCTGGTGATGGTGGCCACGTCCTACACGTCCCCTGCCGGGGTAACCGCGTCCTTCAGCCACCTGGTAGCGCCCGGCGTCATGATGCCCCATGGCATCTTGGGTTTCCTTGCCGGCTTCCAGATCGCCATCTTCTCGTTCGTTGGCACCGAGCTTCTGGGCACCGCCGCAGCTGAAGCCCACAACCCGGAGAAAACGCTGCCCAAGGCCATCAACACCATCCCACTGCGCATCCTGCTGTTCTACGTCACGGCGCTTGCCTGCATCATCAGCGTGATCTCCTGGGCCAACGTGCCTGCAAACCGCAGCCCCTTCGTCGAGCTGTTCCTGCTGGGTGGCCTGCCGGCAGCCGCGGGGATGATCAACTTCGTGGTGATGACGTCGGCAGCCTCCTCGGCCAACAGCGGCGTGTACTCGGGCTCCCGCATGCTCTACGGCCTGTCTCACAACAAACAGGCACCGCAGGCTTTCGGGCGCCTGTCGGGCTCCGGCACACCGGTCCGCGCACTGGTGTTCTCGGGCCTTTGCATGGCGATTGCGCTGACCCTGCTGTTCGCCATCCCGGACATCATGGTGATCTTCACCTTGGTGTCGACGATTTCGGCTGTCATGGTTATCGTCACCTGGTCGTTGATCCTGCTGTCGTACTTCGCCTACCGCCGCAGCAACCACGAAGCTCACCTGCGCTCGACCTTCAAGCTCCCCGGTGGCAGGTTCACGGCAGGTATTTCCCTGGCGTTCCTGATGTTCGTCCTCTGCCTTCTCGCACTGGAGCCGGATACCCGCACCGCCCTGTACGTGATGCCCATCTGGTACATCGGCTTGCTGCTTGCCTATCGCCACAATGCGAAAGCGACGGTGTACCCGGCCGCCACCACAGCCTCTTGAGATGTTGAGAAAGGAAGATGCGAGTGAGCTCATCGACGTCAGGCATCAAGCTCGACCCTTCAACCAGAAAGAGGATCAAGCAGGCCGCTGCCTCTCTGGATCGAACACCGCATTGGTTCATGAAGAAGGCCGTGCTGTATTGGCTACACCGGGTCGAACACGGCTCAAGCGCATCAGAGCTGCTGAACGAGGGGGAGATCGACGCCGATAACCGCCCCCTCAATCGGCAGAAGCTGTAGATTTCTCGAGCGAGTCATTTACCCCCCAAGCACTGCATGCAGTGCTGGATTACAGGGGTTTGCACAGAAACGAAAAAAGGACCCGAAGGTCCTTTTTTTGATCGCTGCCAGGTTCAGTAAAATCCTGCTGCCCCAGGTCTGGATGGGCGACCGCGCCCCCAAGACATGAGTCAGATCCGAAAGCTGCCCACCCATTGCTGCAAACGCACCGTCTGGCGTTCCAAATCAGCACAGGCATTGTTCACCGTCTTGCTGTTGAGGGTCTCGATGTTGGTACTGTCATGTTCATGGCCGTCTTTGAGGGAGGGAAAGCAAGGGCGGTTATGCTCCCCTTGCTCTAACAGCAGACCCGGCTGTTATCAGGCCCGGTCACGACTCCGCCAGGTAAAAATCTGCACACGACAGCTGAATTCACAGCAGATGCGGGCAAGAACAGACACAGGCGCCAGAGCGGCCTTGTGCTGATCACATCACTCGCCCGCCCACTGCTCCCGTATGAATCGCTGCGCCATCAGCTGCAACAGACGATCATCGTCTCCCGCCGCGCCAATCACCTGCAGGCCCACTGGCATCCCCCTCACCTGCCCCACTGGCAGGCTGATCGCAGGTAACCCGATGAGGTTCCAGGCACTGGTGTGGCTGAGCACGGCAGCGCGCACATCAATGTCCTGCTCACCGACCCTGACCTCACGCGCATCCACCGCTGTCGCAGTGATCGGCACACTGGGCGAGACCAAAACGTCATAGCGCTCGAACACCTGCGCCATTGCGGCCTTGAGCCGTGCCTGGCTGGACTGTGCGCGGATGTATTGCCAACCCCTGACTTCACGCGACAACTCGAGGCGCTCGCGCACCTCGTCCTCGAACTTATGCGGTGCATGCTGCATGCGCTCGGCGTGTACGTCGTAGGCCTCGGCGCGCTGCAGCATCAGCAGGGTCTCTTTCATCTCGGCCGACAGGTGTTGCAGCTCGTCGACCTGTTGCAGGCCTTCGCCAAACAGCTGTTGCGCCGCCTGGTACACCTGGCGATCCACTTCCACGTCTACCGGGCCGAAGCTACCGGAAGTGATCCAGCCCACCCGCAACGGTCGGGGGTTGGCCAACGGCGCACACGTCCGCCCGGCGATGACCTCAAACAACAGGCGCGCATCCTCGACGTGGTTGGCGATCGGGCCCACGTGGTCGAGGCTCGACGCCAGCGGGAATACACCCTCGATCGGCACGCATGCAAACGACGGCTTGAAACCGACCGCGCCACACAGGGCCGAAGGAATACGGATCGACCCGCCGGTATCGGTGCCCAGCGCCAAGGGGACCATGCCGCTGGCGACCGCCGCGGCACTGCCGGCGCTGGAGCCGCCGGTGATGCAACGGGCGTCCCAAGGGTTGCGCGCAGCGCCCTGCAGTGAGCGATCGCCCGTAGGCCCGTAGGCGAATTCATGGGTCAAGGTCTTGCCGACTATCACCGCGCCCGCCTCACGCAAACGCTTCACACACAAGGCATCGTGTTCGGGTTGGAAGCCTGCGAAGTGCGCCGAACCGTACGTGGTGACGTAATCGAACGTATCGATGTTGTCTTTGACCGCCACGGGAATACCGTGCAACGGCCCCAGGTCCAGGCCCTGATCGAACAACTCATCGGCCTTGCGCGCCTGGGCCAGCGCCACAGGCGCATCGACGCAAACGAAGGTATTCAGGACCGGATTCAGGCGCTCGATGCTATCCAGGGCGGCCTGCGTCAGCTCGACACTGGTCAGGCTGCCCGCGCGAAGGCGCTGGGCCAATTCAATGACCGATTGACCGAAAAAATAACCCGCGTGGGTAGGCTTCGCCAGGCTCATACAAACAACTCCATCAAACCACTGCGGGTGTAGGGGAAAGGGCAACGTTGCGACTGCCGGGACGCACCATCAGCATCGCGCTCATGCCCAGCGCAGTGGCCACCGCCGCCGCTACGAACATCGACGAGTAGCCGTAGCGCACAGTCAGGTAGCCGGTCAGCATCGGCGCGATAAACGAAGCGGTATTGGCAATGAAGTGCGTCATGCCGCTGTAGGCGCCGACTCGGTTGGACGGCGCAGTGTCGATCACCACAGCCCAGTAAACGGAGTTCGGCAGTGCATTGAGGGCGTTGGCCACGGTCATCAGGGCAATCACACCCCAGACGGTCTGGGCTTGCGAAACCAGGATAAAACACAGCGTGGTCAACAGCAGGCAGGTTGCGGCCAGCCAGCTGCGCGCCACCTTCAGGTTGCCGGTGCGGCGTAGCAGCAGGTCGGATATCTTGCCGCCCAGCAACACGGTGAAGCAGGCGCCGGTCCACGGGATCATGCCCATGTACCACAGCGACGACAGGTTGTAGTGAAACTCGTCCTGCAGGTATTTGGGCGTCCAAGTGAGCAACAGGAACGTCACGTACACGAACGAGAAGTAACCGACCGCGTTGAGCAACAGGTCCTTGTTCTTGAAGAAATGCCACACCGGCGTAACGCTGCTGCCAGGGGGTGAAGCGTAAGTTGCCGCTGCACGCTCCTGCCGCAGGAACTCACGCTCGGCCTTGGACATCCGCGGGTTCTCATCAGGGGTGTTGGTGAAGCGCGTCATAAAGAAAATCAGCAGTGCCAGGCTGACCACGCCCAGTACCACGAACATGCTGCGCCAGTCGCCGGTCAGGGTTTGCAGGCCCACCGCCACCGGTGCCGTCAGCAGTGCCCCGAGCGGTGTGCTCAGCAAGCCGACGGAAACCACGAAGCCGCGCTCCTTGGGCGTGGCCCAGTTGGCGACGCTCTTGTTGATCACCGAATAGGCCGGGCCTTCGGCAAAACCAAACAAAACACGAATGGTGGCGAAACCGGCCATGGCCGAGCCCCCCATGAATGCGAGCCCCAGGTCGCCTGCAAAGGCGGTGGCGATCTCGAAGATCGACCAGGTGCCACCGGCAATCAGCCAGATGCGCTTGGCGCCAAAACGATCGGCCAGGATGCCGCCGATCAGCGCCCCGAGGATGTAGCCGTAACCGAAGAAGCCCAAGACATTGCCCCAGTCAGCCTTGTCGAAGCCGTACTCCGGAAGAATGCTCGCCGAGGCATAGGAAATCGCGCCGCGGTCAATGTAGTTGAGCAACGCCATGAGCATGATCAGGAAGAAAATCTGGTAGCGGAAACGCGGGATAGCGGGACTGTTCATAGGATCTGACTCTTCAAATGATGGCAGAAGTCAAAAAATCGGCCGCGTCCGGCGTATTTTTATTGTTTTACCCAAACGTTTGGGTTGTCGAAATGTAGAGACTGAAAAAGTGTTAGTCAATCGTTTGGGTAAAGTTTTATTTCGAGGGCTGGCGCATCGATTGGGATAGAATCGCGCGCAAGAAAACAGACGGTTGGAAGCCTCTCAGACATGCCGAATCAATCTCGTCCCGCCACACTGAAGTCCATGGCGACCGCGCTCGGGGTACACGTCTCGACGGTGTCTCGGGTGCTCAACGGCGACCCGGCGGGGGTCGAAAGAGCGGCTTCGACCGAAGTGGTGGCACGTATTCGTGCGCTGGCCAAAGAACTGGATTACCGGCCAAACACGCAGGCATCCAACCTGAAATTGCGTAAAAGCCAGGAAATCTGCGTGCTCATGCCGCGCCTCACCGACCTAGTGATGGCGACCATTTACGACAGCATCGACAGCGCGGCCGAGCAAGCGGGCTATCTCACGTTCGTCTCCAACACCGACGACCAACAGGTGCGGCAAATGGCCCGTGCCGAGCACGCCTTGCGCCGCTCGGTGGCCGGCCTGATCGTGGGTGACTCCCACGTGGGTGAGACCCAGCCACTGCTTGACCTGCTTAAACGCAAACACATTCCCTACGTCCTCGTCAGCCGCCAGATTGCCGGGCACTTGACGGCGGGCAGCGACGACGAAACGGGCGGCTGGCTGGCGGCCGAACACCTGTACCAACAGGGCTGCCGCGAGGTGGCGATATTGGCAGGCGAACGGCACGCCTCCACCGGGGCAGACCGTACCCGTGGGTTCATCCGTTATTACCGTGAGCAAGGCATCACCCTGCGCCCGGAGTGGATCCTCAATGGCCCTTTTGACAGCCTCACCGGGCACAAGCAAGGCGAGTACCTGCTGGGGCTCACCCCGGCCCCACAGGCGTTTTTCGCGGTCAACGACTTCCTGGCCATCGGCCTGATGGGCGCGGCGCGTGACAAGGGTTTGGAGCCGGGCAAGGACATTGCCGTGGTGGGTTTCAACGACATCCCGCTGGCCAAAGAACTGTTCGTGCCACTGACCAGCGTGCGCCTCCCACTGGCGCAGATGGGCCTGCATGCGGTGGAGTTGCTGCACAAGCGCATCAAGGGCGAGCCCGCCGAGTCGATCATCCTCGCCCCGCAATTGCAGGTGCGAGCGAGCTCCTCGCTGTTGCATCGCACGGCCTGAAGGGCGACTTCGCCCGAGCGCACAACGCGATGCAGTTTGTTGCAGACAGGGATATGCTAAGGCCCCATCCGCCCGGCGGGCCTGGCTTGCAAGGAATGCGTCATGGAACTCGTGGTTCATAGCTACTGCCTGAAAGGCGCGCGCCAAGAGCCTTTGCTGCCCCCTGTCACCCTCACACCCACCTCATTGACCTTGACGGTCGCCGAGCTCATTCGCCTGACCGTTGCCGAACAGATCGCCGCGCTGTCGGTCCAGCATTGGCTGGAACACCTGTCGGTGCGTGAAGTGCTCGACCGCCAATACCTGAGCGAGCGGGACGTTCTTCAACAAGCCCGTCAAGGCGCGGTGGTCATGCCGCAGGCCATCACGCCTCCAGACCTCGATGTCGGCGTTGAGGTCGAGCGGGCCTTGAAGGGTTTTGAAACCCGGGCGTTCCGCGTTCTGCACAACGGCGTCATGCTGCAACGGCTCGATGAGTCAATCGAGTTAAGCCCCCCCTCCACGCTCGCGTTTATCCGCCTGGTGCCGCTGATTGGCGGTTGACCCTCGTCGTTCACTTCCTCGGATCCCCTCATGCAATCACGCCGTCCTGTGCCCGAACAAGCCACACGCCTCGCTGCGCTGCGCGCATTCTGTGATAGCGCGCTGGATGCCTATCGCGAGCCCGACCGAGATGAAGAGTCCGAGCTCGATGTCTGGGACGACTCCGAGCTCCTGCGCATCGCCGATGACTGGGTCAGGCAGCATCCCGAGGACGGAGCCAAGGCACTGGCTGATGGTTTTGTGTTCCCGACCGTTTGGGACGACCTGGAAGACCACCGCGATCAACGGCGCTATGGCCTACAATATCAACTCTGCGACGCGTGGATCACCGCTCACCCGGACGCCTATGCACTGGAGCAGATCTGCGCGCGGCTGCAGCACATGCTGCAATTTGCCTTCGAGGACAGTGACTATCCATTGCCCACTGACGACGATGGCCCGGCCTACTACCGCAGAAGCCCAGACCAGGCCTGGGCCTTCCCTGACGTGCAGGACTGCATTAATCGCCTGAGCCATTACCCGCCCACCCCGGCCTGGCAGACCTTTGCCGAATGGCTGCTGGACGGCAGCTGGAACCGCGAGCAGCCCTCTTCGCTGCATGACGGAGAACGACGGAAAGTCGCCGATGCCTACATTTACGCGCACAAGGAAATCGAGCGCATCGCGCTGGGCCTGCTGGAAGCGGGCCGCCTCGATTACCCTCGCTTCGTCCGGGCGGCCAATACCTGGGGCCGCGCCATGATGTTCCATTCAGACGACACCGGGTTGGACAGCGATGACGTGGACCTGAATCGGTACGCCGA
Source organism: Pseudomonas morbosilactucae (assembly GCF_023241665.1). NCBI lineage: Bacteria > Pseudomonadati > Pseudomonadota > Gammaproteobacteria > Pseudomonadales > Pseudomonadaceae > Pseudomonas > Pseudomonas morbosilactucae. The sequence goes on along the minus strand of NZ_JALQCX010000026.1, from coordinate 37,739 downwards.
GGACGCCTTCGACGAGGACGATGCAAACGACGAGGCACCGGAAGACCAAGGCGTCGATGATGAATCGTCCCAGAGTGATGACGCCCTCACTGAAGAAGACGCTGCAGTGCCCCCTGAACTGGCGAACTTCACCGCACGTTATGTCGAGGACGCCCTGGCTGGGTTGCCCGATAACGCCGAGAAGCTGGCCGACACCTTCCGTTCGGTCGAGGTCTATCAGACCCGCTGGTTGTTGCAGGCCCTGGCAGTCATCGAACGACTGGGCATGACGCCAGACAACTTCTTCGACCGCTTCGGGGATACGGCAGCGGTGCTCGAACGCTTCCTGTTGCTTCAGGAATTGCCCAAAGACCAATCGGCAGAGCTACTGGCGGCACTGAGAGGTTTTTCCAGAAATACCCTGCTGACCGCCCTGCCCTACGCCGGACAAGCCAGCCGAGTGGTGCTCGACGCGCTCGGCTGGAGTGATCTGCAAGCCTTCCAGCGCGAGTACCTGAACATTGCCCTGGCACCTCAGTCCGGCTGGGGCACCGACCTGCCCAATACGCTGGATGAAAGCGTGGGCGTGGTGGACCGCTACCTGCTGGACAAGGCGCTGGCCGAGGCCGACCCCGACCACCTGCGCGAGTACCTCGCGGCACTCGAACCCTCGCACTGGGCGTTTCCCGAGACGCGTGTGCTGCTCGACGCCTACCAGGGCATCGGTCGACCGGCGTTGGAAAAGAAATTGACCCGCCACGCACAGGCGGCAATGCGCATCTATGGCGTACTGCCCGTCACGGATTCGGACGACGTACGCCAGCGCTATCTGACGCTGAAGAAACTGCACAAAGAGGTGCGCAAATACGGCGCTGAACGACAGGCCAACTCCCACGCAGCGGTGCAGGCAGGGCTGGCAAACCTGGCGCGTGTCGCCGGTTACCCCTCGGCGATGCGCCTGGAATGGGCCATGGAATCGGAGATCGCCGAATCCGCCCTGACGGCCGCCACCATCGATGGCTATGACGTCACGCTGGTCATCGACGGCTTGTCGCCCACGTTGCACATCAGCAAAGCCGGAAAGCCCCTCAAAACCGCGCCACCTGCAATTCGCAAAAGCCCAGATTTTGTCGCCCTCAAAACCCAGCAGACCCAACTCAAGGAACAGATCGCACGCTTCTGCCGCACCCTGGAAGCGATGATGAGCAGCGGCGAAACCCTGACGCTGGACGAACTGAAGCCGCTGTTGAAAATGCCCGCAGTGCGCCTGCTGCTGGAACAACTGATCGTGCAGGCCGACGACGCGACGCTGGGCTGGCTCGATGCCGCAACGCTGACAGTGACAGACCTTGAAGGCCGCCAACACGTGGCGAAAAAGAACCTGCGTATTGCTCACCCATTTCATCTGTTCACGGCAGGACAACTGTCGGCCTGGCAGAAAGAAGTGGTGAGCCATCGCCGCGTGCAGCCGTTCAAACAAGCTTTCCGCGAGCTGTACCTGCTGACACCGGCCGAGCGAGACACCGGCCTGTGGTCCAACCGTTTTGCCGGCCACCGCCTGAAAAGCAAAGTAGCCGCCCGCTTGTTGCAGGTCCGCAACTGGTCGACCTCAAGCGTCGAGGACATCTATTACGAAAGCAAAGAACACGGCATTTACGCCCTGTTCAACTTTCTGGACACCGGCCATTACCTCTCGGAAACAGAACACTTTACCTTCGACACCATTGCCTTCTACCGCGACCAGAAAGCCATACCCCTTGAGCAAGTGCCGCCGCTGCTGTTCTCGGAAGTCATGCGGGACGCCGACCTGCTGGTCTCCGTGGCCCACGCCGCAGACGGGTACAGCACCAGCAACGAAACCCTGCAACGACGCGCCGAACTGGTCGACGAGTTGATTCAGGGCTTAGGGTTACGAAACGTACGATGTGAAGGGCATTTTTTGCACATTACCGGCCAGCGTGCCAACTACCGCATTCACCTGGGCAGCGCAGCCATCCATATCGAACCCGGCAACTACCTGTGCATCGTGCCCGCAAGCAGGAGCTTCACGGAGCTCTACCTGCCGTTCGCCGACACCGACCAGAAGATGGCCGAGGTGCTGAGCAAGATGTTCCTGCTGCTGGACGACCTGAACATCACCGACAGCCTGATACTGGAGCAGATACAGCGCGGTGGCTGATATTGGCTTGCGCGCTGGAAAGCGTGATTTAGGCAGAAACGTAAAAAGGACCCGAAGGTCCTTTTTGCGATCGCTGCATATTTCAATTGAACTATGCAGCGCTATGTTTGGAGCGGGAAACGAGACTCGCATCTAGCGTCCGACCCATTGAAATCTAAGGGGTTTATTTTCTTGCCGAAGCAGGAAAAGACTCAATTCTGGACTTGTTTTTGAAGTGTATCAAGGACCAAGAAGGCGTGGCTTCGGACTATGAGATTTGATTCGACCCACAGCCGATCGGACGACAAGCAATCTCATGACTCCCGAGAGCACACCCACCGAGGAAGAGTTTTCCAGCATCCACCACTGCTTAAGGCAAAGAGGTGCCTACGAAACGCAGAACGACTCAGTTCCGCTCAGCAATACGTTAGAATCACCGCCCTAAAAACAAAAAGAACCAGATGCACAAAAAAATGGAAAAAGAAAGATTACATTATGGAATATCAGGAAACGCAAAATGAGCACTAATGAACAAGTACAAAGCACCGGCAAACACAGCGCCAAGTGGCAGGAACGCTTCAAATTTTTTGACACTTATGGCTCGCCGAGCGACCCACGATACAAGGCCGCAATCAAGACGCTGCCTGGCTTCAAGAAAAAAATGCTCATTAACGCCAACGTGATTGCGTTCTTCTTCGGGCCTATTTATCTATTCGTCTTGGGTCTCTGGAAGAAAAACCTGGCCATGCTGGGCATCATTCTTGCGATCAATGTCGTGGCGAGTGTCATCTTTGCGCTCTTGGGCATGGACTTCCCTAAACCGCTGAACACGGGTCTGAACGTCGCTGTCTCCATGACTTACGCGCTCATGACCAACTACTCGTACTACCTGAAAGAAGTGAAAGGCGAACAAAGCTGGAATCCGTTCCAAGGCATGCGTTTCTGATTACAGACTTAGCCAGTCAAGAGCCCGCACCTCATCATGAGGATGCGGGTTTTTTTTATTGATCGGAGCCCTCCACTTCGATGCGCAAACAAGTAGCGTTGCGCAGGGACAACCTGGTCCAGCAAGTGACGCACGATCTCCAGCGCCTGAACCGACAACGGCACGATATAAGGCGGTACATTTTGGGTCTGCTTACCTGGCTTCCGCATCGCTAGCTGGAGTTGTTTCACCACTTCCGCCGGTATGACCCACAAGCGCTTCTCCAGATCAAACTGGTCGGGTGTCGCCAACCGCAATTCTCCCGTGCGGACACCGGTCAGCAACAACAACCGAAGGCCAAGCCGAGTTTAGTTGGCGCCACCGTAGTTTCGAAGAGCAGCCATCAATGATGGGAGCTCACCCATTCGGAGAAACGGATTGTGCACTACAGGGGGTTTGGGAAGTGCGCCCACATCAAGGTCTGAAGCCGGGTTGTGTTCCAGCCCCTCAATCTTAACCAGCGCATAACGGAACAATTGGTTGAACCAGGTCCGGCATTTTTCGGCGGTCGTTAAGGCCTTGCGCTGTTCAATCCTGCTTAGTAAATCCAGCAGATCGTGACGATTGATGTCGTAGACAGGCCGTCCACCCAGTATGGGCAGGACGTCTTTACTGAAGATTCTCAAGATTTGCGAGAGCGTGCTCTGACGTCCTTCCTTCAGGCTGAGCCTGCGGAACTCTACCCACTGATTGAACACGGCCTCGAAGGTGTGCTCCTTCGCAACATGAACAGCAAGTCGCTGTTGTTTACGGTGCTCATCGGGATTGATGCCTTGGGCAACCAAGGTACGGGCTTCATCACGACGGGTACGGGCTTCTTTAAGCCCAATTTGGGGGTAACTACCGAGGGACATGCGCTTCTGTTTGCCCGCCCAGTAATAACGGAAGAGCCAGACTTTTCCGCCTCTGGCCGTCACATTGAGCGTGAGACCATCACTGTCGCCGAGGGTGTAGTCATTACCGGTGATTCGGGCATGCCGAACTGTCATTTCTGAGAGTGCCATCGCGAGCTCCTGAACAGAGTCAGGGCCAGATGCTCATCTCGCTACACAAACTGCTCCAGCATTAAACCGATTCAGTGCTCGTCAGAATCCTGGACTCAATTCTGGACTTAAACGCACCGGATAGTGCTGGATTTCAGTGGTTCCCGCTGGAACGAAAAAAGGGCCTAAAGGCCCTTATTTCAATCACTTACAAAATTCAGTGGAACTCTGCAGCGCAATATTTGGAGCGGGAAACGAGACTCGAACTCGCGACCCCGACCTTGGCAAGGTCGTGCTCTACCAACTGAGCTATTCCCGCGTCTTGGTGGTGCGCATTCTATAGAATTCAGAACCGCCGTCAACCCCTTGATTCAAAAAAGTTTTATTTCTTTTCCGTATCGGTCTTCAGGTGGGGCCAGGCAGCCCGCAGGTACTGGAGCATGGACCACAAGGTCAGGCCGGCTGCAACCAACAGCAAGGCATAACCTACCAGCACCCAGAAGCTGAAATCGGATGGGTTGGCCAGCAGGATCACCAGCGCCAGCATCTGCGCGGCGGTTTTCCATTTGCCCATGTTGGAGACCGCCACCTGTGCGCGGGCGCCCAGTTCGGCCATCCATTCGCGCAACGCCGAGACGACGATTTCACGACCGATGATCACCGCCGCCGGCAGGGTCAGCCACAGGTTGCCGTGTTCCTGCACCAGCAGGACCAGGGCCACCGCCACCATCAGCTTGTCAGCCACCGGATCGAGGAAGGCCCCGAACGGGGTGCTTTGCTCCAGGCGGCGTGCCAGGTACCCGTCCAGCCAGTCGGTGGCAGCCGCAAAGGCAAACACCGAACTGGCGGCCATATAGCTCCAGCTATAGGGCAGGTAAAACAGCAATATGAAAATCGGGATAAGCAGGACGCGTAGAACGGTGATCAGATTAGGGATATTCATCGGCACAACTGGCTACGAGGTGAGGTGGCATTCTACTCGCTGTGCAGGTTTGCATAAATCAACTCAGCAAGCTTTTTACTGATCCCCGGTGCTTTGGCGATCTCTTCGATGCTTGCACGAGACAGCTCCTGCAATCCACCAAAATGTTTAAGAAGGTCGCGAGACGCTTTGGACCGACCCCCGCCACCCCTTCCAGGGTCGAGGTGCGCCGGGTCTTGCCGCGCCGGGCGCGGTGGCCGGTGATGGCAAAACGGTGAGCTTCGTCGCGAATCTGTTGGATCAAATGCAGCGCTGGCGAATCGCCCTTCAGGGTGAATTCATGGGCAGCGTCGTTGAGGTACAGGGTTTCGAACCCCGCCTTGCGCGTTGCGCCCTTGGCCACGCCAAGCAGGATCAGGTCCGGCACCGCCAGTTCATTGAGCACATCACGGGCCATGGACAACTGGCCCTTGCCGCCGTCCACCAGGAGGATATCCGGCAGTTTGCCTTCTCCGTCCTTGAGCTTGCTGAAGCGTCGGGTCAGTGCCTGGTGCATCGCCGCGTAGTCATCACCGGCGGTCACGCCTTCGATGTTGTAGCGACGGTAGTCGGATTTGATCGGCCCTTCCGGGCCGAACACCACGCAGGACGCGACCGTTGCCTCGCCGCTGGAGTGGCTGATGTCGTAGCACTCCAGGCGCTGCGGTGGCTCGTCCAGGTTCAGCACTTCGGCCAAGGCGTCGAAGCGCGCAGCCACATGCTGCCGATTGGCCAGCCGAGCGTTCAGCGCCTGTTCGGCATTGGTCACCGCCAGCTGCTGCCACCGCGCCCGAGTGCCGCGCACCCGATGGCTGATGCTCAGCTCGCGACCACGCAGTTCGTGGATTGCCGCAATCAGGGTCGGGAAGTCGTCATTGACCACGTTGACGATCAATTCGCTGGGCAGGTCGCGCTCGGGGCTGCTGACAAAATACTGGCCAAGGAACGCCGACATGACTTGCGCCACCTCTTCCTCGATACCCACCTGAGGGAAGAAGTTCTTGCTGCCCAACACCCGCCCACCGCGCACGCTGATCAGGTGCACACAGGCGCCGCCCGGGTTGACGAACGCCGCGACCACATCCACGTCGCCGGTCCCGCCTTCCATGCTTTGCTGGTCCTGGACCCGGCGCAGCAGGGAGATCTGGTCGCGCAGTTCCGCAGCCCGTTCGAAATCCAGGGTGCTGGCCGCGGCCTCCATGCCGCTGGAGAGTTCGTCGGTCAGGGCATTGCTGCGCCCCTCGAGAAACATCACCGAGTGGCGCACGTCCTCGGCATACACCTCAGGTTCCACTAGGCCGACACAGGGTGCCTTGCAGCGCTTGATCTGATACTGCAGGCACGGTCGGGTGCGGTTCTTGTAATAACTGTCCTCACACTGACGGACCATAAAGGTCTTCTGCAGCAAGCTGAGGCTTTCACGAATGGCGCCGGCGCTCGGGTAAGGACCGAAGTACTTGCCCTTCTGCTTCTTGGCCCCACGATGAATGCTGAAACGCGGAAAGGCCCCATCCGACAGAAACACATAGGGATAGGACTTATCGTCACGCAGCAGGATGTTGTACGGCGGGCGCCACTCCTTGATCAGCGTCTGCTCCAACAGCAGCGCTTCGGTTTCGTTGGCGGTGATGGTTGTTTCGATCTGGGCGATGCGCGCCACTAGGGCAGCGGTCTTCGGCGCCTGGCCGGTCTTGCGGAAGTAACTCGCCAGACGGTTTTTCAGATTCTTGGCTTTACCCACATAGAGCAGGCGCGCATCGCTGTCGAACATGCGATACACGCCAGGACGGCCACTGCAGGTAGAGAGAAAAGCACTGGGATCAAACAGGTCGGTCATTTCAGAGGCTGGCATCGACCATGCCGTGACGAACCGCCAGCAACGTCAGTTCGACGTCACTGCTGATCGAGAGCTTCTCGAAAATTCGATAACGGTAGGTATTCACGGTTTTCGGCGACAAACACAACTTGTCGGAAATGATCTGCACCTTCTGGCAGCCAACGATCATCAGGGCGATTTGAATCTCCCGCTCCGACAACGCATCAAAGGGCGAATCACTGGATGGCTGGAAGGACTTGAACACCAACTGCTGGGCAATTTGCGGACTGATGTAGCGCTGTCCGGCAAAGACCAAACGAATGGCCTGAACCATTTCATTGAGCCCTGCGCCTTTGGTCAGATAGCCGGCCGCACCGGCTTGCAGCAGCCGGGTGGGGAATGGATCTTCTTCGCAGACGGTCACAGCAACGACTTTGATATCTGGATGACTGCGCAATAATTTGCGCGTGGCTTCAAGACCGCCAATCCCGGGCATCTTGACGTCCATGAGAACCACATCGGGTTTCAACTCCCGCGCCTTGAGCAGGGATTCCTCTCCCGACTCGGCCTGTCCGACTACTTGCAGGCCATCGATGTCAGCCAGCATTCGTGTAATGCCTGTACGAACGAGATCGTGATCATCGACTACTAGCACCCTAATCAAGCAGACACCTCGCGATATGGTCTTTATAGGTTGTCGGACACCTTAGCAAAAAAGCGACGTACAAACTAATCGCAAGCGCTATATAAAAGCCAACCGCCGGAGATAAGCAATAACAGGTCGCATCAGCCTCAATAAGGCCCCGGCCCCTGCTAGAGGCTCGGGCGCTCCATCATCAGGAAGCACTCGTCCTGCCCCACCACCGCCAGGCCCATCCGCTCATAGAGGCGACGAGCCGGGTTGTCGTTGAATACGGTGAGGCGCAGCAGGCGACGCTGCTCCGCGCGCGCCATGCCCAATACCTGTTCGATGGCCCAGGCACCCGCCCCTTGCCCGCGCCAGGCTTCAAGCACATGCAACTCGCGGATGTACAGCGCCCGCAGGTCGCGACTCAGGCTGACAAAGCCCAGTACCCCGGACGAATCGCAAATCATTAGGTTTTTCCGACCGGCCCAGGCCACATCGAAGGCCTCGTCCTGCCACAGCAAATCATGCCGAATGTAATAAGCCAGCAGGTTCGAACGCGCCAGATCACGGGCGAACACCAGGTCGGCCTCACCCGCTGGGCGCCAGTCAAACCCGCTCATGAATGCTCCACGGTCAGCACCTGTCCGTGCCAGACGCCGGCCCGGTAGCGGGCAATCACCAGTTGATCACCGACACCCGAGGACGCGGCAATCAGCTCGCCGTCTTCGCCCCAGACCGCACTGCGCCCCGCCGATACCCAACCGCCGGTAGGGCCACCATGGTTGGCCATCAGCACCCGCATCCCGTACTGCCGGGCATAACCCTGCAGCACAGCACTGTCTGCGGCGTAACCCTGCTCACTGATCAACACCCCCGCCGCGTAGACACCGGCACCTGCATCCGCAGCGGCCTGGGCATGGCTGGCCTGGGCGAAGTCAGCACAAACCGCAAGGGCGATGCGATGCTCGTCGAACTGCAGGGGCGAACCGCCCAGGCCCGGGGTAAAAAATACCTCCTCGCCGCTGTGCAGATGCTGCTTGCTATAGAGCTGCAAACAGCCATCGGCGCCCAACACCAAGGCCCCGATCAACACTCCGGCATCAGCCTGCAGGCGAATCGGCAGCCCCACCACCGCCGTCAACCCCAGCTCCCGGGCCAGGTCCCGCAGCGGTTGCAGCAGCGTCGCCTCGGGCGACAAGGCCAAGCTCGCTGCCAAACCGGGTTCATAGCCCGTCAATGACAGCTCGGGAAACACCAGCAACTGCACACCCTGCCCTGCCGCGACCCGCATGAATTCGAGGTGCCGGGCGATATTGCCCGGCAGGTCACCGGCGATGGAAATGCACTGGGCGGCAGCGAGAGTCAATGGTGTCATGGGGCTTCCTGCGGGAGGGATTGGCGCAAGGCGGCGAGTGTCGCATAAAAAATCGCGCTCGCTGACCCGGCGTCCACCCATAGCCAGACCTTAGTCACATGATAGAAATTACCCATTGAATCGCCGCCCCTGCCTCTAGTAAGCTCGGCCCACTTTCACGGAGAAACAGCATGTTGCCCCGCACCCTTTCCCTGCATCGCCACACCGCCAGCGCCCTGCGCTCGGTCGCGGCTGCCTGGGCAAATGGCAACAGCGCTCCAGTGAACGTTTATTTTGGGTATTGGTTTAGCCATTGGCGCGCCTGATACCCAAACCGGCGCCCACTTTCACGGGTCGCCCACCAGAGAACTTCTCACCCCCGGTCGGCTTCCCGACCGGGGGTTTTGTTTTTTAGGGCTTAACGTTTTTCAAGCAACACACCGAACTCACTGAGGATTGATCACATGAACACCACTTATTACCGCAACGACACAGCCTACGCCTGGCGATTTAGCAGCCTCCGCTCGGGACAGCCTGCCGCCTCCGATCGGTCACCCACAGGTGGCAAGCCATCACTCGAAGCCAACCCGGCCAATTGTCGAACACCCCAGTAGGGCCGCGCGCGGGGAGCCACCCGCCGCCAGCCCAGGAAGCCTTGAACATGAACTCGTCCGTCTCCGCTCTGCCGCTGTCCACCCTGTCTTCTGCCAATGAAGCCCTGAGCCTGCGTCTGCCCAGCTCATTGCAACTCAAGCAACAGCTGCCGCTGTCCACCGCACTGGCCCAGCAAGTAGCCGCCCATCGCCAAGCGGTGCGCGCCATCCTCGACGGTGTCGACTCCCGTCTGCTGGTGGTCGTTGGCCCTTGCTCCATCCATGATCCGCAATCTACCCTGGAATACGCTGCCAAGCTGGCCGAACTGAGCACCGAGCTCAGCGACGACCTGCTGTTGGTGATGCGCGCCTACGTGGAAAAACCGCGCACCACCGTCGGTTGGAAAGGCCTGGCCTACGACCCGCACCTGGATGGCAGTGACGACATGGCCGGTGGCCTGACCCTGTCCCGGGAGCTGATGCGCGAGATGCTGCGCCTCGGCCTGCCGATCGCTACCGAGCTGCTGCAACCCATGGCCGCGGGTTACTTCGATGACCTGCTGAGCTGGGTGGCGATTGGTGCGCGCACCACCGAATCGCAGATCCACCGGGAAATGGCCAGCGGCCTGGACATGCCCGTGGGCTTCAAGAACGGCACCGACGGCGGCGTAGCCATCGCCTGTGATGCCATGCGTTCGGCGGCTCACCCGCACCGCCACTTCGGCGTCGACAGCCAGGGCCACCCGGCGATCATCCAGACCCCAGGCAACCCGGACACTCACTTGGTGCTACGTGGCGGCCATCGTGGGCCGAACTACGACCGCCAGAGCGTGGCCCAGGTCCAGCGCGACCTGCACAAGCTGTCGATCCCGGCGCGGATCATGGTCGACTGCAGCCACGCCAACAGCGGCAAGGACCCATTGCGCCAACCGGCGGTGTTCAACGACGTGCTGGAGCAGCGCCTGCAAGGCGACCGTTCGCTGGTGGCGGTGATGCTCGAAAGCCATCTGTTCGAAGGCTGCCAACCGCTGAGTGCTTCCATGCGTTACGGCGTATCGATCACCGATGGCTGTCTGGGCTGGGACGCCACCGAGCACTTGCTGCGCAATGCCGCGCAACAGTTGCAACGCAGCCGGCTTCACCAGCCAATCCCCGCCTGACCACCGCCCCATGTAGGAGCTGGCTCGCCAGCGATAGCGCCGCCAAGATCACCACCTGATCCAAGGCCCCATCGCCGGCAAGCCGGCTCCTACAAAAATATCGCCCTATCCCCCATGTAGGAGCTGGCTCACCAGCGATGGCGCCGCCAAGATCACCACCTGATCCAAGGGCCCCATCGCCAGCAAGCCAGCGGCCAAAAAAATGCTCGGCGGCAATGACTTGAAGGAACTTTGGCAAGAAATAGCCACCTGAATCCGGTAGTCTCAGCACTTTCTTGAAAGGAGCAACTCCCCATGGCCAAAGCCACTGCCCGTCACATCCTGGTTGCCAGCGAAGCCAAGTGCAACGAACTCAAAGCCGAAATCGAAGCCGGCGCCGACTTTGGCGACGTTGCGAAAAAGAACTCCACCTGCCCGTCCAGCCGTGACGGCGGCAACCTGGGTTCCTTCGGCCCAGGCCAGATGGTCAAGGAATTCGACACCGTGGTCTTCAGCGCCCCGGTCAACGTCGTGCAAGGCCCAGTGAAAACCCAGTTCGGTTATCACCTGCTGGAAGTGACCAGCCGTCAGGACTGATCCTGTCGCGATTGATTCAGCCGACGGCCCGCCTTTTGGTGGGCCGTTGTGTTTGCGACAGCGGAAGCGCTGGCCTGCCACACGCGGCTAGCGTACAAATCGTGGTCATCGATCACCCGGCTCTTAAGGCTGACCATGCGCTTGCTTTTCCCTACATTGATTGTCGGCGCCCTGAGCCTGCTGCTCAGCGCCACCGCCGCCCAGGCAGCCCCGCAACACGCCCTGACCGTCTACGGCGAACCGGCCAAATACCCCGCCGGCTTCAGCCACTTCGCCTACGCCAACCCCCAGGCCCCGAAAGGCGGGATCATGCGCCGCGCCGCCCTGGAGATTGGCCGCTTCGACCATGTGCTGCCTTATATCGACAAAGGCATCGGCGTCTCCCAGCTCGACGGCATGCTCTATTCGCCCCTGGCCCAGCGCTCCCTGGATGAGCCCTACACGGTCTACGGCCTGGTGGCTGAAAAGATGGAGCGCGCCGACGACGGCCTGTGGCTGCGTTTCTACCTCAACCCCAAGGCGCGTTTCGCCGACAACACGCCGATCACCGCCGAAGACGTGCGCTACAGCTACAACCTGCTGATGACCCAGGGCAGCCTGCGCTACCGCACCCAGTTTGCCGATGTCAAAGGTGTCGAAGTGGAGTCGCCACGGGTGATCCGCTTCGACTTCAAAAGCAATGAAAACCGCACCCTGCCCCTGGATGTCGCGACCCTGCCGGTGTTCCCCGAACACTGGTGGAAGAGTCGCGACTTCGCTGGCGGCGGGGGCTATGAAGCACCCCTGGGCAGCGGCCCCTACAAGGTCAGCAAGGTGGACTCGGGCAACAGCATCACCTTCACCCGCGACGCCGACTGGTGGGGCAAGGACCTGCCCGTGAGCCGCGGCCTGTACAACTTCGACCGTTTCAGCGTGGAGTACTTCGGCGACATCGACGTGGCCCGGCAAGTGCTGCGCGGCGGTGCCTTCGACTACAACCGCGAGTTCTCCGCCACCGGCTACTCCATCCTCTACAACAGCCCGGCCCTCGACGACGGCCGCCTGCAAAAAGCCCACCTGGCCAAGTCCGCGCCGCAACCGGCCCAGGGCTATGTGTTCAACCTCGACCGGCCGATGTTCCAGGACCGCCGAGTGCGCCAGGCCCTGGCCATGCTCTGGGACTTCGAATGGAGCAACCGGCAGATGATGCGCGACATGTACATCCGCCAGCAGAGCGTCTTCTCCAACACCGCGCTGGCCGCCAGGGCCTTGCCGGACGCCGAAGAACTGAAAATCCTCGAACCCTTGCGCGGGCAGATTCCCGATGAAGTCTTCACCCAGGTGTTCGAGGCGCCGAAGACCGACGGCAGCGGCGTGATCCGCGACAAGCAACTGCAAGCCCTGGCGCTGCTGGAGCAAGCCGGCTGGAAGCCCGAGGGCGACGTGTTGGTCAATGCCCAGGGCGAGCCCCTGAGCTTCACCTTCCTGATCACCCAAAGCTCCATCGAACGCTTGCTGCTGCCCTATAAACGCAACCTGGCGCAGATCGGCATCACCCTCAACATCCGCCGCATCGACTCCTCGCAGTACGTCAACCGCCTGATGGCCCGGGACTACGACATGATCGTCACCGGCTACCCGGTCAGCACCTCGCCAGGCATGGAGCTGGACAACTACTTCGGCTCGGCATCGGCCAACGACGCCGGTTCCAACAACTACATGGTGCTCAAGAACCCGGCGGTGGACAGCCTGGTACAGGGCTTGGTCAAGGCCACCAGCCAGGCGCAGATGCTGCGCTACGCCCACGCCCTGGACCGGGTGCTGCAATGGAACTACTACTGGATCCCCAACTACTACCCGCCGGGCACCTCCACGGTGTGGTGGAACCGCTTCGGCCGGCCAGCTGTTGCGGCCAGCAATGACGAAGCCATCGAAAGCTGGTGGGAAGTCAGCAGCAAGCCGCTGACCAACGAAGAAATGGCCGCCGAACTGATCCGTCGCGGCAAACCCGGAGGGCGCCACTGATGCTGGCTTATATCCTGCGGCGACTGCTGCTGATCATTCCCACGCTGCTGATCATCCTTCTGGTGAACTTCGTCATCGTCCAGGCCGCCCCCGGCGGCCCGGTGGAGCAAGCCATCGCACACCTGCAAGGCATTGGTGGCGGCCCCAGCGTCGGGGGCTCCGGCGACGGCGTCAGCAGTGGCGGCTCGCGAGCCAGCCGCGGCCTGGACCCGAAGCTGATTAAGGACATCGAGAAACAGTACGGTTTCGACAAGCCGGCCCACGAACGCCTGTGGCTGATGCTCAAGAGTTACGCCCAGCTGGACTTCGGCCAGAGCTTCTTTCGCGGCGCCACGGTCACCGACCTGATCCTGGAAAAAATGCCGGTGACCATTTCCCTCGGGCTCTGGGCGACCCTGATCACCTACCTGGTGTCGATCCCCCTGGGGATTCGCAAGGCGGTGCACCACGGCAGCCATTTCGACATCTGGAGCAGCACCGCGATCATCATCGGCTACGCCATGCCCGCGTTCCTGTTCGCCATGTTCCTGATCGTGCTGTTTGCCGGCGGCACCTCGCTCAACTGGTTCCCGGTGCGCGGGTTGGTGTCGGAGAACTTCGAACAACTCAGCACCCTGGGCAAGGTCGCCGACTACTTCTGGCACCTGGTGCTGCCGGTGACGTCGCTGGTGATCGGCGGCTTCGCCACCCTGACCATCCTCACCAAAAACTCCTTCCTCAACGAAATCACCCGCCAGTACGTGGTCACCGCCCGGGCCAAGGGCCTGAGCGAGCGCCGAGTGCTCTATGGCCACGTGTTCCGCAACGCCATGCTGCTGGTGGTCTCGGGGATACCCCAGGCCTTTATCAGTGTGTTCTTCGCCGGTTCGCTGTTGATCGAGGTGATTTTCTCCCTCGATGGCCTGGGCCGCATGAGCTATGAAGCCGCGGTGTCCCGGGATTATCCGGTGGTGTTCGGCTCGCTGTTTATCTTCACCTTGTTCGGCCTGCTGATAAAACTCATCGGCGACCTGTGCTACACCCTGGTCGACCCGCGCATCGACTTCGCCGCGAGGAACGCCTGATGCTCAAGCTCTCTCCTCTGGCGCGTCGGCGCTTCGACCGTTTCAAGAAAAACCGCCGCGGCTGGTGGTCGCTGTGGCTGTTTATCGGCCTGTTTATCCTGACCCTGGGCGGCGAACTGATCGCCAACGACAAGCCTCTGGTGGTCAGCTATCAAGGCTCGTTGTATTTCCCGGCCTTCAAGCGTCACACCGAGCAGGAGTTCGGCGGCCAGTTGCCGTTCCAGGCCGACTATCGCAGCAGCTACGTGCAACAACTGATTCGCCAGGACGGCGGCTGGCTGCTGTTCCCGCCGATTGCCTTCAGTGAAGACACCCCCAACTATGACCTGACCCGCCCCGCCCCCAGCCCGCCCAGCGCGGAGAACTGGCTGGGCACCGACGATCAGTCCCGGGACGTGGCCGCACGGGTGATCTACGGTGCCCGCGTGTCGATCCTGTTCGCCCTCGCCCTGACTGCCATCAGCGCCCTGATCGGCATCGCCGCCGGCGCCTTGCAAGGCTACTACGGTGGCTGGGTCGACCTGCTGGGCCAGCGCTTGCTGGAGGTGTGGTCCGGGCTGCCGGTGCTGTACCTGCTGATCATCCTCTCCGGGTTCGTCGAGCCGAACTTCTGGTGGCTGCTAGGGATCATGGCGCTGTTCTCCTGGCTGGCCCTGGTGGACGTGGTACGCGCCGAGTTCCTGCGCGGGCGCAACCTGGAGTACGTCAAGGCAGCCCGGGCCCTGGGCCTGAGCGACCGCAAGGTGATCCTGCGGCACATCCTGCCCAATGCGATGAACGCCACGCTGAGCTATCTGCCGTTCATCCTCACCGGCGCCATCTCCACCCTCACCGCCCTGGATTTCCTCGGCTTCGGCATGCCCGCCGGCAGCGCGTCACTGGGCGAGCTGATTGCCCAGGGCAAGCAGAACCTGCAGGCGCCGTGGCTGGGCTTGACCGCCTTTTTCACCCTGGCGCTGATCCTCTCGCTGCTGGTGTTTATCGGCGAGGCGTTGCGCGATGCGTTTGATCCCCGATCTTGATCCACGATTTTGTTCTTCGATCTTGATCCACGTTTATAAAGCGGACTGTAAAACATGACTGAAGCCCTGATCGAAATTCGCAACCTCAGCGTCGCCTTCAACGGCCAGGCGGTGGTGCGCGACCTGTGCCTGGACATCCGCCCTGGCGAATGCCTGGCCCTGGTAGGCGAGTCCGGCTCGGGTAAATCGGTGACCGCCCACTCGATCCTGCAGCTGCTGCCCGACACCGGCTGCCAGAGCAGTGGCAGCGTGCGCTATCGCGGCCAGGAGCTGCTGGGGGCCAACCGCGCAACCCTGCAAAAACTGCGGGGCAATCGCATCGCCATGATCTTCCAGGAACCCATGACCTCGCTCAACCCGCTGCACAGCGTGGAAAAGCAGATCGGCGAAACCCTGCTCCTGCACCGTGGCCTGGGGGGCAAGGAGGCGCAGGCGCGGATCCTCGAACTACTGAAACTGGTGGGCATCCAGAAGCCCAAGGAACGGCTCAAGGCCTACCCCCATCAACTCTCCGGCGGCCAGCGTCAGCGGGTAATGATCGCCATGGCCCTGGCGTGCGAGCCGGAACTGCTGATTGCCGATGAGCCCACCACTGCCCTGGACGTGACGGTGCAGCGCAAGATCCTGTTGCTGCTCAAATCCCTGCAGCAGCGCCTGGGCATGTCCCTGCTGCTGATCAGCCACGACCTGAACCTGGTGCGACGCATCGCCCAGCGCGTGTGCGTGATGAAGGCCGGGCAGATCGTCGAACAGGCCGACTGCGAAACCCTGTTTAACGCACCGCAACACCCTTACAGCTGCGAACTGCTGCACGCCGAGCCCGAAGGGCAAGCCCTGCCCCGGGACGAACGCGAGGTGGTGCTGCAGGTGGACAACCTGAGCGTGCAGTTCCAGATCGGCGGCGGCCTGTTCCGCCGCAAGCAATACCTGCGAGCGGTGGACGGCATCAGCCTGAGCCTGCAACGGGGCAAGACCCTGGGCATCGTCGGCGAGTCCGGTTCGGGCAAATCAACCCTGGGCCAGGCGATCCTGCGCCTGCTGGAATCCGAGGGCAGCATCCGCTTCCAGGGTGAGTCGCTGGATGGCCTCAACCAGAAGCAACTGCGACCCTGGCGCAAACAGATGCAGGTGGTGTTCCAGGACCCGTTTGCAGCCTCAGCCCGCGCATGTCGGTGGCGCAGATCATCAGCGAAGGCCTGGAAGTCCACAGTCAGTGCGGCGCCCAGGCGTGTGAGGAGCAGGTGATCCAGGTGCTCAAGGAAGTCGGCCTGGACCCGGACAGCCGCCACCGTTACCCCCATGAATTCTCCGGGGGCCAGCGCCAGCGCATCGCTATTGCCCGGGCCCTGGTGCTCAAGCCGGCGCTGATTTTGCTGGACGAGCCCACCTCGGCCCTGGACCGCACCGTGCAGAAACAGGTGGTGGCGCTGCTGCGCCAACTGCAGGAAAAACACGGCCTGACGTACCTGTTCATCAGCCACGACCTGGCGGTGGTCCGCGCCCTGGCCCACGACATGATCGTGATCAAGGACGGCCAAGTGGTGGAACGCGGCGCCAGCGACGACGTCTTCAACACCCCCCAACACCCCTATACCCAGGAACTGCTCGCCGCCGCCCATCCCGGCTAACCCAAGGGCCCCTTCGCCGGCAAGCCGGCTCCTACATAGGCGAACACATTCACCGCCACCGTAGGAGCTGGCTTGCCAGCGAAGACGCCCGCAAGATCACCACTCCGCCCAAGACCCCATTCGCCGGCAAGCCGGCTCCTACAAATCGGGCATAATCCTTCGCGTCTATTTTCAGGGTGCGTCCATGAACAACAGCGAAAGCCTCAAGGATTACCAGCGGGTGCGGCAACTGGCGATCCGCTCGCTGTTCGAAATCATCGAGCAATCCAGCGAAGGCACAGTGATCGTCGACCGTGATGCGAATATCGTCTGGATGAATGAGCGCTACGCCCGGCGCTTTGGCCTGGAGTCCGCCGAGTTCGCCATCGGCAAGGCCTGCGAAAGCGTGATCCCCGGCAGCCTGCTGCGCGAGGTGGTGCGCACCGGGCGGCCGATCCTCCTGGACATGCAAGACACCCCCAAAGAACCGCTGGTGGTCATGCGCCTGCCGATCCACGACGACGCCGGCACGGTGATCGGCGCCATCGGCTTTGCCCTGTTCGATGAACTGCGCAGCCTCTCCCCCATGCTCAAGCGTTACCTGAGCATGCAGGAAGAGCTGGCCTCGACCCGCTCCCTGCTGCGGGCCCGGCAGACCAAGTACAACTTCGCCCACTTCATCGGCACCAGCACCGCCAGCCTGGAGGTCAAGCGCCGGGCCCGGCGCAGCGCCAGCACCGAATCGCCGGTGCTGCTGCAAGGCGAAACCGGCACCGGCAAGGAGCTGCTGGCCCAGGCCATTCACGCCGCCTCGCCCCGGGCCCACAAGGCTTTTGTCAGCGTCAACAGCGCGGCGATTCCCGAGGCCCTGCTGGAAGCCGAGTTCTTCGGCACTGCACCCGGCGCCTTCACCGGCGCCGACCGCAAGGGCCGCGCCGGCAAGTTGCAGATCGCCCAGGGCGGCACCCTGTTTCTCGATGAAATCGGCGACATGCCCCTGCCCCTGCAGAGCAAATTGCTGCGGGTGTTGCAGGAAAAGGAGTTCGAGCCTGTGGGCTCCAATGAAGTGATCCAGAGCGACGTGCGGGTGATCGCTGCCACCTCCACCGACCTGGAGGCAGCGATTCAGCGGGGCGAGTTCCGTGCCGACCTGTATTACCGGCTCAACGTCCTACCGATTCGGGTGCCGGCCTTGCGCGAACGCCTGGATGACCTGCCGGCCCTGAGCGAGGCGATTCTGGAAGAGCTGCGCAGCCAGCATGAACTGGACCACCCAGCCCTGGACCTGCTGGGCCAGCACGCCTGGCCGGGCAATATCCGCGAGCTGCGCAATGTGCTGGAGCGCGCGGCGCTGCTCAGCGACGACCTGATGCTCAATGCCGCGGACATTCGCGCGGCAATTGGCACCTTCAGCCCGGTGCAGCGCAGCCAGCCGGTCGAGCCGCTGCGCAACGAAACCTTCGCCGCCGCCCGCGAGCGCTTCGACCGCCACCTGATCGAAACCACCCTGGAGCAATGCCAAGGCAAGGTCGGCGCGGCGGCGGAGCGTCTGGGGCTGGGGCGGTCGACCCTGTACAAGAAAATGGCAGCACTGGGGATAGTTGAGTCTATATAAAGAGACAGCGTTCTCTTTATGGAGACAGCAGAGCCTGTATCGCTGGCAAGCCAGCTCCCACAAGGGGTCAACACTGCCCTGTAGGAGCTGGCTTGCCAGCGATGAGGCCACCCCACCCAAAAAAAGTCTCAAAAAAGAGACAAACCCCATAAACTCACTGCAAAACAAATAAAAATATCCATATATTTCAATAACTTAAACAAATGGCACAGTTCTCGCTATAACCCTCTCCACACGCAACACCCCACAAAAATAACAATCCTGGAGAGACACACCATGAGTGTGATCATTGCCTTGGCAGCCCTGGCGCTGCTGATGCTCGCCGCCTACCGTGGCTACAGCGTCATCCTCTTTGCCCCCATCGCCGCCCTCGGCGCCGTCCTGCTCACTGACCCGTCCGCCGTCGCGCCCGCCTTCACCGGGGTGTTCATGGAGAAGATGGTCGGCTTTATCAAACTGTATTTCCCGGTGTTCCTGCTGGGTGCGGTGTTCGGCAAGCTGATCGAGCTGTCGGGCTTCTCGCGCTCCATCGTTGCGGCGGCCATTCGCTTGCTGGGCACTCGCCAAGCGATGTTGGTGATTGTGCTGGTGTGCGCCTTGCTGACCTACGGCGGCGTCTCGCTGTTCGTGGTGGTGTTCGCGGTCTATCCGTTCGCCGCCGAAATGTTCCGCCAGAGCAATATCCCCAAGCGCCTGATCCCGGCGACGATTGCCCTGGGTGCGTTCTCGTTCACCATGGACGCCCTGCCCGGCACGCCGCAGATCCAGAACATCATCCCCAGCACCTTCTTCAACACCACCGCCTGGGCCGCGCCCTGGCTCGGGGTAATCGGCACCATTTTCGTGTTCTGCGCCGGCATGCTGTTTCTCCAGCGCCAGCGCAACAAGGCGCAGAAAGCCGGTGAAGGCTACGGCACCGAACTGCGCAATGAACCGGAAACCGCCGAAGACATCCAACTGCCCAATCCCTGGATCGCCCTGTCGCCACTGCTGCTGGTGGGGGTGATGAACCTGCTGTTCACCCACTGGATTCCGCAGTGGTACGGCAAGACCCACAGCCTGGCGCTGCCGGGCATGAGCGCGCCCGTGACCACCGAAATCGCCAAGCTCACCGCCATCTGGGCCGTGCAGGCGGCGCTGCTGATGGGCATCCTGCTGGTCCTGGCGTTCGGCTTTAAAGCGATTCGCAGCAAGCTGGCCGAAGGCAGCAAAAGCGCGGTCAGCGGCGCTTTGCTGGCGGCCATGAACACCGCCTCGGAATACGGTTTCGGCGCAGTGATCGCGTCCCTGCCGGGCTTCCTGGTGCTGGCCGACTGGTTGAAAAGCATCCCCAACCCGCTGGTCAATGAAGCCATTACCGTGACCTTGCTGGCGGGCATCACCGGCTCGGCCTCCGGCGGCATGAGCATCGCCCTGGCGGCCATGTCGGACAGCTTTATCAGCGCCGCCCACGCCGCCAACATTCCCCTGGAAGTGCTGCACCGGGTGGCCGCCATGGCCAGCGGCGGCATGGACACCCTGCCCCACAACGGCGCGGTGATTACCCTGCTGGCGGTGACCGGGCTGACCCACCGCGAAGCCTACAAGGACATTTTCTGCATTACCCTGATCAAGACCCTGGCGGTCTTCGTGGTCATCGCGACCTTCTACGCCACTGGCATTGTGTGAGGCATTTTCCATGAACAGTCTTTCGGGCAAGACCGCCCTGGTCACCGGTTCCACCAGCGGCATCGGCTTGGGGATCGCCCTGGGTCTGGCCAAGGCCGGGGCCAACCTGATCCTCAATGGTTTTGGCGACGCCTCCAAGGTGATCGCCGAGGTCGCACAACTCAATCAACACAGCGGCGGCAAGGTCGGCCATCACCCAGCGGACGTCAGCGACCCGGCGCAGATCGCCGAGATGATCGCCTACGCCGAACGGGAGTTCGGCGGCGTCGATATCCTGGTCAACAACGCGGGCATCCAACATGTGTCCACGGTGGAAGACTTCCCCGTGGAGCGCTGGGATTCGATCATCGCCATCAACCTGTCCTCGGTGTTCCACAGCACCCGCCTGAGCTTGCCGGGCATGCGCGCCAAAGGCTGGGGGCGGATCATCAACATCGCCTCGGTGCACGGCCAGGTCGGTTCCGTGGGCAAGGCAGCCTACGTGGCGGCCAAGCATGGAGTGATCGGCCTGACCAAGGTGGTGGGCCTGGAGACCGCCACCAGCAATGTCACCTGCAATGCCATCTGCCCAGGCTGGGTGCTGACGCCTCTGGTGCAAAAGCAGATCGATGACCGGGCCGCTGCCGGGGTCGACCCGCAGCAGGCGCAACACGATCTGCTGGCCGAAAAACAGCCGTCCCTGGAGTTCGTCACCCCCGCTCACCTGGGCGAGCTGGTGCTATTTTTATGCAGTGAAGCCGGCAGCCAGGTGCGTGGCGCGGCGTGGAACATCGATGGTGGGTGGTTGGCGCAATAAGAGGCAAAGCGGTAAGCGGTAAGCGGTAAGCGGTAAGCGGTAAGCGGTAAGCAGAGCGTGCTTGCCGATCAGATAATAAGAGGCCTTTATGTCCGACATACTCTGGCAACCCAGCGCCGAGCACATCAGCCGTACCCGGATGGACGCCTTTCGGCGGTTTATCAATCAGCGTCATGACTTGCAGTTGGCCGACTACCCCGCGCTGCATCAGTGGAGCATCGACCAGCGGGAAAGCTTCTGGCAGGCGATCGTCGACTTCTTTGAGGTCAGCTTTCACCAGGCGGCTGAAGGCGTGCTGCGCGAAGGTCTGCAGATGCCCAGCGCGCAATGGTTTCCCGGCGCGACCCTGAACTTTGCCGAGCACCTGCTCAAGCGCCGTGACACCGCAGTGGCGGTGGTGGCGATCAACGAGAACGGCCAGCGCGAACAACTGACCTACGCCGAACTGGCGGCCCAGGTGGCTGGCCTGCAACGCAGCCTGCAGGCCGCCGGCGTTGGCCTGGGCGACCGGGTGGCGGCGTGCATGCCCAACACCTGGCAAACCCTGGTGGCCATGCTCGCAACCACCAGCCTGGGGGCGATCTGGTCGTGCTCCTCGCCCGACTTCGGCACCCAAGGGGTGATCGACCGCTTCGGTCAGATCGAACCCAAGGTGCTGATCACCTGTGCCGGCTACCGCTACGCCGGCAAAGACATCGACCAGACCACCAAGGTCAACGAAATCCTCGAACGCCTGCCGTCCCTGGAACAGCTGGTCATCGTGCCCTACGCCCGCCCCGAAGCCCGGGCCGAGGACTTCAAGACACCCGCCAATGTCACCCTGTGGCAGCACTTCTACACCCCGGGCGGCGACCCGACCTTCGTCGCCGTACCCTTTGCCCACCCGCTGTACATCCTCTATTCCAGCGGCACCACCGGCATCCCGAAGTGCATCGTCCACAGCACCGGCGGCGTACTCCTGCAACACCTCAAGGAACACGGCCTGCACAGCAATCTGGGACCCGGCGAACGGCTGTTCTACTACACCACCTGCGGCTGGATGATGTGGAACTGGCTGGTCTCGGCCCTGGCCGTGGGCGCCAGCCTGGTGCTCTATGACGGCTCACCGTTCCACCCAGGGCCCGAGCACCTGCTGGACCTGATCGACGCCGAGGGCATCAACGTCTTCGGCACCAGCCCCAAATACCTCGCCGCCCTGGAAAAAGCCGGCATTGAGCCGCGCCAGAGCCACCGCCTGGACAGCCTGAAGACCCTGCTCTGCACCGGCTCGCCCCTGGCGCCGCAAAGCTACGACTACGTGTACCGCGCATTCAAGAGCGACCTGTGCCTGGCCTCGATGTCCGGCGGCACCGATATCGTCTCCTGCTTTGTCATCGGCAACCCGGTGCAGCCAGTGCGTCGCGGGCAGATGCAAGGCAAGAGCCTGGGCATGGCCATCGAGGTCTGGAACGACGCCGGGCGGCCTGTGATCGATGAAAAAGGTGAGCTGGTCTGCACCCGGCACTTTCCGGCCATGCCCATCGGCCTGTGGCACGACCCGGACGGGGAAAAACTGCGCACCGCCTATTTCAGCCAGTTCCCCGGGGTCTGGGCCCAGGGCGACTACGCCGAACAACGGGTCGAAGGTGGCTGGCTGATCCACGGGCGCTCCGACGCCGTGCTCAACCCCGGCGGCGTGCGTATCGGCACTGCGGAAATCTATCGTCAGGTGGAAAAACTCGATGAGGTCCTGGACAGCCTGGCCATCGGCCAACACTGGGACAGCGATGTGCGGGTGGTGCTCTTTGTCCGGCTGCAAGACGGTCGGCAGCTGGATGAGGCGCTGCAGGAACGCATACGCCACGTGATCCGCGCCAACACCACGCCGCGCCATGTGCCGGCGAAAATCCTCGCAGTGACGGACATTCCCCGCACCATCAGCGGCAAGATCGTCGAACTGGCGGTGCGCAACGTGGTGCACGGCCTGCCGGTAAAAAACACCGACGCCCTGGCCAACCCCGAGGCGCTGGAGCAGTTTCGTGACCGCGCGGAACTGCGCGACTGACCCGCAAGATGCGGCGGCCAGGCTATTCCAGCCCTGGCCGCCCACTCACCCGGGCCACAGCCAACGTGCCCGCTCTGAACTCGCCACATCGCCCCAAGCCCTCTAGACTGCTCATCTGCTCGGCCAGATTTATCTGACCGTGTCCGTCTAAAAAGCTTCACCCGACCGACCCAGCAACAGCGCCACCCCAGGACTCAGCACTATGAATGCCCCCTCTTCAGCCAGCGCGGCCGAAACCCTGATCGCCCGTCTGGACTGGTCCACCACGTCCCTGGGCGACTCGGCCCAATGGCCGCAGAGCCTGCGCACCGCCGTGGACATCGTGATCCACTCGCCCATGCCCATGCTTTTGCTCTGGGGGCCGCAACTGGCGCAAATCTACAACGACGGCTTCGCCCTGCTCAGCGGCCCCAAGCACCCTTGGGCCTTTGGCCAGCCGACACACCGGGTCTGGCCGGAGCTGGAAGACTTCACCGCGCCCATCTACCAGGCGGTGCTGCAAGGCCAGGTGCGCAGCTTCAGCGAACAGCGTTTCACCCTGCAACGCCACGACGGTGAAGCCGACGTCTGGCTGGACCTGACCTACAGCCCGATCCGCGATGAACGCGGTGCCGTGGCCGGGGTGCTGATCACCGCCATCGAAACCAACGAGCGTCGGCGTATCGCCTTGGAGCTAAAGCAGCGCTCCGACGACAGCCTGCGCGCCCAGCACGAAACCGAAGAGCGCCTGCAACTGGCCCTGGCCGCCACCGACGCCGTGGGCACCTGGGACTGGGACATCGGCGAAGACCGCTTTATCGCCGACAGCCACTTCGCCCAACTGCACAGCGTCGACCCGCAACAAGCCGGGCAACTGCCCATTAGCGAATACCTCAAGGGCGTGCACCCGGAAGACCGCGGCATGGTGGCCCGCAGTATCAAGCACTGCATCACTCACGGCACCGAATACGCCGAGGAATACCGTCTGCAACTGGCGGACGGGCACATCCGCTGGGTGTTCGCCCGAGGCCGCTGCTACAAGGACCATCACGGCCGGCGATGCGCTTCCTCGGCGCCGCCCTGGACCTCACCGAACGCAAGGAAATGGAACAGGCCCTGCGCCAGAGCCAGACCGAACTGCAACTAATCATCAACGCCATGCCGGTGCTGATCGGCTATGTCGACCGCGAGCAGCGCTTTCGCCTGAACAACAGCGCCTACCTCGAGTGGTACGGCCTGACCCCGCAAGAGATGTACGGCAAGACCATTCGCGAAGTGCTCGGCGACGAGGTCTACGCCACCCGCATCGACAAGATCGAAGCGGCGCTGGCCGGCAAGCCGTGCAGCTTCGAGACCAACTCGCCGCACCGCGACGGCCGCCCGCGCCATGCCCTGATGAAGTACCTGCCACGCCATGGCGGCGATGGTGCGATCAACGGTTTCTACATCTTTGTCAGCGATGAAACCGAGCGCAAGGAAACCGAAGAGGCCCTGCGCAACCTCAATGAAACCCTGGAAGAGCGGGTCAACCAGCGCACCGAAGCCCTGGCCACCGCCAACCAGCGCTTGCAAAACGAGATGTTCGAACGCGAGCGCGCCGAGGACGCCCTGCGCCACGCGCAGAAGATGGAAGCCGTGGGCCAGCTCACCGGCGGCATCGCCCATGACTTCAACAATATGCTCACCGGCATCATCGGCAGCCTGGACCTGATGCAGCGCTACATCGACAACGGCCGCAGCGCCGAGATCGGGCGTTTCACCGAGGCCGCGGTGTCTTCGGCCAAACGTGCGGCCGCCCTGACCCATCGCCTGCTGGCCTTCTCCCGTCGCCAGTCCCTGGACCGTCAGCCGTTGGAGCCCAACCAGTTGGTGCTGTCGCTGCAGGAACTGTTCAACCACACCAAGGGCGAACACATCGAACTGCAACTGCAATTGGGCGAGGGGGTGTGGCCGGTCAACACCGATGCCAGCCAACTGGAAAACGCCCTGCTCAACCTGGTGATCAACGCCCGCGACGCCATGCCCAATGGCGGCCAACTGCTGATCGAAACCGCCAACAGCTACCTCGATGGCAGCGACATCAGCACATTGGAACCGGTCAAGGCCGGGGACTACGTGATGCTCGGCGTCAGCGACAACGGCGCCGGCATGAGCCCACGCATCCTGGCCAAGGCGTTCGACCCGTTCTTCACCACCAAACCCATCGGCCAGGGCACGGGCCTGGGGTTATCGATGATCTATGGCTTCGCCCAACAGTCCGGCGGCCACGTCAGCATCACCAGCGAACCGGGCCAGGGCACCAGCGTGCGCCTGTACCTGCCGCGCCTGTACGCCAAGCCCGAACCCGCGGCCGCGCCGATCAGCAGCGAAGCCCCGTGCGCCATTGCCGGCGAATCGGTGGTGGTGGTCGAGGACGACCCGGCGGTGCGCATGCTGGTGGTCAATGTGCTCAACGAATTGGGCTACCAGGCCCATGAAGCCGAAGACGCCCGCAGCGCCCTGCCCTTGCTTGAGTCGGAACTGCGGGTCGACCTGCTGGTGACCGACGTCGGCTTGCCGGGTATGAACGGTCGACAATTGGCCGAAATCGCCCGCCAGCAACGGCCCGACCTCAAGGTGCTGTTCATGACCGGCTACGCGGAAAAAGCCGCCGAGCGCCAGGGCTTTCTCGAAGAAGGCATGGACCTGATGGCCAAGCCGTTTTCCATCGAAGCCCTGGCCCAGAAGATCCGCCAGATGATCAGCCCGTCCCCTTGAATTCAGGCATAATCCGCGGCCGCCGTCCGCACCGCTCCAAGGTAACTGCCCCATGAAAGCCCAAGCCCGCCACATCCTGGTGAAAACCGCCGAAGAGGCCGAACAGCTCAAGCAGCGCATCGCCAAAGGCGAAGCCTTCGACGTCCTGGCCAAGAAATACTCCACCTGCCCTTCCGGCAAACGCGGCGGCGACCTGGGCGAAGTCCGGCCGGGGCAAATGGTCGGTGCCATCGACCAGGTCATCTTCAAAAAGCCCCTGCGCACCGTGCACGGGCCAATCAAAAGCAAATTCGGCTACCACTTGGTGCAAGTCTTCTACCGCGACTGACCCCCACCGTCCCCCTACGCGTCAGGCTCGGGGAATCAGGGCGCCGGGGTGCTGGATGACCTGGCTCGCCAGGCGGTGTCCGGCCTCTGCCGCTTGCACCGGGCTGCCCCCCAGCAAACGCCTGGCCAGGTACGCCGCACTGAACGAATCCCCCGCTGCCGTGGTGTCCACGACCTTGTCCACGCGCAGTGCAGGCACCTCGGACACCGCCCCGGCACACCGAACCAGGCACGGCTCGGCGCCGCGTTTGAGCACCACTTCCGGGATGTTCGGGTAGGCACGCAACACCTCATCGGCATCGACGAACCCGAACAGCGCCTGCTCGTCGTCCACCGTCAGCAACGCCAGGTCGACATAGGCCAACACCTCGCGATAAGCCCCTTGCGCCTGTTCAACCGAGGCCCACAGCCGTGGCCGGTAGTTGTTGTCGAAGACGATCTGCGCGCCGCGCCGGCGTGCTTCGCTCAAGGTGTCGATCAACCTCTTGCGACCCTGCTCGCCCAGCACGGCCAGGGTGATGCCACTGAAATACAGCACGGCGTAATCCACCAGCGCTGCCAGAATCGGCTCGGCCGCCGGCGTGGTGAAGCAATCACGCACCGCCGCTTCGTTACGCCAATAAAGAAAACGCCGCTCGCCCTGGGCATCGGTCTGGATGCAATACAGGCCCGGCAAACGACCTGGCAGACGCTGCACCAGCCCCAGGCCGAGGCCTTCCTCGGCCCAGCTGTGGCACATGGCGTCGCTGAAACGGTCGTCGCCCAGGGCGGTGACATAGTCGACGTGCGCGCCCGCCCCCAGTTCACGGGCCAAGTACACCGCGGTATTCAGGGTGTCGCCGCCAAAGCTCTGTTGCAGGCTGCCGTCGGCGCGTTGTTGCAGTTCGATCATGCATTCGCCGATGGCAGCGATGCGTTGCTTGCGGTTCATCTTCTCGGTCTCCTCCTCAGCGCACACCCCTCCTGGTCAGAAGCAGGTTTCCAGGCTCTCGATCACCTGCAGGTGCTCATCCACCAACAGCCCCACCCGCCACTTATCGAAGGTCAGGCACGGGTGCGAGGTCCCGAAGGACATGATGTCGCCAACCCGTAATTCCACCCCGGGCGCCATGGTCAAAAATGCATGCTGATCCATCACGGCGGTCACCTTGCACGCGCTCATATCATCCCCGGCGCCAGCGTCAGCGCTGACGTCGCCGCCAACACGATAGCGGCGCAGTGGCAGCGGCAAACCGGCGTCATAAGCCACGTCGCGCTTGCCCAGGGCGATCACCGCCAAGCCTGGTTCCGGCAACGACTGCACATGGGCCCAGACCTCCAGGGCCGGACGCAACCCCTCGTGCAGGTCGCTGCGCCGATCCAGCACACAGCACTGAGCATCCTTGTAGATACCGTGGTCATGGGCCACGTAACTGCCCGGCCGCAACACGCTCAGGAAACGCCCTTGCGCGTTCTGCGCCTCGAAGGATTCGGCAATCAGGTCATACCAGGCAGAACCTGAAGCGGTGATGATCGGCTGGTCGATAGCGAACAGCCCATCGTCCTGCAGGTCCACCGCCAGGCGCACCAGGGAGGCGGCGAAGGCACGAATGCCGCTGATGGCCTGGTCGCCGTGAATCACCCCTTCGTAACCTTCGATACCGCACAGGGCCAGGGCCGGTTGCGCCTGGATGGCCCTGGCCAGTTCCAGCACCTCCTGCTCACTGCGGCAACCGCAACGGCCGCCGACTACGCCGTACTCGATCATCACCTTCAGCCGTACACCACGGGAGGCGAAGAAAGCGCCAAGGTCGGCGACGTTGTCCGGGTGATCGACCATGCAGTAGAAATCGAAATGCTCGTCCGCCAGCAGCTCGGCAATCAGTGCCATGTTCGGCGTGCCCACCAGTTGGTTGGCCATCAGCACCCGGCGTACGCCATGGGCATAGGCGGCACGCGTCTGCACGGCGGTGGCCAGGGTGATGCCCCAGGCGCCCGCCTCCAACTGCCGATGAAACAGCGCCGGGGTCATGCTGGTCTTGCCGTGGGGCGCCAGCTCGGCGCCGCTGTTGCTGACAAAGGCCTGCATCCAGCGAATGTTGTGCTCCAGTGCCTCACGGTGCAGCACCAGGGCCGGCAGGCTGACATCGCGCAACAGGTGGGCGCCGGGCTGGGCTGCGCCCTTCTCCACCGCAGCGTTGGTCAAGGCAGAAGTCATGTGCACACTCCTTATCTGCGAGGCCGCCGTGGGCCGTCGCTAGTCGTTGATACGCCGCGCCAGGTTGTTCGCGCTGGTGATCAGCACCTGGCGGTAGTCGTTGTAGTTTTTATGCGCATCGGCCCGGGGCGCGACGATACACAGGGTGCAAATGCACACTCCGCGCTCATCCCGGACCGGGGCCGCGAAGCAATGGGTAAAGGTGTCGGCGACACTGTCGAAGGAAAAAAAAACCGTCGACGCTGGCCTGGCGAATCTCCTTGAGAAAGGTCTCCAGGGGCAGGCGCTGGCCATCGGGCAAGGTGAAGTCCTGCGGGTCGATCAGCTCGACAATCTGCTCGTCGCTCAAATGCCCCAGCAGCAAGCGCCCGGAAGCGGTCCAGGGAATCGGCGCGTTCTCGCCGATGTCCGAGGAAATACGAAAATGCCGCTCGCCCTCCTTCATCAGCGCCACCGTGTATTTGCGCCCGTTAAGCAGGCACATCTGCGCGGTTTCATGGGTCTGGCTGACGATGTCCTGCAAGGCATGGTCGGCCTCGCGGCTGAGATCGAAATGGCGCAAGTGGGCCTGGCCGAGAAAATACAGCTGACGGCCGAGGTAAACGTGACCGTCCTTGCCCACCGGTTCCAGAATCCGCCGCTCCAGCAACGACGCCACCAACTCGTAGACCGTGGACTTGGGGCTGCCGATGCCGCTGGCAATATCGTTGGGGCGCAGCGGCTGGCCAATCTCCTTGAGGAAATCGAGAATATCGAACGCCCGATCCAACCCCTTGGCCCGACGCTTGATGTTGTCTTCAGTCATTTACCTAATCCTCCCTACACAATAGCGACGCCTGTATCGACCCGTAGGGGCTGGCTTGCCAGCGAAAAGCCCCCGCGTCATGCATCGCTCTTACGGCCGCCTTCGCTGGCAAGCCAGCTCCTACAGGCGGGCATTAGGGCTTCTTCTTGTAGGCAACGCAATCAATCTCGACCTTGCAGTCCACCATCATGCTGGCCTGCACACAGGCCCGGGCCGGCGCGTGTCCCGGGGTGAAATACTCGCCGAATACTTTGTTGAAGCTCCAGAAATCCCGTGGGTCTTCCAGCCACACGCCAACGCGCACTACATCTTCCAGGCCGTAGCCGGCCTCTTCGAGGATCGCCACCAGGTTGTTCAAGGTCTGGCGCGTCTGCTCGACGATCCCGCCAACGATGATCTCCCCATCCACCGCCGGCACCTGGCCGGACACATGCAACCAGCCATCGGCCTCTACGGCGCGGGCGAATGGCCGTGGCTGACCGCCTCCTGCGGTGCTGCCGGTGCCGTAACGAATAATGCTCATAGGTGTTTCTCCTGATGCAAAAGTGGCCGTAAAAAAATCAAAACCGGGTGTTCTTGAGGAACTCCGCCAAACGCGGCGATTGCGGGCGCTCGAACAGGTCCTTGGGCGGCCCCTGCTCTTCGATCCGGCCCTGGTTCATAAACACAATCTTGTCCGAGACCTCGAAGGCGAAGCGCATTTCGTGAGTCACCAGCAACATGGTCATGCCGTCTTCGGCCAGGCCCTTGATCACGCTCAGCACTTCGCCCACCAACTCCGGGTCCAGGGCTGAGGTCACTTCATCGAACAGCATCAAACTCGGGTTCATGGCAATTGCCCGGGCAATCGCCACCCGCTGCTGCTGGCCGCCGGACAACTGCCCGGGAAAGTGATGGCGCCGCTCCAGCAGGCCGACCCGCTCCAGCCATTTTTCCGCCAGGGCCACGGCCTCGTCCTTGCCCAGTTTCTTGACCTTGAGCAGGCCCAGGGTGACGTTCTGCAATGCCGTGAGATGGGGAAACAGGTTGAACTGCTGGAAGGCCATGCCGGTCATTGCGCGATGCTGGGCAATCACCTTCTCGGGGTGGCGCAGGCGCTTGCCGCCGTGCTCGTGATAACCGATGGATTCCCCGTCGAGGAGGATCTGCCCGCCCTGGAACTCCTCGAGCATGTTCACGCAGCGCAGCAGCGTGGTCTTGCCCGAGCCACTGGAACCGATCAGCGTCACCACATTGCCGCGCTGCATCTCCAGGTCGACGCCCTTGAGCACCTCCAGCGGGCCGTATTGCTTGTGCAGGTTGCGAATGCTCAGCAACGCTGCGTTGGCTGTGGGCGTGGAAACTTGAGTTTGAGTCATGGCAAGGCCACCCGCTTTTCAATGTGCCGGCCGAGTAATTCGATGGCGTAGTTGATGATGAAAAAGAGCAAACCGGCGAACAGGTAAAACTCCAGGGTCATGAAGGTGCGAGCGATGATCTGCTGGGTACTGAGCAGCAACTCGGCAACGCCGATCACCGACAGCAGAGTGGAGGCCTTGACGATCTCGGTGGACGAATTGACCCAGGTCGGCAGGATCTGCCGCAGCGCCTGGGGCAGCAGCACATAACCCAGGGCCTGGAAGAACGTCAGGCCAATGGCCTGGCTGGCCTCCATCTGCCCCCGGGGAATGGCCTGCAAGGCACCGCGCACAATCTCGGCCACGTGGGAGCCGCAAAACAACGTCAGCCCCAGGGCACCGGCCTGGAAAGCGCTGATCTGCCAGCCCAGGGCCGGTGCCATGTAGAAGCACGCCAGCACCAGTACAAACACCGGCGTACCGCGGATCAGGTCGACATACAGGCGAAACGGCAGGCGCATCCACCACGTGCCGTAAGTCAGCACCAACCCGGCAACAATACCGATCAAGGTCCCGAACAGAATCGCCAGGGCCGAACAGGCCACGCTGGTCTGAAAGCCCGCCCACAGCACCTCGCGCGCAACCCACAACTCATGCAACCAACTGGGTGATTCGTACATGGGGGCCTCCTAGCGGCGAATCGCCAGACGCTGCTCGAGTTGACGCAACAGCAGGGCAATGAGGAAACACGCAGCCACATAAAGCGCTGTCGTGACCATCCAGGTTTCAATCACCCGGTAGCTCTCGACGTTGATCTTGCGGGCGTAGTAGGTCAGCTCCGGCACAGCGATCGCGGCGGCCAGGGAAGTGTCTTTGAACAGCGAAATGAAGTTATTGGACAGTGCCGGCAACACATTGCGCAGCATCACCGGCACCGTCACGTAGGCTCGCACCTGCCACTCACCCAGACCGATCGCCAGCCCCGCTTCGCGCAGACCCTTGGGAATGCTCAGCAAACCGGCACGGAACACCTCGGTCAGATAAGCCCCGGCGTACAACGACAGGGTGACGATGAACGACGGGATCTTGTCCAGGCGAATGCCCAGGCTTGGCAAGGCAAAGTAGATCAACAGAATCAGCACCAAGATCGGCGTATTGCGGATCACCGTCACATACACCGACGCCAGCACCCGCAGCGCCTGATGCTTGCTCAGCAAGGCAAAGGCCATCATCAGGCCGATCACACAACCGATGGCGATCGACACCAGCGCCAACTGCAGGCCCAACCCGAGCCCCGCCAGCAAGGTGTCGAAATCGCGCCACACGGCGGCAAAGTTCAACTGATAGTTCATGGTCAGCAATACCTTGAGCGGGGCGCTTTCGAGGGGCGCCCCACTCTCATCAGGTCACTTGAATTCGACGGGGAAACCGATTTCTGGCGTCGGCAGGTCCACCCCGAACCACTGTTTGAACGACGCGGCGTACGTCGGGAACTCCACCCCGGTCATTGCTTCATGCAGTGTGGTATTGACGAAATTCAACCAATCCTGATCCCCACGCTTGACCGCACAGGCATAGGTTTGCGGGCTCCAGGCATAGGCCGGGCTGCGATAGCGTCCCGGGTTCTGCACCATCAAATACTTCACCGACGACTGATCGGTGGCCGCCGCATCGGCCCGGCCCGAATTCACCGCCTGATACATCAAGTCGACACTGTCGTACTGATCGACCTTGGCCTTGGGCAGCGCCTGATGCACCAACTCCTCGGCATACACGTTCTGCAACACCGCCACCGTCACCCCATCGCCGCCGGCCTTGAGGTCATCGATCTCCTTGTACTTGCTGTTGGCCGGCAACAGCAGACCAACCCCCTCGCGGTAATACGGCAAGGTAAACGCCACCTGCTGCGCCCGACTGGCGGTGACCGTAATGAACTGGCAGCTCATATCGACCTTGTCCGTCAGCAAATTGGGAATCCGCGCATCGGAGGACTGCACCACAAACTCCACCTTGCTCGGGTCGTTGAACAACCCCTTGGCCACCATCCGCCCGATATCGATATCGAACCCCTGCAACTTCCCGTCCGCTCCCTGGAAATGCCACGGCGCATTGGTACTGCCCGTGCCCACAATCAAATGCCCACGCTTGAGCACAGCGTCCAGCTTGCCGTCCGCCGCCTGAGCGACCCCCACAGCCGAAACCGACGCCACAGCCGCCACGAGAAAAACACACGCTTTAAACAAGGAAGGTCCGCGATGCATGACAAGCACTCCAAGGAGGGTATTTATTCCGCTATACCGGAATACGGTATGTAACAACGGAATAAACAGCAGGAAGTGTGCCACGGGACTGAAGCCGATGGCAGGGAAATCGGGAAATGTTTGGGAATCAAGGGGATGAGGATGAAGCTGTTTTCGGCGTTATGAATGGATGCTGTGGAGGGTGCTACGCAAAGCTACAGAAAGTGATCCGAAGGAACACAAAATGGTGCGGCGGATCACTCATTGGACTGCCCCCGCCCCCATAGACATCTCCAGCCTATGTTTGGACTGCCCCCGTGGTTGTAGGCGATCAACATACCGCTGGGCATGTCGCTGGTGAAGCCGTCGGTACCGCCGTTGCCACTGCTGACGCTGGCGCTCGGCATCTAGCTTCTATATTCCGCCGTACTCTTGATATCGACTACGTAATTACCCTATAGCGATCTAAATACATTAGAATCTTGCACAACTAAAAATCACCAACATAAAAAGGAAAAACCACGTATTCCCCCCGATAAACTTCAAACACCAAACGATGCATGACCTTCACACTTTCCGCACTTTTATGCAGTATAACCTGAAGCTTTAATCCATACTCAACATATAGTACGACACCCTGGCACACTTTTACCTCTTCTAAAAAAAGCTGCCCACCATACTCTAAAGAAAACAAATACACTCCTTTGCTTTTCGCTGCACAACCCACAACAATTAACCTCATAAACTACTGCCCCCAGATTGAATAACCGTTCCATGCACTTTTAAATTCTTTCATATCCATTTTGTAGCTTGTCCCTTGCCATGGATCACGAATCATCACACGTCCGCTGCTATCCAAGCCATCGACTACAATCCAATGCCCAATTTTACTACCTCTTTCCCAAAGCTGAGCAGCCCATGCCCCTGTTGAGCTCAGCCCATAAAAAGTCCCAATATCGTCCGCATCAACACCAGATCCAATCCACTTGCGAGACCCAGAAGAGTCTAGCTTGTTCAGCACGGAGGCTAACTGCGTCTCATAAGTTGCTCCGTCACCCGCAAGTTTTGAAATAACACTTTGAGAAGCATTAATCTTGCGATCCCCAAGCATCATCTCAACACAGGCCTGCCCGCAACTAAGACTATTCACTTGCTTCACTACAGAAGAATCCACTACCTCATCTATAACTTTCCAGTTACCACCCGCACCACCTAAAATCTTCTCTGAGGTCGATAAACTATCAGCACGTCCACCCTTCACGACTATTCCGAGCATATTACTAAGCGTAGTCAGGAAGCTCGCATCTTCTACAGCTTGAAGCCCAAGACGAACCCAGTTTCCACTAGTCAAATTGACTGCCCGGGTGGCCTCCCCCACTGCCTGACCTATACCTACGCTATCGCCCGCATACGTCACCGTCGTGACAGCCATATGGGTGGCAACATTGCGCTCACAATCAGAATTTCCTTTACATAGAGGCAACACTTTCTCTGTGTAAACTGCCTGTACGAACTCTTCCCACCCTGCCTGATCCTCTTTTGTCTCCAGCCCGCCCTGCCGGTAGGAGGTTTCTTTCCATGTTTCGTAAGTTTTCAGACAGGCTTGCAACCCACCGGAATCACCACAGGATGCTTTGAGTTCGTTGCCAAACGCCGTTACTTGGTCCTTACCCAATTGATGGCCAAAAATATTGACCCCAACTCCTAAATAATTATTTTCCGCAGCATTCTTTCCAGACCCAGCCCCCGCAATTGCACCCGTGCTATCACCTTTCGCAATTCCCCCTGCAAGTCCGGCCGCCAACGTCGCTAGCGCTGACACCGTCTGTTTTTGCTCTTCGCTGAGGGTGTTTGTATCGCTGGTGCCATACAACTGCTGGGAGATCAATCGAGCAGCCAGCTCACCTCCGGCTGCTCCCACTGCGCCTGCAATCGCCGAGTTGCCTTGGGCCTGGGCAACAGCAGCGCCCAGCACCGCATGAGCCATCGTGTTGAGGGCAGGATTGTCACCCGTGGTTTTCTTGATCAACTGCGCCAGGTAGGGTGCCGAGGCTCCAGCCAGAGCAGAGCCGATATCCCCGCCAGCCAATCCTTGCAAGGCAGCGGTGACGGCCTGTGCTACTCGCTGGTAATCACCACCCGTACCGTACTTGCCCATAACCTGCTTGTAGGCATCAGTGGCTATCAGCTGCTTCTGGTAGTTCTCCACCTCCTCTTTGCTGGCATTGCTTCCAGGCCGATGAATACCTTTCTTTTCAAGTTCCTTGCTCGCTTCTTGATCGGCCTTCAACTGCCCATCGGTCCGAACAATGTCCGTCACTTGGGTGCCGATCTCGCCGATAAGCTGCACCTCCCGCAGGCGCTTCTGCTCCTTCTCCTTGTCGAAGATCGGGCTGATGTTGCCATTGGCATGTTCGACGTCGCGGCTCAGGGTGGCGACATCCTGCTTCTGCTGGCCTGGGTCACGAATCTCCAGGGCGCCGTTGGAGATTGCCGATGAGGTGGTACCGCTGGCGCTGCCGCCGAGGTTGTAGGCGATCAACATGCCGCTGGGCATGTTGCTGGTGAAGCCATCAGCACCGCCGTTGCCGCTGCTGACGCTGGCGCTCTGCATCTGGCTTTTGTATTCGGCCTCGTTCTTGAGATCGCTCCAGCCCAGGGTGCCGGTGCTCAGGCGGTTTTTGTCGGTTTCTGCGGTACTGGCGATGACGCTGCCATCAAGCTGGGTGTGCTTGCCCACTTCAACCTGATAGCCGCCCTTGCCGGCGAACAACCCGGTTTGTTCCTGCACGCTCTGGTACTTGGAGTCGATCTTGCTCTGGCTGACGCTGACCGAAGCGCTGCCCGTCATCGTGCCGAACGTGAAGCTGGCACCGCCGCTGACATTGCTCTGCTTGGACTTGTAGTCGTCGGTATCCTGCAGGCTTTGCAGCGTGAGGTCGCGCCCGACTTTGGCCGTGATCTTGTCGGCATTGACCTGCGCGCCCTTGAGCGCAGCGTCCCGCCCACTGATCAGGCTCGCTTGGTTACCGGCGTCCAGGGTGGTCTCGGTCCAGGTGGTGCCGGTGCCCTTTTCCTTGCCCACGCCCTTGTTACCGTTGGCGAAGATACTCAGGCCTGCGCCATTGGGGCCGACGCCCAAACTGACGCCAATGGCACCGCCGCTGCTGTTGTTCTTGCCATCAAGCTTTTGCCGGTTGGCTGCGGCCTCAAGCTGGATGTCACGCTCAGCGGCGAGCAGTACGTTATTGCCTGCCTTGAGTTGGCTACCTTGCACGCGGATGTCGCCATCCGCCCCAGCGGTACCTCTACCGGCAGCCACAATGGAGAGGTTGTTGCCACTGGTCAGGCTATTGCCCTGACTGACCGCCTGCTCTTGAGTCTGCTTCGAGCTGGACTGCTGCGAGCCCAGGGAAATGCTGATACCGACGAACTGGCCAATGTTATCGCCGGTCATTCCGCCGCCCTGTTGGACCGCTTGCCAAGCCTGGACACCCGTCAGGCCAGCCTTGATACCTTGCAGGGCAGAGAGACGGCTATCGTCTTCCTCCTTGGCTTGCTTGGTGGTCTGGTACGCGGCGTCGACGGCACTGCCGACGGTTCCAGACAATGCCAAGGTCAGGCCACTGGTCTTGGTTTTGGAAGTTTGCTCGCTCTTATTGTGATTTTCCGCCGCGAGGATGCTGACGTTCTGCCCGACAAGGCTGATGTCCTTGCCCGCGATGACGTCGGAACCTTTAAGGGTCAGGTCCTTGCCCGCCTGGATATCGACGTTGCCGAGCACGCTGCCAATGGTGCTGGCCTTGGCGTTTTCGGTGGTGCTGGAAGACGTGTTCTGAGCACTGGTAGAGCCCAGGGTGAAACCAATCCCACCACTGCTCAACAAGCCGGACTTTTTCTTCGATGTCGAATGGCTTTCTTCGCTGGTTTCGATGGCGTTGTCGATCTCGATATTGCGCCCCGCTACCATGCTCGTGGAATGGGTGGAGACAATATCGCTAGCTGTCACGCCAATGTCCTGGCCGGCGCGTATGACCACCGTATCGCCACTGACGGAGGAGCTTTGCTGGGTGGTGGAGCTGCTGCTGTCGATCCGTGTTTTCTGGCTGCTGGACAGCCCGGAGCTGCTGGTCTTGGTCTTGCGGTAATAGCTGTAGTCACTGTTTTGCGCGGCGCTGAGATTCACGTCACCGCCCGCATAGAGATACGCCTCATCCCCCGCCGTCACTCGGCTGGCCGTCAGTTGAAGATCCTCACCGGCCTTGAGCGCCACATTACCGCCGGCAACCAAGGTGGTGGCCACCTGCTGAGCATGATCCTCCTGCCCCTTGAAGCTCCCGGTCTGGCTGAGCCAATGCCGCTCATTTGCAGCAGAAGCCAATGTCAGGTTTTCTTTGGCCAACATCGACACATCACGCTTGGCCTCAATCTGGCTGGCAATTGCCGTGATATCGCGACCAGAACTGATGGATAGGTCGCGACCCGCCTCAAGCGTCGAACCATGCTGGGTGACACTTTTGTCACGGTAATTGGCGTTCAGTTGATTGCCGACCACTTGCTCCACAGCCGTCAAGCTGACATCGCGGCCAGCGGTGATGCGGGTATCAGCGGCGCTCTTTAGGATTCCCGCGCTGTTATTGAAATCGCGCCCCGCGTTGATAGTGAGGTTATTCGCGGCCTCAACCCGTGCAGCACTGTCGACAAAATCCCGCTGCTGCGCGTGGGGCCCCTTGTTGCTTTGGTGCGAGGTCAAAGTGCGTTCGTTAACCACATCCCCTTCCGCTGCCGTCAAGGCCACATCGCGCCCAGCGATAACACCACCGGCCTTGTTCAGTAGATCCTTGCCTGCTGTCAGATTCAGGCGATTGCCCGCCTCCACCAACCCACTATTGACCAGGCTCTCCCCCGCCACCGCCAACAGGTCATTGGCCGCGCGCAGGGTGCCGACGTTGGTCAGATCCTTGCCGGCAATCAGGCTGATATCGTTGCCCGCGATCAGGGAGCCGTTGGGCGCCAGGCGTTTGTTGGCGTGGGCCAGGTACAGCACCGGCACCAGCACCTCTTCGCCATTCACTTCATGGCTT
>NZ_JALQCX010000025.1:0-60546 GCF_023241665.1 Pseudomonas morbosilactucae | reverse complement strand
CAACTGGTAGAAATCTTCCGGAGAGCGGCTGACCAGGTACGGCACGACCACCAGGCGACCGCCGTACATCAGTGCACCGAAGATCTCCCACACCGAGAAGTCGAAGGCGTAGGAGTGGAACATCGTCCAGACGTCTTTTTCATCGAAATGGAACCAGTGCTCGGTGGCCTGGAACAGGCGCATGACGTTGTGGTGCGGCAACAACGTGCCCTTCGGCATGCCGGTGGAGCCAGAGGTGTAGATGATGTACGCCAGGTTGGCCGGATCCACCTGCACCGCCGGGTTGGCCGTGCTGTAGGCGGACAGGTCCTGGCCGAGCAACAGGGTCTGGCCTGCGAAAACCGGCAAGCGTTCCTGCAAGTGCGATTGGGTCAACAGCAAGGCAATGCCGCTGTCCTGCATCATGTAGTTCAGGCGGTCTTCCGGGTACTCCGGGTCCAGGGGCACATAGGCGCCACCGGCCTTGAGGATCGCCAGCAGGCCGACAATCATCTCCAGCGAGCGCTCGGTGGCCAGGCCCACACGGGCTTCCGGCCCCACACCCAACTCGATCAGACGGTGGGCCAACTGGTTGGCTCGGCTGTTGAGCTGCTCATAGGTCAGGTGCTCACTGCCGTAGTTCAGGGCAATGGCCTGGGGCGAGCGTTCAGCCTGCTCGGTGATCCGCTCGTGGATGCAACGGTTGCTAGGGTATTCGGCCTGTTGTGGGTTCCAGTCATGCAGAATCTCGCCACGCTCTGCCACGTCGAGCAAAGGCAGTTCACCCACCCGCTGCTCCGGCGTTGCAACCACTGCTTGCAGCAGGTTGAGCCAATGCCCAGCCATCCGCTCGACCGTCGTGGCATCGAACAAATCAGTCGCGTAGCTCAATGAAGCGTTCAAGCCACCTTCGGTTTCCACCACATCCAGGGTCAGGTCGAACTGCGCCGTGTTGTTTTCCCAGCCCAGGCCTTCGACCTGCAAGCCCGCCAGGTTCTGCGAGGCGGCACCGCGCCCGGCATCGCGCTGATAGTTGAACAGCACCTGGAACAGCGGGTTGTGGCTCATGCTCCGCTCAGGGTGCAGGGCCTCGACCAGTTGGTCGAAGGGCAGGTCCTGGTAGACCTGGGCGTCCAGGGACGCTTGCTTGACCTGCTGCAACAAGGCACTGAATGTCGGCTGCTGATCGAAGCGTGCACGCAGGATCTGGGTGTTGACGAAGAAGCCGATCAGGCGCTCGGTTTCCACACGGTTGCGGTTGGCGATCGGTACGCCGACGCGAATATCGGACTGCCCACTGTAGCGATGCAGCAGGGTCTGGAACGACGCCAGCAACAGCATGAAGGGGGTCACGCCTTGCTGCTGGGCCAGTTGCTTGAGCCCGGCGCTAAGGTGTTCGGCCAGGGGCACCGCAAGGGTCGCACCACGCAGGCTCTGGACCGCCGGCCGTGGCCGGTCGCTCGGCAGTTCGAGTACAGGCTGTTCGTCACCCAACTGAGCAGTCCAGTAGGCCAGTTGGCGCTCCCGCTCTCCCGCTTCCATCCAACTGCGCTGCCAGATGGCGTAGTCGGCGTACTGGATCGGCAACACGGCCAGTTCAACCTGACGGCCTTCACGCTGGGCGGCATAAAGCTGGATCAGTTCCTCGACCATCACCGGCATCGACCAGCCATCGGCGACGATGTGGTGGACCGTGAGCACCAGCACGTATTCGTCCTGTGCCACCTGCAGCAGACAAACCCGCAACAAAGGCCCGGAGGCCAAATCGAAAGGCTGTTGCGTCTCGCTCTCGACGAATGCCTTGATCCAGGCCTCGTGTTCGGCGCCTTGCAGGTTAGCCGGCAAGGCACTGTGCTGCAGTCGCAGGGGCTGCTGCTGGGCAATGCGTTGCTGCGGCTGCTCACCCTCTTCGACGAAGGTCGTGCGCAGGGACTGATGGCGGGCGATCAGTTGATTGAACGCCGCCTCCAACGCTTCGCTGTCCAGTACGCCCTTCAGGCGCAGGGCGGTGGGGATGTTGTAGGCCGAGCTGCTGGGGTCGAACTTCCAGAGAAACCACTGGCGCTGCTGGGCGTAGGACAAAGGGATGGTGTCGAACTCGTCCTGTACCGCCGGAATCGGCAATTGCACGAAACTCATGCCTTTGCTGCCGAGCTTTTCCAGGAAGGCTTTGCGCTGGGCCAATGGCAGGCGGACAAAGCGTTGAACCAGGGCCAGTTGTTCTGTGTTGCGCATCAAATTGTCTCCAGTTCCGAAAGGAAATCGCTCAGGTCGCTGAGGTCACTCGCGGAACCCAGGTTTAAATAAGGGGAAGCCAACTCGACGTAGTTCGTCAGCGAGTCAGCCTTGAACAGGAGGTCCAAGGGCAGGTTCGCGCCAAACTCCAACTGCATGCGGGCGGTCACCTGGGTGGCGAGCAGCGAGTGCCCGCCCAGTTCGAAGAAGTGGTCGTCGAGGCCAACGCGCTCGACTTTCAGCACGTCCTGCCAGATCGCCGCGATACGCTGCTGCAACTCGCTTTGCGGTGCCGCATAGGCGCGCCCGGAGTGGGCCAGATCGGGAAGCGGCAAAGCCTTGCGGTCGAGCTTGCCGTTGGGGGTAAACGGCAGGGACGCCAGCAGGGTGAAACCACTGGGCACCATGTACTCGGGCAGCGTCTGCGCCAATTGCCGCTTGAGCCGATTACGCAGCTCCAATTGCTCCTCGATCGGCGCTTGCAGCAGCCCGGCATCGGCCGCAACCACGTAGGCGGACAGCTGTTGGCCGGTGGGTCCCTCATGGGCAATGACCGCGGCCTCGCTGACCTCCGGCAATTGCTGCAGACGGGACTCGACTTCGCCGATTTCGATGCGGAAGCCGCGAATCTTCACCTGGCTGTCCAGGCGCCCGAGGTACTCCAGACTACCGTCGGCAAGACGCCGCACCAGGTCACCAGTGCGATACAACCTGGCACCTCGATTACTGAAAGGATCGGCGACAAAACGCTCGGCACTCAGCCCCGGTCGGTCGAGGTAGCCACGAGCCAAACCCGTGCCGCCCAGGTACAACTCGCCCGGCATGCCCTCCGGCAACAGATTCAGGTCGCTGCCCAGCACATAAGCCAGACGATCGCCCTCGCAACGACCAATCGGCGCGTAAGGCGTCGGACACGTATCCAAAGGGCCGGTTTTCCACAACAGCGGCGTAACCACACTTTCTGTCGGGCCGTATCCGTTGATCATGATCTGTGGACGCAGGGCCTGGCGCACCAGCTCGAAACTGGCCCGTGGCATGGCATCCCCGCCGAAGCTGTAGAGCCTGACGGGCGGAGGGTTGCCATCCTGCTGGGCCAGCTCGGCCAGCTGGTGCAGGTACAGCGGTGGGAAACCAGCCATGGTCACGCCATGCTGGCGGATCGCGTCATAGGTTTGCCGGGCGGTCCACAGCTGGTTGTCGCGGATCAGCAAGCGTCCCCCCTGGCTCAGGGTGGTCAACCAGCGCTCATGGGCGCCGTCAAAGGCGAACGACAGGAAGTGCAGCTCACAATCAGCCGCCGTCATTTCATAGCTCAGGGCTGTCGCACGGCAATGCATGGCCAGGGGACCATGGCTGACTGCAACGCCTTTAGGCTGGCCCGTGGAACCCGAGGTGTAGATGACATAAGCCAGGTTGTCGGCGTCCAGGACCGGAGCCGGGTTGCGACTGGAACCCTCGGCCAGACTGTCGAGCATCAGGGTCGGCAAGCCTTGGGGCAACTGCAGGCGAGGCAACACGGCTTGCTGGGTCAAGAGCAGCGCCATGCCGCTGTCGGCCATCATGTAGCTCAGGCGCTCTTCGGGATAATCCGGGTCCAGCGGCACATAGGTGCCACCGGCCTTGAGCACGGCCAGCAGGGCCACAATCACTTCCAGGCTGCGAGGGAAGGCCACACCTACACGGACGTCCGGGCCTACACCCTGCTCCATCAGGCGCTCGGCCAGGGAGTTGGCGCTGGCGTTGAGTTGACCGTAGGTCAAGTGCTCGCCGGCAAACAACAGCGCCACGGCCTCCGGTGCCTCGGCCACTCGACGCTCGATCAGCCGGTGCACCGGCTCCTCGGCCACGG
This sequence comes from Pseudomonas morbosilactucae, assembly GCF_023241665.1. Taxonomy (NCBI): domain Bacteria; kingdom Pseudomonadati; phylum Pseudomonadota; class Gammaproteobacteria; order Pseudomonadales; family Pseudomonadaceae; genus Pseudomonas; species Pseudomonas morbosilactucae. The sequence goes on along the minus strand of NZ_JALQCX010000025.1, from coordinate 56,483 downwards.
CGGCAACGGCCACCGGGCTGCCGAGCAGGGCCAGGCGTTCGGAGGTGCCCAGCATGGCCAACTCGCCCAAGGCCGTGTGCGGCGCAGCGTGAGTCAGGCTCTCCAGCAGTTGGGCGAAATGACCACTGATCTGCTCGACGGCGGCGGCACTGAAATACTCGTGCCCGTAGCCGTAATGCAACTCCAGGGTCTCCCCCAGCGCCACTGCCAAGGTCAGTGGGTAATGGGTCTGTTCGTGGTTGACCACCGAGCTGAAGTGCAACGCCTCGGGCGCTCCCCGCTCCAGAGCCTCGGACATCGGGTAGTTCTCGAACACCAGGATGTTGTCGAACAGCGCTTCCCCGCCCTGCCCGGCCCAACGCTGGATTTCAAACAAGGGCGTGTGTTCATGCTCGCGCAAAGCCAGGTTCTGCGACTGCACCTGTTGCAGCCAGGCGCTGACCGACAGGACCGGATCAGGCGTGGCCACGATCGGCAGCGTGTTGATGAACAGCCCGATCTGTTGCTCGATGCCCTTCAGGTCGGCCGGACGTCCTGCCACGGTGGCGCCAAACGCCACGGTGGCTTGACCGGTGTAACGCTGCAACAGCAGCAGCCAGGCCGCCTGGACCAAGGTATTGACAGTGATTTTCTGCTCACGGGCGAACTCGGCAAAATGCCGGGTACGCTGGGCATCGAAGCCTTGATGAAGAACGCTGCGGCCTTCGTGATCAGATGCCGACGGCAGATGGGCCAGCGCCAGGGACAGCCGGGTCGGTGCCTCGAAGGTCGCCAGTTGCCCCTGCCAGAAGGCCTGGTCCGCTTGCTGATCCTGCCCCTGGAGCCAGGCTATATAGTCGCGATAGCGGCTGAGCTGGGCCGCCGGGCCGTGGCCGCTGTAACGCTGCAGCACTTCGCCCAGCAACTGCGAGTTGCTCCAGCCGTCCATCAGGATGTGATGGTTGGTGTAGATCAGGTGGTGGCTGTCGTCCCCGGTCTGGATCAGCACCAGCCGCAGCAGCGGCGCACGGGCCAGGTCGAAAGCGGTCTCGCGCTCAATGCGATCCTGCTGCTCCAAGGCTTGGGCCAGATCACTGCGATGGCGCCAGTCCATGACCTGAAACGGCAACTCGACCTGCTTGAACACCACTTGCACTGGCTGCTCCAGCGAGCCCTGCCAGATAAAACCGGTGCGCAAGATGTCGTGGGCGTCCAGGGTTGCCTGCCAGGCACCACGGAAACGCTCGACGTCCAGGCCGCTGACCTCCAGGCGCATCTGGTTGATGTAATCCCCGGTCGCCTGTTGGTAGAGGGAATGAAACAGCATGCCCTGCTGCATCGGCGACAGCGGGTAAAGGTCCGCCACATCCCGGGCGGCCAACGGCAGTTGGTCCAGTTGCGCCTGGTCCAGCGAGACCAACGGGAAATCGCTTGGGGTCAGGCTGGCGTTTTCCTCCCGGCAGCAATGCTCGATCAGCGCTTGCAACTCGGCACTGTAGTCATCCGCCAGACGCTGGACGGTGGCCACGTCGAAGCGCTCCAGGCTAAAGGTCCAGCCCAGGGTGAATACCTCATCGTAGACCTGGCCATTGAGGGTCAGCCAGTTGCCCAGGGGTGCTTGCGGGTCCTGGTTGGCGCCGGCACCCAGTCCGCTCGGCACGAACAGGCCCGACGGGGTGTTGTCGAAACTGCCATCGAACTGCCCGAGGTAGTTGAAGGTAATACGCGGTGCCGGCAGGGCCTTGAGGGCCTGCTGTACAGGGGTCTCCCCCAGATAACGCAAAACGCCGAAGCCCAGCCCTTTGTTGGGGATCGCACGCAACTGCTCCTTGACGGCCTTGATCGACGCCTCTGGGCTGGCGTTGGCGGTCAACTTGAGCGGGAACAGGCTGGTGAACCAACCCAGGGTCCGGGTCAGGTCGACGTTATCGAACAACTCTTCGCGACCATGGCCTTCCAGCTGGATCAGCACCGAATCATTACCCGACCAACGCGCGATCACTCGCGCCAGGGCCGTGAGCAACAGATCGTTGACCTGTGTGCGATAGGCCGCAGGCGCCTGCTGCAGCAGTTGACGGGTCAGGCTGCTGCTCAACTGCGACTGCACAGTCCGAGCGTGACAGTGCAGGTCCCGGTCCTGGGCACGATCACAGGGCAGTGAATCACTCACGTCCTGCAACTGCGCCATCCAGAAGTCCTGCTCCTGGGCCATCTGCGAACTGTGGGCATAACCTTCAAGCTGCTCGGCCCAGTGTTTGAAGGCACTGGTCTTGGCCGGCAGCGCCAGGGCTTGCCCTTGCTGCAATTGACGATAGGCGGTTTGCAGGTCTTCCAGCAGCACCCGCCAGGAGACGCCGTCCACCACCAAGTGATGGATAACCAGCAACACGTGCTGGCTGCCATCGGCCATCTGCGCCAGCACTGCACGCATCAACGGGCCATGCTTCAGGTCAAGGCTGCGTTGGGCCTCCTCACCCAGGGCCTCGAACTCCGCAGGATCGGCCACCTCCACCTGCCACAACAACGACGCGCCTGGCGACGCTGCGGGGGCCAGGAAAACCCCACGCCAGCTGTCGCCCTCAGGTTGAAAGCTCAGACGCAGGGCATCATGTTGCTGCACCACCGCCGACAAAGCTTTTTCCAGCAGTTCAGCCTCGACAGGAACCAGCGCCTTGAGCGCCACCGACTGGTTCCAGTGATGCCGTGCCACGCTGTTTTCCGCGAAGAACGCTTGCTGCACCGGCAACAGCGGCATGCTGCCACTGACCGGCCCCTGATCGATCTGCACCCCCTGCTCGCCTTCGCTGGCCACGCTCGCCAAGCCCTGCACGGTCTGATACTGGAACAGGTCCTTGGGGGTGAAGTGGATGCCTGCCTGCCGAGCGCGACTGACCACTTGAATGGAAATGATCGAGTCACCGCCCAGTTCGAAGAAGTTATCGGTGACGCCCACCTGCTCCAGTCGCAATACCTGCTGCCAGACCTGAGCGATACGCTGCTCCAGGTCCGAACGCGGCGCCACATAGGCCAGTTGCAGCTCACTGATGTCCGGCTCGGGCAAGGCCTTGCGATCCAACTTGCCATTGATGTTCAGCGGCAACTGCTCAAGGAACAGCAGGTGCGCGGGAACCATGTACGCCGGCAACCGCTGCTTGAGCTGCTGCTTGAGCGCTTCACGCAACGCGGCCTGGGCCTCTCGCTCGGGCAAGTAACGGGCGACCACATAGGCCACCAGTTGCAGGCCGGCGGCACCGGGCTGGGCCAGGACCACTGCTTCGACCACCTCAGGCAGGTCACGCAGGCAGGTTTCGACCTCACCCAACTCAATGCGGAACCCACGAATTTTCACCTGCTGGTCGATCCGCGCCAGGTACTCGACGCTGCCGTCTCGCCCATAACGACACAGGTCACCGGTGCGATACAGGCGGCCACCGACCTCGCCGAACGGGTCCGGCACAAAGCGCTGGGCGGTCAAGGCGGGTTGGTGCAGATAACCGCGCGCCAGGCCTTGCCCTCCCACCAACAACTCGCCGGACACACCCTCGGGTAGCGCTTCAAGAAAACTGTCCAGCACATACCCCTGGCGCTGACCAACCGGCCGGCCGATCGGCGCATAGCCGCTGCCGTCATCCGCCGTCGGGCACGGCCAGATCAACGGGCTGACCACTGCCTCGGTCGGGCCGTAGGCATTGAACAGCTGTGCAGGCCGAACCTGTTTCAAGTTGCGCAGCAGACTGCGGTCCCAGGCTTCGCCGCCCAGGATGCACACCCGCACCGAGATCGATCGTCCAAGGGCCTGCAAGGCCTGATCGACCTGGACCAGATAGGCCGGCGGCAGGTCAATCACGCTGACGGCGTGCTGTTCAAGCTGATCCAGCAACTGCTCCACCGACCATTTCGGTACATCACCCAACACCAGGCGAGCACCACGAATCAGTGGCAGGAACAGCTGTTCGGCGGCCGCATCGAAACTGCTGGAGGCGAACTGCAGCGAGCAATCGCTGGCCTGGATGCCATACAGGTCGGCAGCGGCCTGGCAATGCATGGCCAAGGCGCCGTGACTGACCGCCACCCCCTTGGGTGCGCCGGTGGAGCCGGAGGTGTAGATCACGTAAGCCAGGCCGGATGGCAGCGCCGGGCTGACGAACTCCGGCACCGAGCTGTCCGACACCTCGAGGTCGTCCACCAGAAGCACGTCCACCGTCGGTCCGCAAAGCTCGACCACCGATTGCCCGCGCTCGCTCAGCAACAACTGCAGGCCACTGTCTTCGATCATGTAGGCCAGACGCTCGGCAGGGTACTCAGGGTCCAACGGCACGTAGGCGGCGCCGCTCTTGAGAATCGCCAACACCCCGATCACCCATTCGAAGCCCCGCCCCAGGGCGACCCCCACCAGCCGCTCCGGTCCTGCACCCGCGTTTTGCAGACGCTGGGCCAACCGATTGGCGCGCTGCTCCAGCTCGGCATAGGTCAGTTGTTCACGTCCCAGCACCAAGGCCGGGGCCTGAGGCGTCAAACGGGCTTGAGCCTCGAAAAGACGGTGGACACAGGTATCGCCAGCGTCTGCGGCATACGCTGGATTGCGCGCGACCAGCACCCCATGCCGTTCGGCCACATCGAGCAACGGCAACTGGGCCACGGGCTGCCCGGGATCCTTGACGATGCCTTCGACCAGGTTCAACCAATGCCGCGCCATACGCTCGGCAGTGGCGGTTTCGAACAGCTCGGCCGAGTACATCAGCGAGACATTCAGCCCCTGATTGGTTTCCAGGGTTTCCAGGGTCAGGTCGAACTGCGCCGCGCCGCCCTCAAGAGGAATTTCCCGGGCTTGCAGGCCGGGCAGGCTGTCGCTGGTCACGGCCGTGCCGCGGGTCGACAAATGGTTGTACATGACCTGGAACAGCGGGCTCTGATTCAACGTGCGCTGAGGGTTGAGCACCTCCACCAGCTTGTCGAACGGCAGGTCCTGATGGGCCTGGGCCGCCAGTGCGGTGTCGCGCATCTGTTGCAACGCCTGGCGCACCGGCAGGTGACCGTCGACCTGCGCGCGGAACACCAGGGTGTTGACGAAAAAGCCGATCAGGCCTTCCAGCTCTTCACCGCTGCGGTTACTCACCGGGATCCCGACGCGGACATCGTCCTGGCCGCTGTAACGCGCCAGCCACAAGGAGAAACTGCCCAGGAAGAACTGGAACAGGGTCATGTTCTGCTGTTTGAGCAACGCCCTGACAGACTGTTCCAGGGCCGGTGGCAGGCTAAAGTCGATACGCCCTTCGCGGTGCGCCGCGTGAGCGGGTCGCGGCAGGTCGGTGGGCAGGCTCAGGACCGGGTGCTCATGGCCCAGTTGGCCGACCCAATAGTCGATCTGGCGCTGCATCTCTCCTTGCGCCAGGGTCTCGCGTTGCCATTGGGCATAGTCAGCGTACTGCACCGGCAAGGCACTCAGGGTCGGCGCCTGCCCGGCATTGAAACTGCGGTACAACGACACGAATTCGTGGGCCAGCACACCCATGGACCAGCCGTCGGAGACGATGTGGTGCAACGTCAGCACCAGCACATGCTCCTGCTCGGCCAGTTGCAGCAACTTGACCCTCAGCAGTGGGCCGTGGGTCAGGTCGAACAGTGCCTGGGTTTCCGCGTGTATCGCACCAGACAGGGCTGCCGAGGCAATGCTTTCAAGGGCCAGTGGCACGCGATGGGGCGGGTTGACCACCTGCAGCAGTGCATCCCCGGACTCGATAAAGGTGGTGCGCAGGGTTTCATGGCGCGCCACCAAGGCATCAAAGGTGCCCTGCAAGGCGGCCAGGTCCAGCGCGCCCAGCAAGCGCACGGCAATCGGCGTGTTATAGGCCGCGGTTTCCGGGTTCAACTTCCAAAACAGCCATTGCCGTTGCTGGGCATAAGAGGCCAGCAGCGGCTGGTCCCGGGGCAGGGATACAACGCCCAAGCCAAGGTTGCCGCGGTTTTGGGACTGGACATGGGCCGCCAGTTCTTCAAGGTTGCGGGTCTCGAACAGGCTGCGCAGTGCAATCTCCACAGACAGCAAGCGCCGGATACGAGAAATCACCTGGGTGGCCAGCAACGAATGACCACCGAGGGCAAAGAAATTGTCATCCAGACCGACCTGCTCCACCTGGAGCACCTCAGCCCAGATCTGCGCCAATTGCTGCTCGACGCTGCTGATCGGCGCGCGGTACTGTCGGCCACTGTCCGTCGCCTCTAGCGGCGGCAAGGCCCGCACATCGAGCTTGCCATTAAGGGTCAACGGCAGGCTTGGCAGCACCAGGAAGTGCGCCGGCACCATGTAGTCGGGCAAGCTGCGCGCCAGGTGCTCACGCAAGGCATTCAGGCTCTGCGCAGGCTCCTCGCCGGCGGCCAGCGCCACATAGGCCACCAGTTGCTTGTCGGTACCGGCGCTGTGGACCTGCACCGTGGCCTCGCGCACGCTGGCATGGGCCAGGAGGCTGGCGGTGATTTCCCCCAGCTCAATGCGATAACCGCGAATCTTGACCTGATGATCGATACGTCCGGCGAACTCGATCGCGCCGCTGTCCTGGTAACGACTCAGGTCGGCGGTGCGGTACATCCGTGACCCGGCCGGGCCAAAAGGGTTCGGCACAAAACGCTCGGCCGTCAGCCCCGGGCGCTGATGGTAACCCCGGGCAACACCGGCTCCAGCCAAGTGCAACTCGCCGTAATTACCCACCGCCACCGGTTGCATCGAAGCATCCAGGATGTAGGCGCTGACATTGCCCAGCGGACGGCCCAGGGGCACGCTCACACCGAAGCGGGCCGGACTGTCTATCACGTGCGCCAGGGCGCCGACGGTGGTTTCAGTGGGGCCATAGTGGTTGACCACGCGGCACTGGGGCGCGGCCTGCGCGATACGCCGCAGCAATTCACTGGAGCAGGCTTCGCCTCCCAGCACCAGGCAGCGCTTGGGCAGCACTTGCCCGGCCCACTCATCCGCCAGCAAGGCCTCGATATGGGAGGGGACGATTTTCAGCACATCGATCTCATGGCGATCCATGTACTGGCCGAAACGCGCCGCATCCAGTGAGGTATCCAGAGGCACCACGTGCAAAGTGCGCCCGGAACACAGCGCACCGAACAAGGTGGTGTGGCCGAGGTCGGCGGCGATGGTCGATACCACGACCATGCTGCGCGCGCCCTCCAATGGCAACCGCTCCAGCACCGCCTGCACGTAGTTGACCAGCGCTCCATGACTGATGGTCACGCCCTTGGCAGCCCCGGTTGAACCGGAGGTGTAGATCACATAGGCCAGGTTGTCCGGCGACAGGACCACGGGCTGCAGCAGAGGGCTGGGCGCCCGGCTGTCATCCAGGTACTCATCCAGCACCAAGGTCTGCACCGAAGCCATGGACGGCAGGCGCTGCAACAGGTGAGCCTGAGTCAGCAGCCAGGCGATGCCACTGTCTTGCGCCATGTACGCCAAGCGCTCAGGCGGGTATTCCGGGTCGAAGGGCACGTAGGCGCCACCGGCCTTGAGCACCGCCAACAGGCCGACCACCATTTCCAGGCTGCGCTCCACTGCGATGCCAACCAGCACGTCCGGACCGACGCCTTGTGCCTGCAGGACGGCTGCCAAGCGTTCGGCCCGCTCGTTCAACTGCTGGTAAGTCAACGACTGCTCGCCGAACACCAGAGCGGTGGTGAGCGGCGACTGCTCGCCCCAGGCTTCGATAAGACCGTGAATGCTGTCCTGATGGGGGTAACTCACCGCCCCCTGACTACCCTGCGAAATCACTTGCTGGCGCTCGCCCGCGTCAAGCATCTGCAGCTCGCCCAGACGCTGCCGAGGATCATCGACCAACCCGGCGAGCAGGTTCAGCCAATGGCCAGCCATGCGTTCGATGGTGGCTGCGCTGAACAACTCACTGGCGTAGGTAAAGGCGGCAAACAGGCGCCCCTCACGCTCGAAGGTGTCCAGCGTCAGGTCGAACTGTGCGTGCCGGGTGCGCCACTGCAGTGACGCCATACTCAGCCCGGAACGGGTCCGTAGATTGCTCACCTCGGCCACGCCGGACTGGTGGTTGTAGAGCACTTGGAACAGAGGATTGCGCCCCAGGTTGCGCTCGACTTGCAACGCCTCCACCAGGCGCTCGAACGGCAAGTCCTGATGGGCCTGGGCACCCAAGGTGGCTTCACGCACCGCCGCCAGCAACTGGCTGCCGGTGAGTTGCGGGTCGAGCTGGGTACGCATGACCTGGGTATTGACGAAGAAACCGATCAGGCCTTCGACTTCACGCCGGTTGCGGTTGGCGATCGGCACACCGATGCGCACATCGTCCTGGCCGCTGTAACGATGCAACAAGAGGGTGAAACCGGCGAGCAGCACCATGAACAGGCTGGCGCCCTGGCTGCGTGCAAACGCACGCAGGGACTCGACCCGACCCGCTTCCAGCTCGAACTCATGACGAACCCCTTCGTGGTTCGACACCGCCGGCCGCGGGTAATCCGTCGGCAAGGCCAGGACCGGATGCTCCTCGCCCAGTTGTGCCTGCCAGTAGTCCAACTGACGTTGTTGCTCGCCAGCCTCAAGCCAACTGCGCTGCCACAACGCGTAATCGCCGTACTGGATAGGCAAGGGTTGCAACGTCGCCAGCTCGCCCTGGCAATGGCCATCGTAAAAAGCACTGAACTCTTCGATCAGCACCCCCATCGACCAGCCATCGGAGACCATGTGGTGAAGGGTCAGCAACAGGACGTGCTCGGTCTCACCAAGCTTCAGCAGCCCGACCCGCAGCAGCGGCCCGGTGGAAAGATCGAAGGGACGACGAGCCTGGGCCTGAGCGGCCTCCCGCACCTGGGTTTCCCGCTGCTCGGCGGTCAGCGAGCAGAGGTCCTGGCGCTCGACGATCAGCGGCTGCTCTGCGGGCAGGCGGTACACATGGCCGTCTTCATCCTGGCGAAAAACCGTGCGCAAGGTTTCATGACGCGCGACCAGGCTAGCGAACGCCTGTTCCAGCGCCGCCTCGTCCAACGCTCCCTGCAGACGCACCGCGCTGGGCAGGTTGTAGGCGCCACTCTGGGGATCAAGCTGCCAGAGAAACCACATGCGTTGCTGGGCATAGGAAAGCGCTTGCCGATCAGTGCCTTCAACGCCGGACGGGATGGGAAACAGTGAAAAATCGACCCCTTCCTTCTCTAGAGCCTTCAAGAACAGCCGGCGCTTTTCCAGCGGCAATCCTATGAATCGGCGGGCGAGTTTCAAGGAATCTTCAGCATTCATCGTGTTTCATCCGTACATGTTGGCTATCGGGCATTACCCGGCTATCCCTACAAAACGGATGGAGCAACTGAAAAATTAACCCCCAGATCCCTGATTTACAGCGTCTCGGCACGCGGCTGGCAGGAGTGAAAAGACCGCCCGCACCCGGTTAATTTTCCCCCCAGGCGGCTCGTCTAACTCACAAGCCCATCTGCATGCAGGCCTCGCCCATGTCCGCTCTGTCACTTGCCCACTCTTTAATGACAAGCCTGAACAAACTGGTCACTCCCGGCTTGAAGAAACGCACGGCCTATCGCTTGTTCAACGTCGAGCTCAAGCAGCGCATCCCTCTCAGCCCCTCCATGACCCGACTGGTGTTCACCGGCCCAGACGTGCAGGAAATGAATACCCTGGCTGCCGACCAGCGGATCAAGCTGTTTTTCCCCAGCCCCGATGGTTCGGCCAGCGATCTGCCCGACTACGATTGGCACGCGGCGCGACGTGCACTGCCGGTGGAAAAACGGCCAGCCATGCGCACCTACACGATTCGCCAACTGCGCGCCGAACAGGCCGAAGTGGATGTGGACTTTGTCTTGCACGGAGTCAATGGCCCGGCGTCCGCCTGGGCAACCCAGGCCAGGGTTGGCGACCGGCTGCAATTGGTGGCGCCAGACCGCAACTACGCCGGCAGCACGGGCGGCTACGAGTGGCAGCCGCCGGAGGGCATGCGCCAGGTGCTGCTGATCGGCGACGAGACCGCCCTGCCTGCTATCGCCGGCATTCTTGAACAGCTTGCCGATCAGCCCGATCCACCGGAGGTGCAAGCCTTTATCGAAGTACCCCATGAAGCTGATTGCCTGCCGCTGCGCTGTGGTCCCACCACCCAACTGCACTGGTTGCCACGGGACCTGTTACGGCAGCACCACGGCGAAGGGATGCTGCATGCCGTCCGGGAGCTGGCCAAGCTGCCTGCGGCCACAGTCGGCAGCAAGAAAAACAAAGCCCTGGAGAACGTCGATATCGAGCGCGACATCCTCTGGGAGCGCGCCAGCCAGGCCAATGGCGAGTTCTATGTCTGGGTCGCCGGCGAGTCGGCGGCTGTGATCTCCATCCGCCGCCACCTGATCAACGAGCGCGGCCTGGACCGTCGCGCCATCACCCTCATGGGCTACTGGCGACTGGGGCGCTCGCTGGAGTGAGCCCCTGCTCGGACGCTGACCCGCAGGGAGCGACATCGGCGCATACCGAAACATTTACTATCAATTGAGTGTTCGGGTTTTTTGCATCTCATTCGTCTTTAGAAGTACACGTAGCTTTTTTTGCCTCCGGAAGGCGTGCTTCCCTCAAGACCATGGCCACCTCACGGTGCCTGTGGTCTTGGCATTTCGGCTGGTACGCGCCGTCTTCCCCCGAATTTAAAGACTCCAATCCATGTCAAAAAAGTCTCGCTCGAAACTCTGGTTCCTGGTCCATAGCTGGCTGGCACTGCCGATTTGGTTCTTTGTCCTGATTGTCTGTTTCACCGGCACCCTGGCGGTGGTCAGCCAGGAGATCGTATGGCTGGCCAACCCCGATGTCAGGGCGCCCAAGCCTTCGGATGACGCGCCCCTGCTCACGTTCGAAGAGGCGATTGCGGCGGTCCATAAGACCGACCCGAGCATTATCGTCAGGTCCATCAGCCGGCCCGACGAGTCGCACTTTGCCCTCGTGGCGCGCGTGGTCTACCCCGATGGCCGTTCGCCGTCGATTTATCTGAATCCCTACACCGGGGCGATCCAGGGTGTCAGCCCGCAATTCAGCTTCGAGGACTTCACCCGCGCCCTTCACGGCTGGTGGCTGGTGCCCTTTACCAATGGCTATAGCTGGGGCTGGTATCTGGTGTCCCTACTCGGCTTGCCGATGCTGGCGTCCCTGGTCACCGGCCTGGTGGTCTACAAACGTTTCTGGAAAGGCTTTTTCAAGCCGACCCTGCGCTTCAACCACGGCGCACGGATTTTCTGGGGCGACTTTCACCGTTTGAGCGGCATCTGGTCGATCTGGTTTATCGCGGTCATTTCCATCACCGGGACCTGGTTCCTGATCCAGGCAATACTCGCCGACAATCAGATCACCATCTCCACCGAGCCGGTCCTGACCTCGGTGGCCCGTGAGGAAGTGCCGTTGTCCGTCAATGGAGAGCCGGTCAAGACCGTCGGTATCGATGAGGCGATTCGCATTGCCACCCAGAAAGTACCGGGGCTGGAAGCCAGCTTCGTCAGCCTGCCCCTGAACGCTTACAGTCATCTGTCGGTGGGCGGGCGCGGCTGGTACCCGCTGATGTTCCAGACCGCCGACGTCAACCCCTACACCGGGAATATCGATGCCTCGCGGCTGTTGTCCGATCGCTCGACGCTGGAGTTCGTCACCGAGTCCATGCGCCCCCTGCACACCGGCGACTTCGGTGGCCTGTGGATCAAGCTGATCTGGGCATTTTTCGGCCTGGTGCTGAGCATGATGGTGCTCAGCGGCCTGCTGATCTGGAGCAAAAGGACCGCCCTCGCCACTTTGCACGCCCTCAAGCGTGACAACAAAAAGGCCGCAGCCAAGGCCGCCACCCAAGATCACGACCTGAGCGGAAAAGCGCTGGAGAGCAACTCATGAGCAAGGCCATCAGCCAACAACCTGCCTCTACGCTGAGCAAGCTTTGGTACAAATGGCGCTTCCACATCAACGTGCTGCTGTTGCTGATTCCCCTGGGGTTCATGCCCAAGTACCTGGCCGACGCGGCACTTTTTCGCGGTGAAAACGGCTTGGGCCAGCGTGACCTGGGTGAGTTGCAAGCCGGCCCCTGGAGCCTGCGCCTGGCCGAACTGCGCGATGAAAAACCGCGCCCCGATGGCCCGGCCGGCTTCTCGAAAACCTTCAACGCCAAGCTCTGCGATGCCTGCATCACTCAGGTGAAGGCGGTCTACCTGCGGATCGGCAAACCGCGCAGCCTGCGCGCCGCCGGAACCATCTTCTTCGGCGCACCCTACAAAATGAGCGCGTTTTTGCTTGTACCCGAACGCACCAAGCCCGATGCCGATCTATGGGTCACCCTGGAAGGCTGGGACGGTTCCATGCACCAGACGTCCATCCCCCTGACCCAGGCATCCCCCGCGACCATCGCCTGGCTCAAAGAAAAAGGAGGCAAGCCATGATTTCGCCCAAAAGTCCCAACTTCCTGCGCACTTGGGGTGCTGGCACCCTGCTGCTGGCTTGCGCCGGCTTCAGCCAGATGGCGCTGGCCCACAACCCGATGTGTGAGTGCAAGGAAATCGACGGCGAGCATATCCAGTGCAAGGGCGGTTTTTCCGATGGCAGTGGCGCACCGGGGGTGACCCTGGATGTTATCGGCTATGACGAAAGCATTCTGGTGCCGGGCAAGCTGGGGGCGGATTCGACCCTGACCTTCAAGAAGCCCAGCGCCGAGTTCTATGTACTGTTCGACGCCGGCCCCGGCCATGTCGTGGAAATCGACCAAGCCGATATCGAGGCCCCATGAGCCTGCCAACCACAACCCAAGTCATCCGCCCAGCCGGGGCCGGGCACGAAACCCTCTACGTTCTGCTGTTCTGCCTGCTGGTTCTGCTTGCCGCCGGTTCGGTGGTCGCCCTGCACGGCGAAACCCAAGAGGTAACCCCTGTCGAAAGTCATCAACTGGATGCCCGGCGTGACCTCAGCGCCGGGGAGCAAGGCATTTACGCCGACCTGCGAGTGACCCTGGACGAGATCCATCTGCTGCAGCAGGAACAACAAACCCTGCCCTCTCCTGAGCAACTTGCCGAAGAGGGTTTTGCGCCGTTCGCCCAGGACGCCAGTTCGGTCAGCCGGGGCAACCATCGCTGGCAATTGGTCGGGAGCACTGCCTACCTGGGCCTGAGCCAGGCCAATGCAACGGCGGGTTCATTTCTGATGCGAGTCACCGACGCCAACAGCGCGGTGGATATCTGGCTTAACCGCAGCGCGCCACTCGCCGCCCCACAAGACCTGACCGACGCGGTCCTGATCGCCGGCGGCTGGCAACAAGTGGTCGCGCAATTCGATGCCGGGGTGACTCGCCAGCATCGGCACTGAACCCCGGACTCACCCGAGAGAAGATCATTTAGCCATGTCTATTTCATCGTTGTTCACCCGACGCCGCCTTTTGCTGGCTGGCCTGCTGACCCTGCTGATCACCCCCATGGCCAGCGCTGACCAGGCCAAGCGCCTGCGCATCGGCATCACCCTGCACCCCTATTACAGCTACGTGAGCAATATTGTCGGCGACAAGGCCGAGGTGGTGCCGCTGATTCCCGCCGGCTTCAACCCGCACGCTTATGAACCACGCGCCGACGACATCAAGCGTATCGGCTCGCTGGATGTGATCGTGCTCAACGGCGTGGGCCATGACGACTTCGCCGACCGCATGATCGAAGCCAGTGAAACCCCCGATATCAAGGTCATCGAAGCCAACGAAAACGTGCCTCTGCTGGCGGCCACCGGGGTGGCTGCGCGAGGGGCCGGCAAAGTGGTCAACCCCCACACTTTCCTGTCTATCAGCGCCTCCATTGCCCAGGTCAACAACATCGCCCGCGAACTGGGCAAGCTCGACCCGGATAACGCCAAGACCTACACCGCCAATGCTCGTGCCTACGGTAAACGCCTGCGCCAGATACGCGCCGACGCCCTGGCCAAGCTGACCCAAGCGCCCAATGCCGACCTGCGAGTGGCCACGGTGCATGCCGCCTATGACTACCTGCTGCGGGAGTTCGGCCTAGAAGTGACCGCCGTGGTGGAGCCGGCCCACGGTATCGAACCCAGCCCCAGCCAGTTGAAGAAGACCATCGACCAGTTGCGCGAACTGGACGTGAAAGTGATCTTTTCCGAATTGGACTTCCCCTCCACTTACGTTGAAACCATCCAGCGCGAGTCTGGGGTGAAGCTCTACCCGCTGTCACACATTTCCTATGGCGAATACACTGCCGACAAATACGAAAAGGAAATGAACAACAACCTCAACACCGTAGTACGGGCCATCCAGGAGGCAGGTGCATGACCGTCGCAGAGAGCATCGCGGTCGCCGCCATTGGTCCGACCCTGGATTTCAATGCCGTCAGCCTGACACTGGGGCGTACCACCATTCTCGATCAAGTGACCTTCAAGGTCCGCCCGGGCCACGTGCACGCCTTGGTGGGGCCCAACGGCGGGGGCAAGAGTTCACTGATCAAGACCCTGCTCGGGCAAATGCCACACCAGGGTCGCCTGAGCCTGGAGTGGCCCGGCGCTCCCGGCGTTGTCGGCTACGTGCCCCAGGCACTGGAGTTCGACCGCGGATTGCCGATGACCGTTGACGACTTCATGGCCGCCATGTGCCAGCGTCGTCCAGCTTTTCTGGGCCTGTCGCGCCATTACGCCAAGGCCATCAGCGAAGCCCTGGAAAAGGTCGGCATGCAAGACAAGCGCAAGCGCCGCATGGGCGCGCTGTCCGGTGGCGAACGCCAACGAGTACTCCTGGCCCAAGGCTTGATTCCATCGCCTCAGTTGCTGGTACTAGACGAACCCATGTCGGCCCTCGACGAAGCCGGGATCCAGGTGTTCGAGCAGTTGCTGGGGGACTGGCAACGCAGCGGCATGACTGTGTTGTGGATCGAGCACGACCTTGAAGCGGTCAAGCGCCTGGCGGACCGGGTCACCGGCCTCAACCGCCGCGTACTGTTCGACGCCTCGCCCGCTGAAGCCCTCACACCGGAGCGCCTGCTGACGCTGTTCTCCACCCATCCGCGCAGTGCGACCGGGAGCGCCCAAGCATGACCTATGAAGCGTTTCGTCTGATGATCCAGGGCTGGGCCTCCTCCGGGTACCTGCCTTCAGCACTGGCCTACGGTTTTGTGGTCAATGCCTTGCTCGCCGGCCTGCTGATTGGCCCGGTGCTGGGCGGCCTGGGCACCTTGGTAGTGGTCAAGCGCTTTGCCTTCTTCTCCGAAGCCGTCGGTCACGCGGCCTTGACCGGGGTGGCGATCGGCATCCTGCTCGGCGAACCCTACACTGGCCCCTACGGTGCCCTGTTCGGCTACTGCCTGCTGTTCGGCGTGCTGCTCAACTACCTGCGCAACCGTACCGGCCTGGCACCGGACACCTTGATTGGCGTGTTCCTCTCGGTGTCCCTGGCCCTGGGTGCCAGCCTGCTGTTGGTGCTGGCGGGCAAGATCAACGTGCACATTCTCGAGAACGTGCTGTTTGGCTCGGTGCTGACCGTCAATGGCAATGACCTGCTGGTGCTGCTAGTGGTCGGCGCGCTGGTCATGGGCCTCAGCCTGCCGCTGTACAACCGCATCATGCTCGCCAGCTTCAACCCGCAACTGGCTGCGGTGCGGGGCGTGGCGGTGAAAACCCTCGATTACCTGTTCGTGGTCCTGGTGACCCTGATCACCGTCGCGGCAGTCAAGGTCATCGGCGCCATACTGGTCGGTGCACTGCTGGTGATCCCCGCCGCCGCCGCCCGCTTGCTGAGCCAATCGCTCAAGGGTTTCTTCTGGATATCGGTGGCCATTGCCACCGTCAGCACCCTGAGCGGCATCCTGCTACCGATCGTCTTCGACCTGCCGGTGCCGTCCGGCGCGGCGATCATTCTCATGGCCGGTATCGCCTTCGCCCTCGCGGCCGTCGCCCGCGGCACCGTGCCCAGCCTCAAAGGGAACATTGGATAAATGCCTACTGTACGTAGCTTGACCCTGGCCCTGGCCCTGACCGGCCTGTTCAGTGCCTCGTTGTCGGCGGCCGACGCGAACCCGCAAGTTCGCGTGCTGGCCAGCCTGCCAATCACCTATGGCCTGAGTGACATGCTGCTCAAGGGCAGCGACGTGAAGCTCGAGCGCGCGGCCGCAGCCAACCTGCCCGGCAGCCGCCAGAGCGCCTACTTCAGCGGACGCGGAGCCGAGGCCCTGCAAAAGCTGGCGGTCAACGCCGACGCGGTGGTCGGTCTGCGCTCCGTCTGGAGCGATGACCCGCTCTACCCCATGGCCCGGCGCAGCAATATACGCATCGTCGAAATCGATGCGGCACGCCCGGTAGACGGTGGCTTGCCGGGTATCGCCGTACAGCCCGGCAAAGTCGCCGACAGCCTCAACAGCCAGCCGTGGCTGGCGAGCAACAACATGGGGAGGATGGCGGATGTGATCGCCGCCGACCTGGTACGCCTGGCCCCCAAGGCCAAGCCCAGCATCGAGACCAACCTGGCACGTTTCAAACAGCGCTTGCTCAAGCTCAGCGCAGACAGCGAGGCACGCCTGGGCCAAGCGGACAACCTCAGCGTGGTCAGCTTGTCCGATCATTTCGCCTACTTGATTGGCGGCCTCAACCTGGAGCTGATCCAGGTCGATGCACGGGCGGACGACCAATGGACGCCAGAGGCACTGAAGCAACTGAGCCAGACCCTCAAGGACAGCGAAGTAAAACTGGTGCTCGACCATCGCCAACCGGCAGATAACGTCAAAGCCGCCATCGCCGAATCCGGTAGCACGCTGGTGGTCCTGGACACCGATGGCAGCGACCCGCTGGCGGGCCTGGAAGGCTCCATCAAGCAGATCCTCGACACTCTCGCCCCACTGTAAAAATCTTTGGCACCGGAGCGCCACCCTTGGCGCTCCCGGCCATCGCCCCTTGCACCCGACAGACCTTCGATGCCCAGACGTGGCCGATAACGGTAAATTTACCTCGCAAAAACTCGTTCCCTCTCCAGGCCTACACCACAATCAAGAGGGATCGCCGTGGACCTGCACACCATTCTGTCCAAGCTGTTTGCCAATGCCGGTGCGGTCGGCATCGAAGGTGTTTTTCAGTTCGTGTTCGCACCGCAGTTGGCCTTCTGGTCCGAGGTCAAGGCCGAAACCGTCACCGCGGCTGGCCGTCACGCCGCGCCCGATGTGACCATCTCGGTGGCTCAGCAGGATTTTCTCGGGATCATGACCGGCAGCGTCAACGTCGAAGAACTGTTTGCCAGCGGGCGACTGAAGATCGACGGCAACATGGGCCTGGCGACGCTCTTGCCGCAGATCATCGACAGCGCGCGCCGAGGCGGCGACAAGGTCGAAAAAGTCGACATGAACAAGCGCTACCCAACGCCGCCGCGCTTCAGTGAGCAGGTGTCCGCCGCCCAGCCGGCGCTGCACAGCGTCGAGCGGCGTTCACGCCAGAGCCTGTCCCTCAGCGAGTTCCGCGATCATTACCTGCCTGGCGGCATTCCCCTGGTCATCAGCGATGCGTTGCAGGACTGGCCGCTGTTCAACATGAGCCGTGAAGAATCTCTGGTGCATTTCGCCGAGCTGCAGGGCATCACCCGCCACGGCGACTACGTGAAGAAGACCTTTTCCACCGAGCGGGATTTCCGCTCCACGTCCATGGCGGACTTCATTGCGTCTCTGGAACAGCCGGCAGCGAAGAATGCGGACGGCTCGCCGCCGGCCTATATGGGCAACAACATCGTTCCCGCTCAGTTGCTGGAACAGATCCAGTTCCCACCCTATTTCGACCGTTCCCAGTTCATTTCGCCGCGGATCTGGATCGGCCCCAAGGGCACGCTGACCCCATTGCACCGTGATGACACCGACAATCTGTTCGCCCAGGTCTGGGGGCAAAAACGCTTCACCCTCGCCGCGCCCCATCACCGTGAAGCCCTGGGCACCTGGTCCACCGCGCCCAAGGGCGGCCTGGATGGCTGCGATGTCAATCCCGATGCCCCGGACTACCAGCGCTTCCCAGCCTCGCAGCACGTGCCGTTCGTGCGGGTGGTGCTGGAGGCTGGCGACTTGCTGTTCCTGCCTGAAGGCTGGTTCCACCAAGTGGAGTCGGTGTCCACCTCGCTGTCGGTGAATTTCTGGGTCGATTCCGGGCGCGGCTGGTAAGTCGCCAACACGCGGGCACAAAAAAACCAACGCTCGGCGTTGGTTTTTTCATTCCGGCAAAGGCGTCAGATCGCCAGTGCCGAAGGTCGAGCATGCCGCCGCCGATGAGGCTCCAGATGATCCTTGAGCATGCGCAGCACCTTGGCTTCGTGCTCATGGATGAAGAAATGCCCGCCGGCCAGCATGTCCACGGAGAAGCTGCCGCGGGTTTCCTGGCTCCAGGCGATCAGTTGCTCGGTGGTGGCGCGGTCGGCCTTGCCTCCCAACACGTGCACCGGGCAATTCAGCGGGGCGCGTTGCGCCGGGCGGAAGCCGCCGCACAGGAGGAAGTCGGCGCGCAGTACAGGCAGGGTCATGCTCATGAGTTCCTGGTTGGCCAGGATCTCTTCCGAGGTGCCGTTGAGGGTGCGCAGTTGTTCGATCAACTCGGCGTCGGTCTTGGGTTCGGCCAGGTCGCGGTCGTATTCGCTGCGCATGCTCGGAGCGGCGGTGCCGGAAGCGAACAGTGCCACCGGCTCGTGCTGGCCCAGTTGGCGCAGGGCATGGGCCATTTCACAGGCCAGCAAGGCCCCCAGGCTATGGCCGAACAAGGCGTAAGGCCCGCGTAGCGCTGGGGCGTGTTCGGCGGCCAGTTGCCGGGCCAGGGCGCGGATATCGGTCTGCAACGGCTCGCCAAAACGCGCCCCGCGCCCGGGCAGTTCCACCGGTTGCAATTTCAGCCACTCGGGCAGCTTGCGCCGCCAGCGGCTGTAGACCATGGCGCTGGCCCCGGAATAGGGCAGGCAAAGAAGTGTCAGTTGGGTCACTGCACTTACCTCAATCAGTTATGTGTATGGAGAACGGATTGCGACCAACGCAAATTAGTCGGGCTGCGCCGGGCGCCGGCTCAAGCGCCGACAACTCTGCACGGCCGTCCACAACACAACGGCACCCGCCGCCAATGCCACCCAGAAACCGCTGCGGGCGCCATGGTGGTCGGCGAGCCAGCCGGAGCTGGCGGCGCCGATGGCCACGCCGATGCTCAGGCCGGTGACCAGCCAGGTCAGGCCTTCGGTGAGTTTGGCCGGGGGCACGATGTTTTCCACCAGGGCCATGGCCACGATCAGGGTCGGGGCGAAGAACAGGCCGGCAACGAACACTGCCAGGGACAAGCCGAGGATGTTGCTCACGATCAGCAACGGCAAGGTGGTGACGGCGGTGGCGATGCCGCCGTACATAAACAGCCGGGGCAACGGGATGTTCGGTTTCCAAGCACCAAAGGCGATGCCAGCCAGGCATGAACCGATGGCGTACACCGAGAGCACAATGCTCGCCGCCGCCGGTTGGCCCTGCTGTTGGGCGAAGGCCACGCTGACCACATCCACCACACCAGCGGTGGTGCCCATGGCGACCATCAGCAACACCAATAGGCGCAGTTCCACCGAGCGAATGATTGAGCCCTGGTGCTGCGGCTCATGGGGATGCACCGCCGGTTCGGTGGCACGTTGCAGCACCAGGGCGGTGACGCCGATGGCCAGGGCGAGCAGTGCGACCAAGGGCCCGGCCTCGGGGAAGAACCCGACGCTCAGGCCCACCGAGAGCGGCGGGCCGATGATAAAGCACAGCTCATCGAGCACCGACTCCAGGGCATAGGCGGTCTGCAATTGCGGCTGGCCGCGGTAAACCTCGGTCCAGCGTGCGCGGACCATGGCCGACATGCTCGGCATGCAGCCAGCCAGAGCGGCGAACAGAAACAACGTCCAAATAGGTGCCTGCAACCGGGTGCACAACAGCAAGGCCAGCAACGCCCCGCCACCGACACCGGCGGCCAGCGGCAGCACCCGGCCCTGGCCAAAGCGGTCGACCATGCGCGAGACCTGGGGCGCACAAAACGCCGTGGCCAGGGCGAAGGTGGCCGCCACGGCACCGGCCAGGCCATAACCGCCCTTGAGCTGGGACAGCATGGTGATGATGCCGATACCGGTCATGGAGATCGGCATGCGCGCGATCATCCCGGCGATGACAAAGGCGCGAGTGCCCGGGGCGCGGAACAGCTCGCGATAAGGGTTAACCATGAAGTCTCAACCTCGGCAGGGGGCCTGCAACTTGCCATAAATAGCCGTTGCAGTAAAAATACATACGCGCGTATGTGAGAAATAATGCAAACATACGCGCCGTATGTCAATTCACCTCTGCCCTGATGAGAACCCGCCATGAGCTCACGCCCTCGCGCCGAAATGATCGAAGCCACCCGTGCCAAGTTGCTGGCCAGTGCGCGCCAGGCCTTTGGCAGCCTGGGTTATGCGCACACCTCGATGGACGACCTGACGGCCGAAGCCGGCCTGACGCGAGGGGCGCTTTATCACCATTTCGGTGACAAGAAAGGCTTGCTGGCGGCGGTGGTGGCGCAGATCGACGGCGAGATGGACCAACGCCTGATGGCGATTTCCAGCCAAGTGGCGGACCCCTGGGAGGCTTTCTGCCAACGCTGTCGTGCCTACCTGCACATGGCGCTGGAGCCGGAAATCCAGCGCATCGTGCTGCAGGATGCGCGGGCGGTACTCGCCGACAGCAAGGCGGGAGAAGAACAGTGCATCGAGACCCTGGGCGCCTTACTCAGCCAATTGATGCAGGCGCAGGTGGTCGAAGCCGCAGCGCCCATGGCCCTGGCACGCCTGATCAACGGCAGCCTGGTGGAGGCGGCGCTGTGGATCGCCAATGCCGAGCAGCCGGCGCAAAAACTCGAAGAGAGCCTGGGCGGCCTGCAACTGCTCCTGCGCGGGCTGCGCCGTGAAGATGCCCCGCCATCAACAGCCCGTCACTAAAACACCCATCCCTGAAAAACCTGCGGATTGACCCCGTCCGCTGAACTCCCGGCGCCCTTTATCAGTCAGCTAATCACGCTCCCTGATTTGAGGATCGCCCCATGCGTCTCTCTCTTGATCAACAAGTGGCCCTGGTCACCGGCGCCAGTTCCGGCATCGGTGAAGCCGCGGCCAAGGCTCTGGCCGCCGCAGGTGCCTCGGTGGTGCTCAACTACCACAGCCAGCCCGAACCTGCGGAAAAACTCGCCGCCGACATCAATGCCTGCGGTGGCCGGGCGATTGCCATCGGCGCCGACGTGTCCCAGGAAGAAGAGGTCGAGCGGCTGTTCGCCAAGACCTTGGAGGCCTTCGGCTTCCTCGACATCCTGGTGGCCAATTCCGGCCTGCAGAAAGACGCGCCGATCCTGGACATGACCCTGGAAGACTGGAGCCAGGTGATCAACGTCAACCTCACCGGCCAGTTCCTCTGCGCCCGGGCCGCCCTGCGCATCTTCACCGAGCAGGGCATCCGCAATGGCGTCTCCAAGGCGGCGGGCAAGATCATTCACATGAGCTCCGTGCACCAGTTGATTCCCTGGGCCGGGCACGTCAATTACGCGGCGTCCAAGGGCGGGGTGGAGATGCTGATGCGCAGCCTGGCCCAGGAAGTCAGCGGGCTGGGTATCCGGGTCAACGGCATTGCCCCGGGGGCGATCCGCACCGCCATCAACCGCGACGCCACCGAGGGCGATGCGGCACAGGCGTTGCTCAAGCTGATCCCCTATGGGCGCATCGGCGACGCCAAGGACGTGGCTAACGCCGTGGTCTGGCTGGCCTCCGACGCCTCCGACTACGTGGTCGGCAGCACCCTGTTCATCGACGGCGGCATGAGCCTCTACCCGGAGTTTCGCGACAATGGTTGAACGGCCTCAGGAACGTCAAAGCCCGATCGACGCCCACGGCATCATCGGCGACCTGCGCACCGCTGCCCTGGTCAATGACCAAGGCAGCGTGGACTTTTTCTGCTGGCCGGAATTCGACAGCCCGACAATTTTCGGCGCCCTGCTCGACACCCCCGAGGCCGGCATCTTCCAGCTCAAGCCGGACTTGCCCGACGCCCGCCGCCAGCAGATCTACCTGCCCGACAGCAACGTGCTGCAGACCCGCTGGCTGAGCGAACAGGCCGTGGTGGAAGTCACCGACCTGCTGCCCGTGGGTGACAGCGAAGACGACCTGCCGCTGCTGATCCGACGGCTGCGGGTGGTCAGTGGCAGCGCCTCCATTCACCTGCGTTGCGCGGTGCGCCACGACTACGCGCGCAGTGCCAGCCAGGCCCGCAGCGACCAGGGTTCGGTGTGTTTCGAGGCCGAGGGCCAACCGGGCCTGCGCCTGGTGGGCAGCCAGGCGCTGCACATCGACCAGCACAGCGCGGTGGCCGAGTTCGTCCTGCACCAGGGGCAAAGCGCCGAGTTCATCCTGGGCGGCATCGACGACCCCAGGGTCATTACCGGCTGCAGCGAACTGGCCCTGGAGCGCACGCTGAAGTTCTGGCACGACTGGATCGGCCAATCCAATTACCGTGGACGCTGGCGGGAAATGGTCAACCGCTCGGCCCTGGCCCTGAAGCTGCTGACCTCGCGCAAGCACGGGGCGATTCTCGCTGCCGCCACCTTCGGCCTGCCGGAAACCCCGGGCGGCGAACGCAACTGGGACTACCGCTACACCTGGATCCGCGATGCCTCGTTCACCGTCTACGCCTTTATGCGCCTGGGCTTTGTCGACGAAGCCAACGCCTACATGCGCTGGCTGCGAGGACGGGTCAGCGACGGCTGCGGGCAACCGAGCAAACTGAACATCCTCTACGCCATCGACGGGCGCCAGGAGTTGAACGAGAGCCAACTCGAACACTGGTCCGGGCACGGCGGCGCAAGGCCAGTGCGGATCGGCAACCAGGCCTGGGAACAGGTGCAACTGGACATCTTCGGCGAGCTGATGGATGCGGTGTACCTGGTCAATAAATACGGCGAGGCGATCTCCCACGAGGGCTGGAAACACACCCGCGAAGTGGTGGATCAGGTGTGCGAGACCTGGCAGCAAAAAGACGTGGGCATCTGGGAAATGCGCGGCGAGCAGCATCACTTTCTGCACTCGCGGCTGATGTGTTGGGTGGCCCTGGACCGGGCCATCCGCCTGGCGTCGAAGCGCTCGCTGCCGGCGCCCTTTGCCCGTTGGGACCAGACCCGGCAAGCCATCTATGAAGACATCTGGAACAACTTCTGGGACGAGGAGCGGGGGCATTTCGTCCAGCACATCGGCGGCACGGCCCTGGATGGCTCGATGCTGCTGATGCCCCTGGTGCGTTTTGTCAGCGCCAAGGACCCGCGCTGGCTGTCGACCCTGAAGGCGATCGAAAAAAGCCTGGTGCGCGACGGCATGGTCTACCGCTACCGCAACGACGACAGCGGTATCGACGGCCTGGCCGGCACCGAGGGCGCGTTTGCCGCCTGCTCGTTCTGGTACGTCGAATGCCTGGCCCGAGCCGGCCAGGTGGACAAAGCCCACCTGGAGTTCGAGCAACTGCTGCGCTATGCCAACCCCCTGGGGTTGTACGCCGAGGAGTTCGACAGCCACGGCCGCCACCTGGGCAACACGCCCCAGGCCCTGACTCACTTGGCGCTGATCAGCGCGGCCAGCTTCCTCGACCGCCAGCTCAGCGGGGCGAAAACCACGTGGCAGCCCTAGAGGAATCACTAGAGGGATAAATCGGCGAGTCGGGCTCTAGCAGGCGCTCGCGGCAGCAAAAATCGTTACACTGCGCCGCCCCCATGGAACCTCATAGGACACGGAATGTTGCCCGTTGATTCGTCCCTGCGCCGAGCCTTGGTGCTCTGGTTGTACGCCGCCGCCCTGGGCCATCTGCTGGTCGCCGGGGTGCTGACCTGGGCCGCCGGCCACCCGCTGCTCGAGGGTTATCTGCTGAGTGTCGAACAGGCCTTCTGGAGCAGCGCGGCTCCCGCTGCGGCGCGCAGCCAGCAGGTCTGGTGGCTGAACCTGTTCGGCGCCACCCTGCAAAGTTATTCCCTGTTCCTGCTGGCCCTGGTGCACCTGGGCCATCGCCTGCGCAGCGCCACGGCCTGGGCCTGGCTGATGGCCGGGATCCTGCTGTGGGCGCCCCAGGACATGTGGATCTCCTGGCAGGCGCGGATGACGTCGCACCTGTGGCTCGACAGCCTGGCCCTGCTCACCCTGTTGCCCCCGTTGCTCTGGCTTTATCGCCATGACCGTCGCCCCTCCACTTTGAAAGGACCTCTCCGTGGCTGAACTTCCCCTGCTGCACTGGGCCATGCTGTTGTTGCTGGTCCAAGGCACCCTCGGCGCCCTGGACACGATCTATCACCACGAACTCACCGTGGCCTTGCCACAACGCCACAACGCCCGCCTGGAGCTGGCGATCCATGCGATCCGCTCAAGCTTCTACGGCGTTCTGTTTCTCGGCATGGCGCACTTCGCCTTCCACGGTGCCTGGGCCCTGGTGATCGCCGTGCTGTTTGCCCTGGAAATCGGCCTGACCCTCTGGGACTTCGTGGTCGAGGACCGTAGCCGCAAGCTGCCGGCCATCGAGCGCATCATGCACACCGTGCTGGCGGTCAACGGCGGGGCCTTTTTCGCCCTCTACGGCGTGCAGTTGGTGCAGTGGTCGAGCTTGCCCACGGCCTTGGTGGGGATCGACTTCGGCTGGCTCGGCTGGCTGCTGACCCTGTTCGCCATTGGCGTCACCGCCTCGGGCATCCGCGATGGCCTGGCCTCCCTGCGCCTGCAGCGCCAAGGCCTGCCGGGCAACCCGTTTGCCGGCGGCAAGCACCAACGGGTCCTGGTCACCGGCGGCACCGGGTTTATCGGGGAAGCCCTGGTCAACCAACTGCTGGACGCCGGCCACAGCGTCAGCGTGCTGGCCCGCGACCCGCTGCGCGCGGCCTACCTGTTCGACGGTCGTGCGCGTTGCCTGCGCGACTTGAGCAAGCTGGGCCACAGCGAGCAGTTCGACGTGATCATCAACCTGGCGGGGGCGCCCGTGGCCGGGCCACGCTGGTCGGCCAAGCGCCAGGCGCAGTTGCTGGCCAGCCGGGTCGGCACCACCGAAGCGCTGCTGGCCTGGTTGAAGAACGCCGAGCACAAGCCGGCGCTGTGGATCCAGGCCTCGGCCATCGGCTTCTACGGTGTGCGCGATGCCAGCCAGACCCTGGACGAAAGCGCCAGCCGTGGCGAGGGTTTCATGGCCGAGCTGTGTGCCCGCTGGGAGGCCTCGGCACAACCCGCCACGGCGTTCGGCGTGCGCCAGGTGGTGCTGCGCCTGGGCGTGGTGTTCGGCCCTGGCGGCGCCCTGATGCCGCTGCTGATTCCGTTCCGCCTGGGCTTCGGCGGGCGCATGGGTGACGGCCAGCAGATCATGAGCTGGGTGCACCGCGACGACGTGATCCAGGTGATTGCCCGGGCCATGAGCGACCCGAGCCTGTCGGGCACCTACAACCTGGTGGCGCCCGATGCCGTGAGCCAGGCCACCTTCGCCGAAACCGCGGGCGCGGTGCTCAAGCGCCCGGTCTGGCTGCACGTGC
The DNA here is from genome assembly GCF_023241665.1 of Pseudomonas morbosilactucae. Classification (NCBI taxonomy): domain Bacteria; kingdom Pseudomonadati; phylum Pseudomonadota; class Gammaproteobacteria; order Pseudomonadales; family Pseudomonadaceae; genus Pseudomonas; species Pseudomonas morbosilactucae. Next base: position 30,976 of record NZ_JALQCX010000025.1, on the reverse strand, counting down.
CGGCGGCGCCAGTGCGGGCCCTGGCCGGGGAAATGGCCGAGCTGTTTTTCGACGGCCAGCGCGTGGTGCCCCAGCGTTTGCTGCAAGCCGGCTACACCTTCCGCTACCCGACCCTGGACGGCGCCTTGCGCGACCTGGCCTGAGGACTGTTGATGAGCAAGCCCCTTCTCTACCTGCTGGCGGGCAACGGCAGCGCCGCCGACTGGTGGGACGATGCCCTGCCGCACTTCCAGCGCTACCGGGTGCAGCCCCTGGAGCTGCCGGGTTTCGGCAACAACCCGTTGCCACCGTGCAGCGACCTCGGGGAATACGCCGACGCCCTGCTGGGCATGACCGACCCGGGGCATGCAATCCTGGCGGTAGGGGTCAGCGGCTTGCTGGTGCTGCATGCCTTACAGCGTCGCCCCGGGCACTTTTCCCGTAGCGTGTTGCTGGCACCGGTGGGGGCGTTCCTTTGGCAGCGGCGGCTGCCGGCGCTGATGTCGCCCCTGCCCCTGCGCCAGCTGATTCATACGTTGCTCAGCCACAAACCCCAATGGTTCGCCCACAAGTTTTCCCAACAGACCTGGACCCCAGCCCAGTACCAACGCATGGGCGCCGGTTATGCGCGTTGCCGGGCTTTTGTACCGTCCTGGGAGCAACTGCGGGCCGACACGGCGCTGCCGCTGCTGGAGTGGGTCAGCGATCCGATCGAACTGGTCTGGGGCGCTCAGGACGCGTTCCTCGGCAGCACCCAGGCCGCCGCCTGGTCGGCGATCCTGGCCCGAGCGGACCTGCGCATCAGCCTGCAGCCGGGCTGGGGCCATTACCCGTGGATCGACAATCCTGGCGAATTCGCCGCCTGGCTGGAAGGTGCCGAGCCGGGGTTTGTCGCCCACACCAAGGGCGGTCGCCTGCGCCTGGCGCAACTGGCGGGGCAGCCAGTGCCGGTGGCCCTGAACCTGGAACAGGCCAGCGACCCGCGCCTGCCGGCATTGCTCGCCAGCCAGCCTGACGCCCTGTGGGCGGTGCGTTCGTCCAGCTATGGCGAAGACCAGGCCGACGCGGCCAATGCCGGCTTGAGCACCACCTACCTGCGTGAGCCGGCGACCAACGTCGCCCACCGAGTGGCCGAGCTGAGCGCCGCCGGGGTCGAAGAAGTGGTGGTGCAACGTTTTATCGACCCGGTGCTCTCGGGCATCGCCTTTGTCCGCCACCTGGCAGTGGAGCTGGAATGGGTCGAGGGCCACCTGGAATCCCTCGCCGACGGTCACGCCAGCCCGCAACGGGCGGTGCTCTCGCGCCTGGGGCCTGCCTGGGAAGATGGACACTTTGCGACCACCCAGGGCCTGAGCGCCCAAGCCCTGTGGGACTTTCTGCAAGGGGTGCTCAAGGTCTTCCACTACGTGCCCGGGGATGTGGAGTGGGCCTGGGACGGCCAGCAACTGTGGCTGCTGCAATACCGCCCCATCAGCGACTACGGTTGGCGCCGGCACCTGACCGCGGCCAATATCGCCGAAATCTTGCCCCCTCAACCCAGCCGCTTTGTCGAGTACGGCCAGCGCCGGGCGGCGGCGAGCATCCCGGCGATCATGGCCCGCTGGGACGCCCGGGTGTTGCAGGACAATGAGCCGTTCACCGCGGTGTTCGGCGGCGCGTCCTATATCAACAACGACCTGTTCCTGGCGCGCCTGGCGGACTGGGGCATCTCTGCGGCCAGCTACGCCGGTGAAGTGGGCGGCGCCACCCCCGCCCTGCCCTGGCGCCCGCTGCGGCTGCTGCGTTCGCTGCCCCGGCTGCTGCGCATGCAACGCATTGCCCGCGGCCATCTGCTGGGCCTGGAACGGGGCCTGGAAGGCTTCGACCGCGAGTTGGAGCAACTGAAAGCCGCCGGGGCCGACGGCCAGCAACTGGCGGACTGGTTCAGCCGTTTTTATGTGTTCGTGGTCCAGGGCAACCTGTGCATCGCCACCGCCCTGGCCAGCAGCGGCGGCGCCCTGCTTGGCCGCCCGCCCACCGCCTACGGCGACCTGGACAACAGCCCCCATCGCCTGCCCTGGGAAACCGACCCCGGCACCCCGCGCCCACCTGCCTGTGAGCTGCCCCTGCAACCCCTGCCCGCCTGGCCCGCGGCCATTCGCCTGGTCCACCACCTGGGCCTGCCGGGCCTGCGCGGTTACTACCTGCAAGTGCGTGAGTGGTACCGCGACAACCTGATGCGGATTTTCTTCCGTTTGCACCACGCGGTGCCCGAAGCCGATCGCGGCCACTGGTTCGCCCCCCATGAAGACCGCCGCAGCCGCGACGGCAGCTTCTGGCAGGACGGCCGTGACGGCAGTGAGCAGGCCACCGGGTTCATGATCTACCCCGGGCAGGTGCAGGGCATTCTCGGCGAGGACATCCTCCTTGAAGACAGCCTCGACCCCGGGCGTCACGCTCACTACCAAGCGGCGCGTGCGGTGATTGCGCGGATGGGCGGGCGCCTGTCCCACGGCTCGACCTTGCTGCGCGAACTGCGCAAGCCCTCGGCGGTGTTGCCCCAGGCGGACCCGGCCTGGATCGGCCGCGAAGTGCTGTACTGCGATGGCCAATTGAGCCTGGTGCAGCCTTAGGGGCCGCGGGCTCGCCGCCTAGAACGCCTCCAGGGCACCCTCGGCGGCGAAACGTTCGCGGTAGGCCTGGGGCGTTACGCCGATGGCCCGCAGGAAGCTGCGGCGCAGGGTCTCTTCGCTGCCGAAGCCGCACTGCCCGGCAATGCGCTTGATCGGCAATGGCGTGTCCAGCAGCAGGCGCCGGGCGCTTTCCACCCGGATCAGCTCCACGGCCCGGGCGGGGTCTGCCCGGTGTCGGCGCGGTAATGGCGGACAAAGCTGCGCTCGCTCATGCCAACCTGCTGGGCCAGGGTGGCGATGTTCAGGTCCAGGGCCAGGTGTTCGGCAATCCACGCGTGCAGTTCATCGAAGCGCTGCCCCTCTTGCTGCAGGCCCAGGGTCACACTGAATTGCGACTGGCCGCCGGGACGCTTGAGGAACACCACCAGTTGCCGGGCCACGTCCAGGGCCACCGCTCGCCCCAGGTCTTGCTCCACCAGGGCCAGGGCCAGGTCGATGCCGGCGGTGACCCCGGCAGAGGTCCAGACCGGGCCGTCGTTGATAAAGATCGGATTGGGCTCCACCCGCAACTGCGGGTATTGATCGGCCAACTGCTCGCAGCGCGTCCAATGGGTGACCACTCGCCGGCCATCGAGCCAGCCGCTGGCCGCCAGCAGAAAAGCCCCGGTACACACCGACGCCACGCGGCGCGAACGCTCGGCCTGGCGTGCGACCCAGGCCACCAGTTGCGGGTCTTCGGCGGCGGCATACACGCCCCAGCCACCGGAGATGATCAGGGTATCGCTCGGCGCGTCCTCGGCCGGCAACGGCTCGGCCACCAACGCCAGCCCCGCCGAGGTCTGCAACGGACCGCCCGGCGCGGCGATCACCGTGGCCACATAGGGCGCCGGCAACCCGCGCTGGCGCAACAGGTCGTTGGCCGAAGAAAACACCTGCAAGGGGCCGGTGACATCCAGCACTTGGGCATTGGCGAAGGCCAGTACGTAAACGGTTTTAGCGGCGTTGAGCATGATTGGCGTGATTCGTGGGCAGGTTGGCGGATACGCCAGAGATTAGGGCGCTAGAGTTCAGCCGTCCACCCGCTTTTCGGGTAAGAGCCATCGGATCGACCAAGGGGAAATGCAATGACGCTGCAGATAGGTTTTCTACTGTTTCCACAGGTTCAGCAACTGGACCTGACCGGCCCTTACGACGTGCTGGCCTCCCTGCCTGACGTCAAAGTGCACCTGATCTGGAAGGACCTGGAGCCGGTGGTCGCCAGCACTGGCCTGGTCCTGCACCCCACCACCACCTATGCCGACTGCCCGCCGCTGGATGTGATCTGCGTGCCCGGCGGCTCCGGTGTCGGCCCCCTGATGGAGGATGAACCCACCCTGGACTTCATCCGCCAGCACGCCGAAGGCGCGCGCTACGTGACCTCGGTGTGCACCGGTTCCCTGGTGCTCGGCGCCGCCGGCCTGCTGCAAGGCAAGCGCGCCACCACCCACTGGGCCTACCACGAATTGCTTGCGCCCCTGGGTGCGATCCCGGTGCAGGAGCGCGTGGTGCGTGACGGCAACCTGCTGACCGGTGGCGGCATCACCGCCGGCATCGATTTCGCCCTGGTGCTGGCCGCCGAGCTGTTCGGCCAGGCCCGTGCCGAGCTGGTGCAGTTGCAGCTAGAATACGCACCGGCACCGCCGTTCAACGCCGGCCGCCCGGACACCGCCCCTGCTGCGGTGCGCGATGAGGCGCTGAGCAAGGTCGTCGAGTCCTTGAAAGTGCGCACCCAAGTCACCCAGCGCGCGGCCCAGCGCCTGGGCCTCGCGGGCTGACCGATGCCCTGCCACGTGGGCCCGGCTCAGGCCCGGCCCACGTGCCCCGCGCGACTGTTGCCGAGCAATTGGCTGATGCGCCCGTCGCCATAGGTGCGCTCCACCTTGGAAATCACCACCTGATAACCCGCGTACCAGCGCTGATATTGGCGCTTGGCGGCCAGGTGCTGCGGGTGACGGGCAAAGGCGCTGATCGAGGCTTCGTCTTCCCAGTAATAGCTGGCGTTGATCAACTGCTGATCGGCAGACACCCACGACTGGCTGCCGACAAAACCCGGCAGGCTGTGGGCAATCTCGTCGATGATCGCGCTCAGGCGCTGAAACTCCTCATCCCGTTGTCCCGGCTTATAGATGAATGCGGCGATGTACATGTTCGAACTCCCTTGTGAGTGATCCATCAAACAGGGCGGGCCATCAGCAGCAAACGCAGGGCCAGCCACAGCAACACCGCCGCCAGCAGCCAGGGCTGAACCCTGGCAAGCCCGGAACCCGTCGAAAAAAACCGCCGCAGCCCACCGCCAAACACCCCCAGCAGGGTATGAAAAACCCCGCTGACCAGGGTCAGCAGCAACCCCAGGACCAGCAGTTGCCCAGCGATGGCGCCGCGTTCCGGGTGCACGAACTGCGGCAGGAAGACCATGAAAAACAGCAGCGCCTTGGGGTTCAGCAAACTGTTGCACAGCGCCCGCACAAACACCGTGGGCAGCGGCACCCTGGGGCGGCTATCGAGGCCGACCGGGGCCTGGGACCGCAACGCCTGATACGCCAGCCAGAGCAGGTAGATCACCCCGGCGTAGCGGATCAGGTCGAAAGCCGGCGGCCAACCGGCCACCAGCGCGGTGACGCCGCTGGCAGTCAGCAGGGTCAGGAGCACGTCCGCCGCACCGATGCCCAGCCCCGAGGCCACGCCTCCGCGCCAGCCATAGGCCACGCCGTGGCTGATCACAAAGGCCATGTTCGGCCCCGGCGAGAGCAGCAACAGCAGCACCGCGCCCAGAAAAATCGAGAGGGTTGCCAGGTCCAACATGGCGGGAGCGCTCCAACAGGAAAGGCGCTAGATTAGGCCGCCAATCTGATACAAACAAAAAACTGTTCTAGATACAGCAGGCCCTGCCATGTCCCGTACCCGCTACAAAATCATCGTCGACCGCTTCGCAGGCCTGATTCGCAATGGCCACTTGGCCCCGGGCACCCAACTGCCCACGGTGCGTGCCTTGATGGCCGAGGAACGGGTGGCCCTGGCCACGGCGCTACGGGTCTACAACGAACTGGAAGCCACTGGCCTGGTGGTGGGCGAGCCGGGCCGCGGCACCTTTGTCCGCGACACCTGCCTGCCCCGGGGCATGGGCCTGGAGCAACAGCCGGCGGCCGACGGCCTGCTCGACCTGACCTTCAACTACCCGTCCCTGCCCGGCCAGGCACAAAGCCTGCGGGAAGGATTGCGCGCCATCGCCGCCTCGGGGGACCTGGATGCCCTGCTGCACTCGGCGCCCCAAGGCGGGCGCCCCCACGAGCGGCAAACGGCGGCCCGGCATTTGCGCAATCGGCAGGTACGGGTCGGCGGTGACCAGGTGCTGATCGTCAACGGTGCGCAGCAAGGCCTGGCGGTGACGGTGATGGCGCTGCTCAAGCCGGGGGAGGTGCTCGCCCTCGACGCCCTCACCTACCCGGGAATGAAAACCCTGGCCCACAGTCATCGCCTGGATTTGGAAGCCCTGCCCCAGCGTCAGGGACAAATGGACCTGGATGCCCTGGAAGCGTTGTGCCAAAGGCGGCCGGTGCGGGCCGTGTATTGCATGCCGACCCTGCACAATCCCCTGGGCACAGTGATGCCCGACGCCGACCGGCAACGCCTAGTGCACCTGGCCCGAGCCTACGATTTGCTGCTGATCGAGGACGGCGCCTACGCCTTCCTTGCCGAGCCTTCGCCCAAGCCCCTGCAAAACCTCGCTCCAGAGCGCACGATTTATGTGAGCGGCTTATCCAAGAGCGTGGCTTCGGGCTTGCGCCTGGGGTTTATCGCCGCGCCCCTGGCATTGATCCCGGCCCTGGAGCAGGCGATTCGCGTGTCCACCTGGAGCACGCCGTCGCTGACCGTGGCCCTGGGTTGCCGCTGGATTGAGTCCGGCTTGGTGGACAGCCTGGAAGAACAGAAGCGCCTGGATGCCCAGGCTCGGCAAACACTTGCACGACGAGTGCTCAAGGGCTGTGAGTACCTGGCTCACCCGAGTTCCTATTACCTCTGGCTGACACTGCCCGAAGGCCTGCGCGCCGACAGCGTGGTCGGTGCCCTGGAGCGACAGGGCGTGCGGGTGACCTCGGCCCAGCCCTTCGCCACCACCGCCCATGTGCCCCAGGCATTGCGGCTGGCCCTGGGGTCCATTGGCCTGCCATTGCTGGAACAGGCCCTGACCCAGGTTCGCCATGAAGTCACGCGGTGAATGGGCTTCACGGGGAGGGTGGCCTTACGGGCCCTATCGCTGGCAAGCCGGCGCCTACAGATGTGTTCGGGGATGCAAGAGCCTTGCCGGCGATGGTGATCTTGCGGGCCTCATCGCTGGCGAACTCGCGACAGGCTGCTTGCTCGAATCGCAGGCAAAAAAAAACCCGCCGAAGCGGGTTTTCTCCAAGACCATCGGTGACTCCCTGTCGGTGCCTCCATGCAGATGGTCGATCGTCCCTGATCCTGCAGCACTTCCTGTGCTGCAGTTGATGGAATGAAGGTTACGGGGAAAGTCCTGAGGGCAAAAGGCGATATTCTTACCGTCTGACGTAAGACATTCGCTATAGCCCTCCCCTCCGAAAACCCTTAGCCCCAGGCGCGAACCTGAGTTGTTCAGCGGCAGAAACGCTCCAGCGCATGCAGGGCCAGGATCAATTGTGTCGGCTCCAGGGCCCAGCGCCGCTCGCGCCCCTGCTTGGCGTCGCGCACCAGCCCGGCCAGGGCCAGGACTTGCAGGTGCTTGGTCACCGCCTGGCGGCTGATATCGGTGGCCTGGGTCAGTTGGCTGATGGACAAGGGCTGGCCCTCACACAGCAGCGCCACCAGGCGCAGGCGGGTGCCGTCGCCCAGGGCCGCAAAGATCAGCGCCGAGCGCTCCATGATCGCCCGTGAGGCCGGGTCAGGGTTGAGCAAGGTAGGTCTCGATGTTGTTCATCTGCTCGTCCCAGCCACGGCTGTTCATGCGAAAGGCCTTGAGCCGCCGCTGTGCCGGGATGCCATCGAAGCCCGACTCGGTGACCCGCAGCAAAGTGCCGCCCTGCAGGTCTTCGAGTTCGAATTGCACCAGGGTGGTGGGTTCGGCCGAATAGTCGGTCCCCGGGTCCACCGCATAGGGGTGCCAGCTGAACGCCAACACCTCCTCGGGCAGCCGTTGCTCGATCAACACATCCCAGACCAGGTGCTCATAGCCGGGGTAGGTAATCGGCCCGCGCGTCCGCTGGCCAGGCACAAACGCCTGACCGGCCAAGGCCACGCCAAACCAGCTGCCGAAAGTTTCGGCATTCGCCAGCGCCGCCCAAACCTCGGCACGCGGGGCCTTGAGCAAGATTTTTCGTTCAATGCGATCAGATGAGTTCATGGGTTACCTCCAGTGCTGAACACTAGTTGGCCCTGGCTCAAACGCAACCAATGAGTTGCATGACTCCGACCGTTGGGCAGGCCTTAGAAGGTCCACTTGGCATTGACCATGGCATTGCGCGGTTCGCCGTAGGAGCCAGAATTAAAGGTGCCCATGCCGTCGTAGTACTTCTCGTCGAACAGGTTGTTAACGTTCAGCCCCACCGACAGATGGTCGTCCACTTGGTAGTTGGCCAGCAGCCCGACTACTGCAAAGTCCTCCTGAGTCGCCTTGCGTGTCACATCGCCAAAGGTCCGGGTGGCGTAGATCTCGCTTTGCCAGATCAGGTTGCCGCCGACGGTCAGGCGCTGCCAATCCCCGCCCAGGCGATAGGTGGTGCCCAGCTTGAAGAGGTTCATGGGCTGGTTGGCGGAGACCCGCTGACCGTCCTTGTCGTGGGATTCACGGTAGGTGTAGCCACCGAACAGGTTCCAACCCTGGCGCAGCTCGCCGGAAATTTCAGTCTCGACGCCGCGGGTGCTGGTGCCCGCAATAGGTCGATAGATCTCACGACCGCTCACCGCATCCACACCGATCTGCTCGGGGGTGTTCTTCTGCTCCACATCGAACAGCGCAACGCTGGCGTTCAGCGCACCGTCGAAGAACTCGCCCTTGAGCCCGATCTCGTAGTTATCGCCTTCCAAGGGCGCCAGGGAGGTGTTGCTGGCCGTCTTGTAGTAGGTCTGGGGCAGGAAAATGCTGGTGTAGCTGGCGTACAGCGAATACTGCGAGTTGAGGTCGTAGATCACCCCGGCATAAGGCGTGACCACCCCGCTTTTCTTCGTTGAGTCGTCCGCCCCGGTGCTGAGGCCGGTCAGTTCGTCGCGGCTGCGGTCCTGCTGGTTCCACCAACTGACCCGGGTGCCAAGGATGATCGACAGTGGATCGAAAGGTTTCAGCCGTACGGCGCTGTAGACCCCAGACTGTCGCAGCCGCGTCAGGCTCTCCTCGGTCTTGGCCAGGTGCGGCTTGCCCACCAGCCGTCCGTCCCACTGGAAGATGTCCGGCACCAGCGGGTTCTGCCGCTCGTAGGCGGGGTTGTTGAGGTGGGTGTAGGCGGTATTGGCCCCCAGCACCAACTCATGCTGGCGCCCGCCCAGGCTGAAGGGCCCCGAGGCGTAGAGGTCGAGGCCGTCCTGGGTCTGGAAGCTGTCCAGGCGGTTGATAAACATCGCGGTGCCACTGCCGGTGACTGGGTCCGGCGCGCCGCTGCTGGCCGAGCCGACCGTGCCATGGCGATAGGCGTATTGATGGCTGTAACCGGCCTTCAGGCTCCAGTCATAGGCCAGCTTGTGCTCGACGATGGCGGCGAAATTGTAGTGGGTATTGTCCAGGTAACTCCAGCGCGCCGCCGGGTTGAAGGAGCGGGAAAAACGCGCCTGCTGGCCGTTGCTGTAGAACAGTGGCATATCACCGAAGGTCACGCCGTCGGAATTGTTGTTCTGATAATCCAGGCTCAAGCGCAGCAGGGTGTCCTCGCTCAGGTCCACGTCCAGCGCGCCGTACAGAACGCGCTTTTCCTGCTGGTACCCATCACGAAAGGACTGCTGGGTCTGGTAGGCCGCAACCATTCGCCCACGTACGTTGCCGGCGTCTGTCAGGGGCCCGGAAACGTCGACTTCGGTGCGGTACTTGTCCCAGGCACCGGCCTGGCCGGAAACATAGCCCTGGAACTGCGCAGTGGGCCGCTTGCGCACCAGGTTGATGGTGGCCGACGGCGTACCGGCGCCGCTGAGCAGGCCGGTAGCGCCGCGCAGCACCTCGACCCGGTCATACACCGCCATGTCCCGCAGGCTCTCGGTGAACTGCTGGGATTCGTTGGCGATCTGACCCGGGATGCCGTCGTACTGAAAGTTCTGGATCTGGAAACCGCGGGCGTAAAAGGTGTAGCGGTCGCTGTCTCGATGGTTGCTGGAGACGCCCGGGGTAAAGGCCAGCACGTCGTTGATGCTGGAGAGGTTCTGGTCGTCCATCAGTTGCCGGGTGACCACGCTCACCGACTGTGGCGTCTGGCGCAGGGACAACGGCAACTTGGTGGCCGTGTTGCTGGCGCCGGTGGTGTAGGAACCAGTGCCTTCGGTGGTCATGCCCAGCGCCCCGGCGGTGACCGAGGTGGGCCCCAGGGTGAGGGCCGAGCCGCTGCTGACGGGTATCAGGCCAAAGCTGCCATCGGCATTGCCCAGCGCCATCAACTCACTGCCGGCCAGCAGCCGGGCAAACCCTTGCTCGACGCTGTAAGTGCCATTAAGACCCGGGCTTTGCTTGCCGGCCGTCAACCCGGCATCGAACGACAGCACCACCCCGGCCTCCCCGGCAAAGCGGCTGAGCACACTGCCCAAGGCGCCGCCTTCAACTTGGTACTGCTTGACCTGGGCCGCCGCGCAGGCCTGGGCAGCGTCGTTGAACAGAGGCTCTAGCAGCGCATACTGCAGGGCCAGGGATGCCCCGAACACGGCCACGGCCAACGGTTTTCTGGCAAACCGGGTGCGCCCTGGAAGACGGGGGTGATCGACGGCGGTGCTAGGCCCTGGGTACATGCTGACTCCTGATAATCCGGTGGCGAGAGGGTGTGTTTCAGGAGGGAGTCGAACGAGCACCCGACAATCGACAAGGCACCGTGAATTTATTTTTTGCCCGGGCTCAGGCCGCCACCAGCCGAGTCCAGAAACGCGTGCGCTGGACAATCCGCACCGGCAGTGCCCGGGCGATGGCCGCCAGGGCCCGCTCGCTGTCATCCAGAGGATAGGCCCCAGATACGCGCAGGTGCGCCACTTGTGGATCACACCCCAGGTAGCCGTGGCGATAGCGCTGCAATTCGGCCAGCAGGTGATCCAGGCGCCAGCCGTCGACCAGCAAGCGACCCTGGCTCCACTCGCCGGCCCCGGGTTCAATGTCGCTGCGGGTCAACAGGTGCTGGCTGTCGAACGTTACAGCCTGGCCTGCGTTGACCACGGTTTCCCCTGACTGATGGCTCGGGCGCACCGCCACCGCGTGCTGCAACACGCTGAGGGTGGTCAGGCCGTCGTCCTGGCGCACGCTGAAGCGAGTACCGAGGGCGCGCAAGTCGCCCTCGGCGCTGCGCACGATAAACGGCCGTGGGTCCTGGGCCGTTTCGATGAGAATTGCCCCCGCTCGCAGGGTCAGCAGGCGCACCTCGGGGCTGTAGCGAATGTCCACGGCGCTGTCGGTGTCCAGGCTCAAGCGGCTACCGTCGGCCAGTTGCAGGGTGCGCCGCTCGCCTACCGCGGTGCGCTGGTCAGCCAGCCACACCGGCGCCTGGCGGTAGCCCGACCAGCCCAGCCAACTGGCGCCGACGCCCAGGCCCAACCCCTTGAGCACGGTACGGCGATCCAGGCGCGCCGGATCGAGAACCTTGCCCGCCAGGGTCGGCGGCAGGCTGCCCAGTTGGGCCTGCAATTGCTCCACACGCTGCCAGGCCCACTGGTGTTGCGGGTTCTGCTGATGCCAGGCGCGAAACGCCTGTTGCAACTCCGGATCACCCGGGGCGGCTGCCAGGCGGGCCAGCCAATGGGCCGCCGCGCTCAAGGCCTGACGTTGCGGGTCCGGGGCCATCACGGATTGTCCAGGGCGAAGAACAGGCACTGCTCGGTGGCTTTGGCCACGTACTTGGTCACCGAACTCACCGACACCTGCAACTGCTCGGCGATGTCCTTGTAGGGCAGGCCCTGCAATTGCGAGAGCAGAAAGGCACGCTTCACCTTGCGCCCCAGGCCGTCGAGCATGGCGTCCAGGCGCTGCAGGGTTTCCAGGAGGATCCAGCGTTCTTCCGGGGAAATTCCCAGGGCTTCAGGCTGTTCGGCCAGGGCTTGCAAGTAGGCCTGCTCCAGGGCCCGACGGCGAAAACTATCGATCATCACCCGTTTGGCGATGGTCACCAGGAAATGCCGGGGCTCGTTGAGTTGGGTCACCACGGCCTTTTGCGGGTCGGCCGTGAGCAAGCGGATAAACGTATCCTGGGCCATGTCCGCGGCCTGCTGGGAGCAACCCAAGCGAGCACGCAACCAGCCCACCAGCCAGCCGTGATGATCGCCATACAGTGCAGCAATGGGTTGATGAGGCGTGGGATAGGAAACGACCGGAGGCATAGACGTGGCGCGCTATTGAGAATGAGTCGCAATTTAATCCAATGTTCAAGGCACGGCAATACGCAACCAGCGGGCACCTGTGTGCTGTCCATTCCCCGACGGGAAAATGCTACTGTCGCAAGCCCCAGCCTGACCCCAAGGACGATTCATGCTTCTGCGCCTTTCTGACCGTTACCGTGGCAGCCTGCTTGGCCTGGCCTGCGGCGACGCCGTCGGCACCACGGTGGAGTTCAAACCCCGCGGTTCCTTTGCCCCCGTCACGGACATGCTTGGCGGCGGACCATTCAACCTCAAGGCCGGGCAGTGGACCGACGACACCTCCATGGCCCTGTGCCTGGCGGAAAGCCTGATCAACAAAGGCGCCTTCAACCCGGCGGACCAGATGGGCCGCTACCTCAACTGGTGGCAATGGGGCTACCTGAGCGCCACCGGCGAGTGCTTCGACATCGGCATCACCGTGCGCGAGGCCCTGGCCGAGTTCCAGGCCACGGGCAACGCCTACTCCGGTTCGAGCAACCCCTACACCGCTGGCAACGGCTCGCTGATGCGCCTGGCGCCGGTGGTGCTGTTCGCCTTCCCCGATGCCCAGCGTATTGCCCAATTGGCCGCCGACAGCTCGCGCACCACCCACGCCGCGCCGGAAGCCATCGAGTGCTGCCAACTGTTCGCCGCGCTGATCGCCAAGGCCTTGCACGGGGCCACCAAGGCCGAGCTGCAACGGCTGACGGACCTGAGCTTCAGCGAACCCAAGGTGGCGGCCATTGCCCAGGGCCAGTACCTGGAAAAACCCCGCGAAGCGATTGTCGGCAGCGGTTACTGCGTCGCCTCCCTGGAAGCCGCATTGTGGTGTTTCCAGCACAGCGACAGCTTCGCCGACGCGGTGCTGCAAGCCACCAACCTGGGGGATGACGCCGACACCACGGCGGCGATCGTCGGCCAACTGGCGGGCGCCTATTACGGGGTCCAGGGCATTCCCGAGGTGTGGCTGGCCAAACTGCACATGGCCGATGAGATCCAGGCCAGCGCCGATGCCTTGCTGGAACTGGCCAACGGGGAGTCGCACCCATGAAGCCCCTACAAGGCAGTTGCCTGTGCCAGGCCGTGCGCTACGAAGTCGATGGCCTGGACATGCCCATCGGCCATTGCCATTGCCGCACCTGTCGCAAGGCCCACGCCGCGGCCTTCGCCTCCACCGCCGGGGTGATGCGCGAGCATTTTCGCTGGCTCAGTGGGGAAGCAAAGCTCTCGTCCTTCGAGTCATCGCCGGGCAAGCTGCGGCACTTCTGTTCGGTGTGTGGCTCCCATCTACTGGCCGAGCGGCCGGGGCAGCCCCATGTGATCCTGCGGGTGGCGACCCTGGATGATGATCCGGGCAGCGTCCCCCACGTGCAGATCTGGACCTCCCACGCGGTGCCCTGGCTGACCCATGAAGACGTGGAAACGTGGCCTGAATGGCAGCCACCCGCCACCGGCTAATCTTCCTCACCTTTCCAACCGCCCCCCTTTCACAGAGAGATTGCTCATGCGCCCTACCCTGCTTCTCGCCCTGATGCCGCTGTTGCTGGCCCCGCTGGCCCAGGCCGACAACTGTGACAACGCGGTCACCCAAGGCGATATGAACCAGTGCGCCGCCCAGCAGTACAAAGCCGCCGACAAAGAACTCAATGCCCGTTACCAGCAGATCAACCAGCGCCTGAAAGACCAGCCCGAGATCAAGAAGCAACTGGTCGGCGCCCAGCGTGCCTGGGTTGCGTTTCGCGATGCCGAGTGCGGTTTCTCTGCATCAGGGGTGGAAGGCGGCAGCGTGTACCCGCTGGTGTACAGCAACTGCACCACGGCACTGACCAAGGCACGGGTGGAACAACTCAAGACCTACCTGAAGTGCCAGGAAGGCGACCTGAGCTGCCCGGTACCCGGACTGTAGAAGCAGGCTTGCCCGCGAAGGCGTCGGCAGGGACTTTGCCGGCCAGCCGGCGCCCACGACAGGAGCCGGTGGCGGCAGACGAAGTCAGCGCACGAAGATCTGCGCCGTGGTGATGGCCATGTCGCCGCCCGGCAGCTTGACGCTGCCAATCTGCTTCAGGCTCTCGGCGTCGAAGATCGCCACGTCATTGAAGGTCCCGGCCAGGTAGATCTTGCTGCCGTCCTTGTTGAACGAAATGCAGTAGTAGGAGTGATCCAGGGTCGCTGACTGCAGCAGTTTTTTCTGCTTGATGTCGTACTTGGCCAGGCGATTGAGCACGCCGAACATCAGGTTCGGGTCCTTGGGCGAACGCATGCCACTGAAGTAGATCTCGGTCAACGGGCCAAAGTCCGTGGTTTCGGTCTTGCCGGTCTTCAGGTCGACGCTGAACAGCCCGTACAGGTAATCGGCGGTGGCCGGGTCCTGCTTTTTGTCCTTGAACTTGGCGGTGGTGTAGAGCAGCGAGAAATCGTGGCGATAGGTCTGCTGGTTCCACACGTAGAGCACATCCGGGGCGCTGTAGTTGGGGCGTTTCCAGTGGCGGCTGGGGATCAGCACGTCGAACTTGCCGGTCTGCACATTCACTTTGTAAATGTCGGCACCGGCCACATACAGGGTGCCGTCGTCGCCGCTCTGCATGATGGTCAGCTGGCGCGGCGCCGGGAAGCTGCGCACCGGCTTGGCGTTCATCCCGGCGTCGGTGGCGTAGACGTCCAGGCGCGGCTGTTTCACCTCATAACGGTCGTTGAGCATCTGGGTCGGGTTGGCCACGGTGTACAGCTCCTTGCCGTCGTGGCTGACGGTGAAGGCAAACATCGAACGCGCCTTTTCCCCGGGCTGCTGGGTGATGCTGGCGTGGAACACCTGCTTGCAGCTGTCCAGCTCGACGCCGTAGACATCCGCATAGTGGTTATTGAGCACGTAGGCGATCTTGCGGTCCGGCGACAATTGCACGCTGCCGGGGCCAAAGGCGTCGGGCATCTTGCAGGTCTTGTAGAGGCTGTCGTTGGCCAGGTCGATCAGGTGCAGGTTGTTCGGGTAATTGGTGGTCACCATGTATTCATGGCCGGGGTTCAAGGCCCGGTTTTCAGGGGCCGGCGCTTCATCGGCCAGGACGCTGAGTGAACAGGCACCCAGGATGGCGGAAGCGGCCAGGCCGCAAGCAGTAATGGATCGCATGCTGGAATCCTTCTTCTGTTCCGTTGCTGTCTACGGGCGGTTACTTGTCTTTGGGGAACACGGTGCCGAGGTTGCGCCAGCTCTCGTTGGACGCCTGGGCATCTTTGTTCCAGTCCGGGTAGGTGCTCATCATGTCCGGCACCTGGGCCGGCCACCAGCAAGGGTCGGAGCAGCCGTAGAGGTCCGCTTCCATCGGCTGGCACAGCGACGACACACCACCAAAGGCGTCGATTTCCCAGCCTGGGTCGGTGGTCGAGGCACAACCGGCTACGGAGTTCATCGCCACCACCTCTTCGATGCGGTTGTCGGCGGCGGCCTGTTCCAGTTTCTGGGCTTTGTTGTTGATCGGCTTGAGATGCTTCATGTCAGTGGGCCTTGCGCGGAGTGATGTAACTGCTGATGAACGCAGGGTTGTGGGCCATGATCCGGCTGTAGACATCGATGCCGAAATCCACCCAGTCACGCATCAGCTCGCAATAGTGATAGGTCGGGTGCGCCGGGTCGCCGTAGCGCGCATAGCTCTCGTGGTAGCAGCCGCCGGAGCACAGATTGCGGATGCGGCAGCTCTCGCAGCCGGTGTTGCTGCGGTCCAGGCGCTGGGACAGGAAGTCGTTGAGCTCCACCTGTTTCACCCCGCTGTGGACATTGCCGAAGGTCGGCAGGGACGAGCCGGTGAAACGGTGGCAGAGGTTCAGCTCGCCCTTGTGATCCACCGCCAGCATCTTCAACCCGGCACCGCACGGCAGGGCTTTCTTGTGCCCTTCATGAATGTCGGTAATCAGTTGGTGCAGGTTGGAGAAGCCGATATTGCGATGCTCCAGGGCCGCCTCCAGGTAGCGCCCGCCCAGGCGTTTCATGCTGGCGAAGACTTCGATCAATTCCTCGCCAGAGAGGTTGAAGCTGCTGATATCGCCGGAGGTCACCGGGGCAAAGCCGACCTCGGCGAACCCCAGTTCGTTGAACAGGTGATCCCAGATGGTTTCGACGTCGGTGACGCCGGTGGTCAGGGTGACCCGAGCGCCCACCGGCCGGCTGTTGTAGCGCGACAGCAGCATCTCGGCCTTGCGCCGTACCACGTCGTAAGTGCCCTGCCCGCCCACGGTGATGCGGTTGCGGTCGTGCACGGTCTTGGGCCCGTCGATGCTCACCGACAAACCAAAACGGTGGGCGTTGAGGTAATCCACGGTTTCTTCGGTGAGCAAGGTGGCGTTGGTGGTCATGACGAACTCGACGAACTTGCCGGCCTCGCGAAAACGCTTCTCGCAGTAGTCGACCATGTACTCGATCAGCTTGCGGTTGCTCAGGGGCTCGCCACCAAAGAACACCACGGTGAAGCGTTCTTCGTCCGGGGATTCCTTGAGCAGCATTTCCACCGAGGCGATGGCGGTCTCGACCTCCATCTTCTTGCCGGCCGAGGGCTTGTCCAGGTCCTCCTTGTAGCAGTAGGTGCAACTCAGGTTGCAGCCGGTGTTGACGTTGAGCACCACGGTATTGATCGCCGTGCGCTCGACCCGGCGCACGGCGATGTCCGGGGTCAGGGGCGAGCCATCGCTGACCAGCTCCAGGGCCATCAGCTCGTGCAGGGTTTCGGTGACTTGCGCACCGTCGTAGCGGGCCGCCAGACGCTGGACCAGATCGTCCGAGGAACAGCCTGCACCACGCAGCGTGTCGATGATGCTTCCGGTCAGTTCATCGCTGGCGAACAGCGAACTGCTGGGGATATGGAACAGCATGCGGTCGGCGTCCACCTGCACTTCATGCAGGTTACGCTCCACCAGGTTCAAAATTGCGCCCATCACAACCTCCTGTGCAGCCCCCTTCTCGGGGGCCTGCGGTCATTCCTGAAAGTCTCTGTCGTGCTCTGTTCAACAGCGCCTCAGGGAATGGGTGGATTGTTCCAGCGTTGCACGGTGACGATCAGATGACCCTCGCCGGTCAGCGCCTTGCCGCCGTCCTCCACGGCCGCGATGACCTTGAGGTTGCCGGCATTATTGGTGGACATCTTGCGTTGCGGGTTGGGCCCGGCGTCGCCTGGGGTGAACACCCCGGCATCGGCCTGCATGGTGCCGGCGAACTTGACGTCTTCGTCGTCCTTGGCGCGCTCGTCGAAGGCCTCGACCTTCCACTGCGCCGGGACCACGCCGATGCGATAGGCCTTGCCATCGGCACCCTTGCCCCAGGCTTCGGCGTCAAAGCGCCCCTGGACCTTGGGCGTCGAACCGCCGCCTTCGCCAATCCGTGCCACGGAGAACGCCGGCACCACCTTGACCTCGGCAATGCGGTTGTACACCGCCAGGCTCGCGCCCTTGAGCGTGCCGACGCTGACCTCACGCACACCCGGCTTGGCATCGGCCGTCGCTTTGAGGCGGACCCGAATACGCTCGGGGCTCTGCTCCAGCACCTGGAGCACTTGCACGCCTTTGCCGAAGCTCGGCGTACCCGCAAGGCCGGTGCCCACCAGGGTCACTTCGCTTTCGCCACCGGTTTTCAAGTAGCCCGGCTGCACCGCCAGCAGACGTTGGCTGCCGTGCCTGGCTGCGACAAAGTCCAGGCCGCGCTCATCATGCTCGGCTTCGAACATGCGCCCTTGCAGTTCGTCGCCCTTGGCCGCCAGCACCTGGCGCATGACCACGCCATCCACCGTGACATTGCCGCGCCATTCGTAGCCGCTGTAGAGGATCGCACTGCCCTCGCCATTGAACGGGCTGCCGTCGGCGTACTGGCCCTTGACCGTGACCTTGAACTGGTCAGCGCCGGCGCTTGCCACGCTCATCACCCCAGCCAACTCGCCCTTGCCCGGCAGGTGCCCGCTGAAGCTCCAGTCACCCGCCAGCGCCTCGGCCTGGGGACGGGCCTGCTGCCAGGCTTTCCAGGCCGGATTGTCGAGGGGATAACGCTTGGCCAGCAACGGCACCATGTCCTTGCGGGCCAGGTCGAACCAGTCCCGATCCCGGGACAGGGCCTGGTACTCCAGGGACGGCCATTGCCCCAGGTGGAAGTTCACCAGGCGTTCCCATTCCTCGGCCGGGCGACGTTGCAGGGCAACCCGCGCCCCGGAGTGGCAGCGGCCGCACATCTGGCTGGTCTGTTCGTCGAAGTGCTCGACGGTGTTGAGCCGGCGCTCCAGGGCGTAACGCACGCCATCGGTCTCGCTGGGGGCCAGGCCCTGGGTGTCGGCCAGGTACTTGACCAGGGTGCGGCGGTCGTCATCGCTGATCTGCAAGCCGTGCATGGTCTGCATCCGCGCAATGCTCATCAGCCAGCCCTCCGGGGTCTTGCGCTGATGGCTGATGCGGCTCAGGGCGTCGCCGGCTTCAGGGGTGTGACAGCCCTGGCAGGTTTGCTTGAGGAGGGTCTGGGCGTCGCGCGCATCGGCGAAGCTGGGCGGTGCATGCAAGGTGGCACAGGCGGTCATGGCCAGCAGGCTGCCGGTCAGCCTCAAGCGGAGTTTTCTCTTCATCTAGGTCGAACCTCCCACGGTGCTTTCTTATTTTTAGTCGGTCGTTTTTATGGTTTCTGCCACGCCCGGCGAGGCCGGTCATGGAGGCAAGAGAAACGTCTGGCTTGAGCAATACACGGAGCGTGCCAGCTTATAAAAACCAACCTAATCAACAACTTGAAAATACAATCCGGCCAATAGGCGCCCACCAAGGGCTGAATGCCGTTCAATTTCGCGACACACGTCTCAGTGTGAGACGTGGGCCGGCCAAGGCGACGCGCCCGCCGCCGTGTTTGCAGTAAAGCCGGCGCCAGGCCGACCAGGGGCTTTATTGCGAAATACACCCGCCCAGCGTGATTTCAGGATGATGGCACTTGCATTTTCGGCCCAGCCTTGGACAATCGGCGCGCCTTACGCGCCGGTGCCACAAGCGCCGAGTGCCCAGAATCGTCAATGCTCAAGGAACCTCTGTTCATGGATAGACATACCACCGCCCGTATCGGCTCTTTCATCCTCTCGCTGTCGGCCCTGGCCCTGGTCGGCTGCAAGGAAGACGCCGCGCCCAAGGCCCAGGCGGTAGCCCCTGCGCCGCTGGTGGTGCCGCTGTGCGCCAACGGTGAATGCGCGGTGCTCGACCAGAACGCTGTGGTGCGGGTCAGCCCCGACAACGACTACGACGCCGTGGTGTCGATCCCTCTGCAAAGCAGCTTCCTGTTCGCCAAGGACGGCCTGTGGAACCTGGCCGGTGCCGACGGCAAGCAAATCATCAAGGCCAACTTCACCGACGACCTGCGCCTGCTGACCCCGGGTTACTTCGGCTTCGGCCAGGACGGCAAGCTGGGGGTCATGGACCAGCAGGGCAAGCAAATCCAGGCACCGCGCTTCGATGACCTGTACGTCGGCGGCAACGACGACTTCATCGTCTACGAGCTCGATGGCAAGCGCGGCATCCTCAGCCCCGAGGGCCAGGTGGTCACCGAAGCGGTGTGGGATTCCAGCGTGGTGCGCGATGACTTCACCAAGCGCGGCGGCTGGATGACCGGTGAACACGGCGACCAGAAATGGGCGCTCAACCTCAAGACCGGCGAACAGACCCAGGTAGAGTTCGACAGCATCGAGTCGGCGGGCAACCAGTACCTGGTGGTCAGCGCCGAGGGCCAGGGCAAAGGTCTGGCCGATGCCAAGGGCAAGCTGGTCACCGACCTGAGTTACCAGTGGATGGGCGTGCCGGGCGACGGCCTGGTGGCGTTTCGACAAGCCTATGACAGCCCATGCGGCTACATGGATTTCCAGGGCAAGACGGTGATCCCGGCGCAGTTTTCCACCTGCCAGGTGTTCGGCAAGAAGGGCGCGCTGGTGATGGCCAAAGGCGCTGAAGGGGAACGGGCCAAGGCCGGGCTGATCGACCGCCAGGGCCAGTGGCTGGTGCAACCGGTCTACGACTCGGCAGAGCCTGCCGGCTTCAGCCCCATGGGCATGCTCAAGCAGGTGTCGGGCTACAACCAGACCGGCGTCCTGCAAAACGCCTTCAGCGCCACCTTCGGTATCTTCGATGTGGACAACGGCGTCGAACTGTTCAAGCGACCTACACCCAGATCGGTGCGCTGAATGCCGACCTGTTCATCTTCAGCACCGCCAACAGCCCGAGAAAACAGACCACCGTGTTCGGCCAGCCGACTCAGGTCCAGACCGTGGGCGTGATGGACGCCAAGGGCAAGGTGCTGCTGGAGCCTGGGCAGTACGCCAATATCCGCCTGGACGCCAGCGGCCACTTCCTGCTGGCCTTTGAAGACACCACGTCGCTGTCGAAAGTGGCGCTCTATGACCTCAAGGGCCAACGCCTGATCCCGGCCCAGTGGCAGGAACTGGTGATCGACGAAGCCCGTGGCGCGATCTTCGGTTATGCCCTGGAAGGCCTGGGTGACGATCAGACCCGCAGCCTCAAGGCCCTGTACCGCCTGGACGGCACCACAAGCTTTGCCGTCAGCCAGTTGGAATGCGGCGCCGAGCAAGTGCTGGATGGCCAGAACAAGGTGCTGTGGCCAGCCAACGCGCAAGACTACTGCCCGCAACCCGAGACAGCCGATGAGGGTCAGGCACAGGGTGCCAGCGAACAAGGCTGAGCCCTGACACGACCGGGCCACGGTGGCGAACAAGCCTGCTAGGATGCGGGGCTTGATCGCTTCAGCCACCGGCCCGGACGTGGCCCGACAGGAACCGCCCCCATGCTCAACGCCTTGCTTTTCGACCTCGACGGCACCCTGACCGACACCGACACCCTGCACTTGTTGGCTCTGCAACAACTGCTGCTGGAGGAGGACGATCGGGTGTTCACCCAGGAAGAATTCGAAGCCCATGTCAGCGGCCAGGCCAACGCCAATATGTGTCGCTACCTGTTCCCCGAACGCACGGTGGCCGAGCACGAGACCTTTGCCGAACGCAAAGAAGTGCGCTTTCGCCAACTCTCGCCACAACTCACGCCCATGCCGGGCCTGGTACGCCTGCTGGACTTTGCCCAGGCCCAGGGCATTGGTGTGTGCGTGGTGACCAACGCGCCACGGGCCAACGCCGAACACATGCTCAGCGTGCTCGGCTTGCGCCAGCGCTTCAACACCGTACTGGTGGCCGAGGAACTGCCCCGGGCCAAGCCCGATCCCCTGCCCTACCTCACCGGCCTGGAATGCTTGCAGGCCCCGGCCACCCAGGCCCTGGCCTTTGAGGACTCGGTGCCCGGGCTGACGGCGGCGGTAAACGCAGGGATTTTCACTGTCGGCCTGGCCACTAGCCAAAGCCGGGAAACCCTGTTGCGGGCCGGCGCCCACTTGGTGGTCGACGACTTCAACGACCCGCAGCTGTGGGCGCAGATCGAACGCATGCTCGGGGCAACCGCCTGACCTGCCTGCCGGCCTTGTCCTGAGGCCGGCACCGGTTGGCCCTTTACTCGGTCAGCCACCAGTCCAGCAGGGTTTCATCTTCATCGTCGTCGAGGTTTTGGTAGATGTTGCCGTAGAACCACTGGGCGTCAGTGTCGGCAAAGAACTGGTCGAAAAAACGGCTGGTGCGCTCCAGGCCCTGTGTGGCGGGAATGCTCAGCGCCAGGTTGCCTTCGGCAACGCCATCCAGGGTGCCGTCCAGGCTCTGCGCCACCTCCAATTCCAGTCGCACCAGCGTCTCGTCGGCAAAGGTGTCGGCATACACCTGCACACAAAAATGCCCGCCGCGTTGCAGCACCACGGCGTGGGTCAGGGGGTTCTTGATGGAGACGATGTCGCCCCGCGCCAGGTTCAGCGCCAGGCCGGGCGAACTGAGCAATTCGTAGATGTAGGTGTCGACTTTGCGCGCCGGCAGTTCTTCGTACACCGGGTGGCCGTCATCGTTGTCGGCGTACACCTCGATCAGGGTATGCAGGGAAGCGCAGTACGCGCCGGGGCGGGGGTGGTTTTGATTCATAAGCTCGGATCAGGCCGTCAGCCGGGAAAGGGCGACCATCATAACGGCATCTTCGACGGCGCTGGACAGTGACAAGAGCAAGGATTGCGGTGGGTTGAACCCGGCAGGCGCTGGAAAGGCAGAAAGGGTGCTCGCCCACACTTCGGCAGTGGCACCTAAGCCGAAGTACCCCCTTTGGCTGGGCGAGCGGGAGGAAATATACGTGGCTGCCTGGGGCGCTTCTATCGGACAGGTCTGAAAGCACAAACCGAATATTCTAAAAAGGTGGTGAGCATTGTCTTCAGGCACCGCCCTTCCCGAATCTTCGCTTCAACATGCAAATATTGACATATATCAATATCTAGAAATATAGTTCGCCCCCGCTCCACTTCCTTGTCCAAGCGAATCCCCATGCCTCAGCACAGCCTGTTCACCCCCACCCAACTCGGGCCCTATACCTTGCGCAACCGCGTGGTACTGCCGCCTCTGACCCGTTCGCGCAGCTCGCAGCCGGGCAACATCGCCAATCCGTTGATGGCCACTTACTACCGGCAACGCAGCGGCGCCGGGTTCATGGTCACCGAGGGTACGCAGATCGAACCCCGCGGCCAGGGTTATGCCTGGACCCCGGGCATTCACTCCGCGGAGCAGATCCAGGGCTGGCGCCAAGTGACCGAGGCGGTGCATGCCGAAGGCGGCATCCTGTTTGCCCAGTTGTGGCACGTGGGCCGGGTTTCCCACACCTCGTTGCAACCCGATGGCCGGGCGCCCGTGGCCCCCTCGGCGATTGCCGCGAAAAACGTCAGCGTGTTTATCGAGACCGGGCCCGGTACCGGCACCCTGGCCGAGCCGTCGCCGCCCCGAGCCCTAGAGACCGAGGAAGTCGAAGAACTGGTGCAGCTGTATGCCCAAGCCGCGCGCAACGCGCTGCTCGCCGGTTTCGATGGCGTGGAGTTGCATTGCGCCAACGGCTACCTGATCAACCAGTTCATCTCCGCCCACAGTAACCAGCGCACAGACCTATACGGCGGCAGCCTGGAAAACCGCCTGCGCTTTCTGCGCGAAGTGATTGCCGCGGTGGCCGCCGTGGTCGGCCCTGAGCGCCTGGGGGTGCGTTTTGCCCCGCTGTTCAGCAGCACCGACGAGGCCCGGGTCTATCTCGGGCTGGTGGAAGAAGACCCTCACGCCACCTACCTCGAAGCGATCCAGGTACTGGAAGACGCCGGCGTGGCTTACCTGTCCATCGCCGAAGCCGACTGGGACAACGCCCCGGAACTGCCGGCGACCTTCCGCCAGGCGGTACGGGCCGCCTTCAGCGGCGCCATCATCTACGCCGGGCGCTACACCGCCGAACGCGGCAAGCAGGTACTGGACGCGGGTTGGGGGGACTTGATCGCCTTTGGCCGCCCCTTTATCGCCAACCCCGACCTGCCAAAGCGCATCGCCAACCAGTGGCCGCTCAACCCGGTGGATGAAGCCAGCCTGTACGGCGGCACCGCCATCGGTTATGTCGACTATCCGGCCTACGCCGAATAGCCGACGCACCCAGGCGCTCCCGTGCCGGGCCGGCCAGGGGGCGCCAGCTTGTTGATCAGGCGGTCATGTCTTACCATCGCGCCGTCAAAATCCACGGTGATCAGGTGTCTGCAATGAGTGTCGATGTGAGCGAAGCGCTGAAGGCACTGGATAACCCGGCCCGCCTGAACATCCTCAGCCTGCTGAAAAATCCCCGGCAGTCCTTCCCGGAACAGGAAGTCGACCCTGAGCAAGTGGGCGTCTGCGTGAGCATCATCCAGGAGCGCGTGGGCCTGTCCCAATCCACCGTGTCGCTTTACCTGACCGCCCTGCAACGGGCGCAACTGGTCACCTCCCAGCGTATCGGCCCCTGGACCTACTACAAGCGCCACGAGCAGAACATCGCGCAGTTCCAGCAGGCCTTGAACGATTTGATCTGACACGCCCGCCTTCGCTGATCGCCCCCCATTGCCATCGTCACGACATTTTCTTCACGGCGTTTTCACCTGGACTCGCCTAGATTGATAGTCACTCCTTTGCAGAATCCCATTTCAGTCCGTGTTAAGCGGGCTTTTTTTTGCCTGCAGGGTGCCCGTGGACAATGGGCGCCGGGGGTCGATGATGGCGTTTTACAGGCAGGCGATTATTGTCGGACAATAATCGCAACGCATTGTTATAAAAGGTGAATTTAAAAAACATTCACCTTTGGCAGTTGTCAGCCGATGGCTTTTCACAGGACACATGGAGCAACTGGAAATGAGAAACAATCAACCCGTCACACAGCGTGAGGTTGCGCTGTCTGCGCAACAGAAGCTCATCTCCACCACCGATGCTCATGGCGTGATCACCTACTGCAACGACGCATTCGTCGAGATCAGCGGTTTCGTCCGCGAAGACCTGATCGGCGCGCCGCAAAACATCGTCCGTCACCCGGATGTGCCCCCCGCCGTCTTCGCCCATATGTGGGCCGCCCTGAAGCAGGGGCAGCCGTGGATGGGCATCGTCAAGAACCGCTCCAAGAGCGGCGACCACTATTGGGTCAACGCTTACGTAACGCCGATCTTCGACGGCAGCCGCGTGGTGGGTTACGAGTCGGTGCGGGTCAAGCCTACCGCCGAGCAAGTGCGTCGGGCCGATGCGCTGTACAAACGCCTCAATCTGGGCCAGGCGGCCATCCCGGCATGGCATCGCTGGCAGCCGGCATTGCTCGGTTGGCTGCCGGTGCTCGGTGCGGGCCTGGCGGGCTGCCTGAGCGCCCTCTGGCTGGCCCCGCCCCTGGCCTTTGCGGTCGCCGCCGTGGTTTCACTGCCCTTGGCGCTGCTGGCCCAGCAACGGCAAAACCAGGCGCTGCAACGTGTGCTGCGCATGACCGACGCCTCCACCTCGGACGCCTTGCTAGCATTGATGTACAGCGATGAACCCGGTACTCAGGGGCGCCTGGAGACGGCGTTCGTCAGCCAGAATGCACGCCTCAAGACCTGCCTGACGCGCCTGCAGGACACCGCCGAGCAGCTCAATGAACTGGCCGGTCGCTCCGACCGCCTGGCCGGCGACAGCTCCCGTGGCCTGGAACGCCAGCGGGTGGAAACCGAACAGGTGTCGGCGGCGGTGAACCAGATGGCCGCCACCACCCAGGAAGTGGCCAGCCACGTGCAGCGCACCGCCGACGCCACCCAAGAGGCCAATCAGCTGACCCGCCGTGGCCGCGACGTGGCCCGAGATACCCGCGAGGCCATCCAGCGGCTGTCCAATGTGGTCGGGGAAACCGGCGAAACCGTGGCCCAACTGGCGCGCGACAGCAATGAAATCGGCAGTGTGGTGGATGTGATCAAAGGCATCGCCGACCAGACCAACCTGCTGGCGTTGAACGCCGCCATCGAAGCGGCCCGCGCCGGCGACATGGGCCGGGGGTTTGCCGTGGTGGCCGACGAAGTGCGGCAACTGGCCCAACGCACGGCCCAGTCCACGACCCAGATCCACAACTTGATCAGCCAGTTGCAGACCTCGTCGAACAATGCGGTGCAGAGCATGGAAGACGGCCAGCGCCAGGCGGAAGAGGGCGTGGCGCGGGTCCTGGAAGCCGATCAGGCCCTGGCCGGGATCAGCGACGCGGTGGCCCATATCACCGACATGACCACGCAGATCGCCGCCGCCACCGAAGAACAGACGGCGGTGGCCGAAGAGATCAGCCGCAACATCACCACCATCGCCCAACTGGCCGATCAGACCTCGGAACAGGCCGTGCACTCGGCCCAGGTCAGCCAGGAACTGACCCAGACCGCCGCCACCCAGTATTCCCTGGTGGAGCGTTTCAACCGCTGAAAACCCGGTTGGCCAGCCCGGGCGCCGCTGCAGGCGCCAGCGCTGGCCACTCAGGCTCAGCGCAGGAGCTTACTCCGCGGCCAACTGCTCTTCGTACTCTTTGACGTAGCCATTGGCCAACTGGTCTTTCTGTTTGTCATCGAGGATCTTGCCCGCCATCTGGAAGAACTTCTGTTCCTCTTCCTCCAAGTGGTGATGCACCTTTTCCGCGAGCTTTTTCGCGGTGGCCAGCCAGGCCGGGCTGGACATCTCGGTGTCGTCCAGGTCCTCCATCAACTCGTCCATCGCATGGTGTTCGGCAATCGCATGGCGGCTCAGGTCAACGCCATTGTCATGCTCCATCAGGGGCACGTAGAAAAACCGTTCTTCGGCGGTTTCGTGGGCCTGCAGCTCAGCCTTGAGCTGGGCATAGGCGGCCGTGCGCTCAGGGGTGTCGCCGGAGGTCTGGATCAGTGCCGCGGCATAACCGCGCTGACGTTCATGACTTTCACGCAGGGCTTCAAAAATGTTCAAGGACAGTTCTCCAAACAGGCCAATCACGGGGTTGTTCTGACTAGACACTGGCGCAAGAACGACGGTTCAACCTGATTGCACTGCCAGAAACCAAACCTTTTCCAGGTCATCAGGCGCCACTTGTCTTGAAATGGACATTTGGTTTTATGATGGCCGCCCGGTGTTTTGCCACAGGCCCCAAGGCGGTTCGTTTCCATGTCCGATGTGTTTGTCGTGTCTTCCATCAACAGCCTGGCCACCCCTGTCACCAGCATCGCGGTGGACTACCCCAACGGCCACGTGATCCCCGCCCACAGTCACCCGCGCTCGCAACTGGCCTACGCCATCGAAGGGGTGCTGGTGATCGACACCCGCTCCGGGCGTTGGGTGGTGCCGCCCAGCCGCGGCGTGTGGCTACAGGCCGGTGTGGAGCACACCGTGCGTATGCGTGGGGCGGTGCGCATGCGCAGCATCTTCGTCAATGTCGATGCCATGGGCGACCTGCCCGATAACGACTGCGTGATCGAGGTCTCGCCGTTGCTGCGCGAGCTGATCCTGGCCGCCGCCCAAGTGGCTGATGGCTACCCCGAGGACAGTCGGGACGGACGGCTGATGCGCCTGATCCTCGATGAGCTGCGCTCCTTGCCGATCCTGCCGTTCAGCCTGCCCTGGCCCGAGGAAGGGCGGATGCTGCGGGTCTGCCGGACCCTGGCCGAAGACCCCGCCGACAGCAGCACCGCCGAGCAATGGAGCGACCGGCTGGCCATGAGCGCCAAGACCTTCCATCGCCAGTTCCAGCGCCACACCGGCATCACCTTCGGCCGCTGGCGCCAGCAGGCCCGGCTGCTGATGTCCCTGGAGTGCCTGGCCCAAGGCATGCCCGTGGTGCAGGTGGCGCTGCAGCACGGCTACGACAGCCAGAGCGCCTTCGCCGCGGCCTTCAAGCGCCAGTTCGGCACCCCGCCTTCGGCGTTCTACCGCTGAGGCTTCAGGCCCGGCGCAAGAGAAACCCCGCCAGCACGCACAGCAGCATCGCCAGCCCGGCCAGCAGGAAACCATCGCTGTAGGCCAGCAACAAGGCGTCGCGGTGCACCACCTTGTCCATCAGCGCCAAAGCCTGCTGGCGCAAGGGCCCCGCAGCGCTTGAATGCAGGGCACTGGCCGTGTCCAGGTGGCGCTGGCCCAAGACATTGATCAACGCCGCCCAGCGCTCCTGGGTGGCCTGGGTAAACAGGTTCAGTGACTCGCCAATGTAATGGGCGTGCAACTTCTCTCGCTCGACCACGATCTGGCTGGACAGCGCGATGCCGATGGCGCCGCCCACATTGCGCACCATGGAGAACAACCCCGAGGCCGAGCCCAACTGCTCTTTTTCCAGCCCCTGGATCGCCATCACGCCCAATGCCACCACCACCAGCGACTGGCCAATGCCTCGCACCACCAGGGACGGTACGATCACATTCAGTGAGGCGTCAGGGTTGAGGTGCATGTTCATCAGGCAGCCGATGGCGGTGAAGGCAAAGCCGGCAATGATGATGGTGCGGGCGCTGGTCCAGCGCATCAAACGCGGCGTGGCGAACGACATGGCGAACTGCACTAGGCCGTAGGGAATCATCATCAGGCCGATTTGCCGGGCGTTGAAACCGTGGATCTCGGCAAAGTAGTTGGGCACCAGGAACACCACGCCGAACACCACCGCACCAAAGGAAAACTGCATCAGGCTGGCGATGCCGAAGTTGTAGCGGCCCAGCAGGCGCAGGTTGATCAACGGCTGCTCACGGCGCAGTTCGATGTAGACGAACGCCAGCAACCCTACGACCGCCAGCAACGCGCAGTTGACGATAAACGACGAGGCGAACCAGTCATGCCGGCCGCCCTCCTCCAGCAAAATCTGCAACGCCGCCAGGCCCACAGCCATGGTCGCGATCCCGCCCCAGTCGCCCTGGCGCAACTTCTCCAGCGCCATGGGTTGCGGGCGCACCGACCAGCCGATGGCCGCCAACAGCAATAGCCCGGGCGGCACCTGCAAATAGAAAATCCAGCGCCACGAATAGGCGTCCGTGAGCCAGCCGCCGAGGGACGGCCCGGCGGCCTGGGCGACGTTGTTGGCCACGGCAAACAGGGCCATGCCCAAGGGGTGCCTGGCCGCCGGCAATTCACTGACGATCAGTTGAAACGACAAAGGGATCAGCACGCCGCCGAACGCGCCCTGCAAGACCCGGGCGAGGATCAGGCTCTCGATGGTCGGCGCCAGGGAGCAGGCAATGGAAAACAGCACGAAGCCGGCGCTGCCGACCATCAGCACCCGGCGCATGGAAAACACCGACACCAGCCAGCCGGTCATGGGGATGATGATGATTTCCGCCACCAGGTAGGCCGTGGTGATCCACGAGCCCTCTTCGAAGGTGGCGCCCAGGGAGCCACGGACATCCGGCAGCGAGGCATTGGTCACGTGCACATTCATGCCGGCCATAAAGCAGCCCACCACGCTGCCCAGCACCGCCACCCAAGTGCGCAGGGAAATCGCCGGAACGGCCTCGGCGCTACTCATGACGGGTGTCCACGGTGACCACCACCGACATGCCCGGGCGCAACTCAGCGCGGCGCGGCTGCCCCGGGTCCAGGCGGATGCGCACCGGCATGCGCTGGACGATCTTGGTGAAATTGCCGGTGGCGTTGTCCGGTGGCAGCAGGGCGAATTGCGCGCCGGAGGCCGGGGCAAAGCTGTCCAGGGTGCCGTTGAGGACCTGGCCGTCCAGGCCGTCCACCTCGATATGCGCCGGTTGCCCGGGGCGCAGGCGGTCGACCTGGGTTTCCTTGAAGTTGGCCACCACATAGGCCTCCTCTGGCACCACCGCCAACAGCGGCGTGCCGACGTCCACGTACTGGCCCACGCGCAGGCTGCGCTGCCCGGCGATGCCGTCCACCGGGCTGCGGATCTGGGTCCGCGCCAGATCGATGCGGGCCAGTTCCAACTGGGCGCGTGCCTGGGCCACGGAAGCCTCGACTTCGTCGCGTCGGGCCTGGGCCTGTTGTTGCTCGGTGGCCAGGATCGCCACGTCCTGGCGCCGCGCCGTCCAGCCAGCCCGGGCAGCGACCAGGGCGGCCGCCGCTTGCCGGGACTGGGCCTCGGCCTGCTCCAGTTGCTGGGCGCTGCTGACGTCCTGACGGGCCAGTTGGCGTTGCCGATGGATCTGCTGCTCGGCCCGTCGCGATTCGGCCTCGGCCGCGCCAACCCCGGCCTGAGCCTGGGCAATCAGGCTTTGCTGTTGTTGCTGGCGCGCGACGAGGTTGGCGATACGGGCCTGCTGGGCACGGGTAGCGGCCTGGGCTTCTTGCAGCGCGGCTTCGGCCTGCTGCAGCCGAGCCTGATAGTCGCTGTCGTCGATCCGAGCCAGTACGGCACCGGCTTTGAGCGGCTGATTATCCTGCACCTCCACCGTCGCCAAGTAACCAGCCACACGCGGGGCAACGGTGACGATGTCGGCCCTCAAATAGGCGTTGTCAGTGGCCACCAGAAAGCGTCCGTTGAACCACCAGTGAAGGCCCCAGGCCAATGCCAGCAGCAGTAAAAGCGCCGCGCCAACATAGTTGAGGAGGCGACGTCGGGTCATGGGGCGGGCCATCGAAGGGGCGGCTTGATCGGTCATTGCATAGGCTCACGGGCAGGTCGGACGGAAGATTGAGGGGCAGGCCCGGTGGCGTCGGGCAAGGCGATGACCGGCGCATCCCGCCAACCGCCGCCCATGGCCTTGAACAGCAGCACCTGGGCGTCGATCACGCGGGCATCGGCCGCGGCCGACTGGCTGCGGGCCTCCACGTCACGGCGCAGGGCATCCAGCTCGTCCAGGGCACTGGTGGCCCCGGCCGCACGGGCCAACGCGGCGAGACGCCGGGCTTCGGCGTAATGCCTGGCCGCCTGGTGCAGGGCCTGTTGGCGTTGCAGGGCGCCCTGGTAATCACCCAGCGCCTGCTGTTGTTCTTTCAGGGCCAGCAAAATGCGCTGGTCAAAACGCGCCAGGGCCGCACTTTCCCGGGCACTGGCCTGGGCGATGCGGGCGCGGGCGGCGCTGATATTGGGAAAACTCCAGGACAGCAGCGGCCCCAGTTGCCAGACGCTGGCGCCACCGGCATCCAAGCCATCGGGATGGTGGGTGGAGCTGGAAACACCAGCGCCCAGGGCAATGCGCGGGTACAGCTCGGCCCTGGCCACGCCGATCCGCGCCGTGGCGGCCGCCAACTGACGCTCGGCCTGACGCACATCGGGGCGTCGCCGCAGCATCGCCAGCCCGTCGGTTTGGGGCAGCGGCGCCAGCATTTCAGGCGCTGCGGTGCAGGCCCGAGCCTCAGTCGGCACCTCGGCGGGCAGGCGGCCCATCCACACCGCCAGCTCGGCCAGCCCACGCTGGGCGCCGAGCCTCCAGCCCCGGCAGGCTGGCCGCCACCTCCTCCAGCAGGCCCTGGGCACGCGCCACATCAAGGGCCACGGCGGGCACCGGCGGCGCG
>NZ_JALQCX010000024.1:0-140948 GCF_023241665.1 Pseudomonas morbosilactucae | reverse complement strand
TTTCAACAATCAACTGTCACCGATAGAGTTTGAAAAGCGTTACGCAATGAGCTTGCAAGGTGTCTAAGAGAATCCGGGGCGATTCAAAAGTCACTGGAGCCACAACCATTAGCGTCGGCTCGGTCGGGCTGGACAATGATGTTACTCACGCATTCGCCGGCCAGGGCTCAACCCCTGCGAGCCTGGATCGGCTCGTCGAGCGTATGGAGCGCGAAGAGTTTGATCTGATCGCAGTAGGGCGTGTTCTGCTGAGTGACAAGGACTGGGTCGCCAAAGTGGAAAAAGGCGATTACGCGGATCTGAAGGGCTTCAATCCGGCCTCTTTAGCCGAATTGGTTTGAGCCTTACAGCGGAGTGGAGAGTGTGATGCCACACAGGTTTTAGTCTCAGGGAATCAGAGGCTGAACCTCGGTTTCTGAGTTCGAGTCGTAATCCGTTGTTGAGTACAGCATGCAT
Source organism: Pseudomonas morbosilactucae (assembly GCF_023241665.1). Lineage (NCBI taxonomy): Bacteria > Pseudomonadati > Pseudomonadota > Gammaproteobacteria > Pseudomonadales > Pseudomonadaceae > Pseudomonas > Pseudomonas morbosilactucae. Next base: position 140,492 of record NZ_JALQCX010000024.1, on the reverse strand, counting down.
CGTTTCAATGACTGACTTTTTACGACCACTCAACATTCGCCAAAGTTGGATTGAATGACAGGGGGGCGGGCATCTGCGTGCAAGTCGTAGATGTCCGTTGGTTGGGTGATATGACGTCGCCACGAATGATCCGGCGCTTCTGCACGAAAGCGCCCACTGGTATGCCCGTATTGATCAATGGTCAGTTGAGCCAATTGTAAAGGTTTGCCACAACTCTCAGGACCACGCCTTAGATTAAGTGCCGATGTGGCAAGGGGGACGACTGGTCATGGGAAGGTGTATCCAAGTATACCTAGTAGGAATTTAGTGCCTAATTGAAACCAGATATACACTGTATATCATTGATTTCTTTAGCCATCGCCTCCAGTTGAAAAGTAGAGGTGAGCAACAGGATCGATCATGACATCTATTAGTCAATCAGTGAGGCTCACAAAAAATAACGTCACGCGGTTTGCCTGCAACGGGTGCGGAACTTGCTGTAAAGAACGTCTTATCCCTCTAACTCTTCAAGAGACCGAGGCATGGTTAAATCGCGGTGGTAACGTCGCAGTCATACTCGAAGCTTTTGACACGTCAGTCTTCTCTTTGCCAGCGCACTACAACCACAGTGTGCAACGCGCGGTAGATGTAGCTAGTGGAGATGCACGTATCCAGGTAATAGCCATTTTTGCGGGTAACGCACTGATACAGTGTCCTAGTTTAGGAGAAGATAACCACTGCACGATCTATGAAGATCGACCACTGGTCTGTCGAATCTATCCGATGGAAATCAATCCATTTCTAATGCTGCGCCCAGAGGAAAAGGTGTGTCCACCGGAAGTCTGGGAGGTGGGAGAGGTGATATGTTCTGACCGTATAGTCGATCCTGTCTTGGAAGATCAGATTCAACGCTCCCGACAGGCTGACCGCGAAGATGCCAAAGCTAAAGTTTTAGTATGCGCTGCGATGGGTATGAGTGTTGCTGCGTGGAAAGGCAACGCGCTGGCTGTTTACTTAGCCGACCGTGCGCAATTGCAACAGGCCATCAGTCTCGTTCGCGAGAGTGGCGATGTTCCGGAAAATGTGCAATGGAAAGTACGGGTCGATGATGCTGACCTTCACACGCGTCTGCATGGGGCAGGTATTGAGCTGGATCTTCGTGCAGAGACTGAATATATCTTTCACTCGATATAATAGATTTTTCTGGTTTTTAGTCCGAGTCGATGGTTGGTAAGCGTGACGTCCCCATCTAGACTTACATAAGCACCGCTTATAAGGGATGTTTTTGTTTGTAAGTGAGTTTTTGAGCTGCGCTGGGGATAAGTTGCAATCTCTTATCTGTCCGGCTCCACTTACGTGGGCATGATCTCCATTGCCCTGATGAGTCTGATCACCGGTGTCGTCGTCATACGCGATGTCAAGAATCCCGAATCCTGAGAATACAGAACAGGAGATGCACGCTATTTGTTCGTTATTCGATTTAGGAATAAGCATAATAAAATATATTCCTTGAGCATGTTAGTCATCGTGCTACCTTGCTGTCACCGGACCGCCGGATATGTTCAATCCTATTGTTATGGTACGACTATGTCCGGCGCCCGAATCTTCCAAATCTGCCTTGAGGCTCTGTCGCATGACGGCGCCCATGCAGCGATTTATCACGCCGGCAATATCCGCATCAGTTCCTTTTCCTCCATTGCTGTTCCATTCGTGACCGGCAAACCCCTCCCTTGTCAGGCCAACAGCGAAGCCTGCAGTGCAATCAGCGAAGGCTTGGCGTTTCTTCTCTACGCCATGTGAATCATCGTTGTTGGGCACTTCCATACCGTCAGTCCAGCCAATCATCTTCCGGTAATCCCCCGTCTATGGGGTTGCAGCCTGAAGTGTGAGTGACTGGGCGCGTGTTCCGAGCAAGATCTATCACGACTGACAACAATGCCAAACTATCTGGATGAAGCTCATCGAGCTGAAATCGCTAAGCTGAGCACTACCGTAACGAGTAAAACTGAATGGCCCACTTGGCTTTTGTTAGTCGGGTTCTATCTGGCTTGGGCGTTTATTATTTTTTGTGGGAGCGTACTTGGCGAAGTACTCAGCCTCGTCCTGTTGATTCCACTGGTTGTGCTGTGGATGTCGATTCAGCATGAGCTTATCCACGGTCATCCAACGCGTTGGGCTGGCATCAATAAAGCCCTGGGATTTCTGCCGTTTGCCGTGTGGTACCCCTACGATATTTATAGGGACACCCATCTGACGCATCACAACGACGAGGTGCTGACGGTGCCGGGTCAAGATCCGGAAAGTCGTTATGTCACCGGTGCTGTTTGGTTTCGCTCGCCTCGGTATATCAGAACGCTGTTGTGGGTAAACAAGACCTTGGGTGGTCGTTTGCTTATGGGCGCGCCTTTGGCGGTGATAACCCTCGTGGGCAGTGAGATCGGAGGGCTGTTTCACACCGGGCGAATCGCTTGGCGGATGTGGGTTGCTCATCTACTAAGTGTTGGCGTAGTGCTGGCCTTGGTTGAGCAATACAGCGCCATCAGCGCCATACAGTACCTATTCCTGGTGTCGCTGCCGGCCTTGTCAATTGCCATGATCAGGTCGTTTTACGAGCATCGGCCGTCAACGCTTCCGCAACACCGCACGGTTATCAATGAATCGTCGGGGCTGTTGAGTTGGCTGTTTCTCAACCTCAATCTTCACCTGGTTCATCACGATCTTCCCGGTTTGCCCTGGTTTTACTTACCCAGGGTGTATAGAGCCAGGCGTGAACAATGGATCGCGCGAAACAATGGCTATGTCATTCATGGTTACTTCCAGTTATTGCAGAAACATCTGGTCAGTCCCGTGGATTGTCCTCGCCATCCTGCTGAGCACTAACAATAGGCAAGCTAATGTGGGCGTCGGAAAATGATACGTTTTGAAGCCATCAAGAAAACTCATAAAGGCAGCCCGCGAATGGCCGTGAGCGATTTAACGCTTCACGTCCGGGAGGGTGAGATCTGTGTATTTGTCGGGCCGAGTGGGTGCGGCAAAACCACCATTTTGCGCATGATCAACAGGCTGGATACCCAGGACAGTGGCCGCATCTGTGTCAATGGCGCCGCGACCGATGAACTTGACGTCGTTACGCTACGCCGCGGCATTGGTTTCATGATGCAGAGCGCAGCCTTATTTCCTCACCAGACGGTTGCCGAAAATATTGGCGCCGTCCCGCGGCTGCTGGGCTGGAGCAAACGTAAAATTCGCCAGCGCGTGAGCGAACTCATCTCCCTGGTTGGGCTTCAGCCGGAATTTCTGGACCGCTACCCTAATCAGCTATCGGGGGGGCAGCAAAGCCGTGTCGCTCTGGCGAGGGCATTGGCCTCGGACCCACCGGTTGTATTGATGGACGAACCCTTTGCCGCGCTTGATCCGGTGATACGCGAGCGACTGCAGGATGAACTGGTTGCACTTCAGAGACGTTTGCATAAAACCATTATCCTAGTGACCCATGATATGGAGGAGGCCATCAAAATTGGCGATCGGATTGCCATCTTCGAGGGCGAAGGGAAACTTGTTCAGTTCGACACACCTCACAACATCCTTGCCCATCCTGTCAGCGAGTTTGTGAAGAACTTTATTGGCAAGGATCCGCTGTTAAAAAGACTTTCGCTGATGAAGGTTTCTGATCTTCCGGTGGATGAGGTCAGTTGTGAATTCAAACTTCTACTGGATGACAAGTCCAACCCGTTGAAGTGGGTCAGTGAATCGGACGTGCCTGTTCCGGAGCTGACAACGGTGTCGAGTAACGACTCATTGCATCACGCACTGGTTAAAATTCTAACGGCGCCGATCGGTGTGGTTGTTCGCGTGGACGAGGCCGGCGGTTACGAAGGTTGCCTCTCGATTGCCAGCCTTCACAGCGCACTCAATGAGCGCCGCTTCGGAAGTGCGCAATGATTGACTGGTCCTGGATTGTTGAAAACTGGCAGCAGATCGGCCAGCTGTTAGTTGATCATATTCAACTGGTGACCTTGGGCCTGTGTATAGGGATGCTGTTAGCGGGTGTAATGGTGCTCTTGACGTTGTGGCAGCCAGGATTGGCGCGGCCGATGATTTATGTCTGCGGCATACTCTTTACTATTCCGTCCCTGGCACTGTTTATTTTGATAATGCCTTTTACCGGCTTATCCAAGACCACGGCGGTCATTGGTTTGAGCCTGTATTCCTTGCTTATCGTATTACAGAACATCTTGGCGGGACTTGCGAGTAACCCTGCGGACGTATTGGAGGAAGCCCGTGCGCTGGGGTATACGCGCTTGCAAAGATTCTTCGGGGTTGAACTTCCACTGGCGCTGCCTGCGTTATTGGCAGGCTTACGAACAACTTCGGTTACTTTGGTGGGGCTGGTGACTGTTACTGCGTTGATTGGGCAAGGCGGACTGGGTCAGTTGTTCATTACCGGGCTGGCTCAAAGTTTCACTACGCCTGTGGCGGTCAGCCTGGTCCTGACGGTGATGTTGGCGTTATGTTTTGATTTTCTGTTTTATTCAATCAATAAATGGCTGGTGCCTTGGGTGCGCTGATGAACATGATCGCAAGTGTCTACCTTTGGTTTTCTCTTTCTGATAATTGGTTGGGTGAAAGCGGCATACTGACTCGGCTGGCAGAGCATATTTATTATGTGTCCTTAAGCCTGGTTATCGCTTGTGCAATAGCGTTGCCGCTCGGCGTACTTTTGGCTAACTACCGCAAAGGCGCGCAGGTGGCGATAGGGCTGTTCAATATTGGGCGAGCATTACCTTCTCTGGGTATTGTGATAGTTGCAATCATGCTCATTGGCTATGAAACCAGCACGGTGATTATCGCGTTGGTGACCATGAGCATCCCGCCGATATTAACCAATACCTATGTTGGCATCGATCAGGTGGATTCATCTCTGAAGCAGGCTGCCAGATCGATGGGCATGCGCAGAGGGCAGATGTTTTTTCAGCTCGAGTTGCCGCTGGCTTTTCCGCTGATCTTTTCAGGGTTCCGATCAGCCCTAGTGCAACTTATCGCCACGGCCACCATCGCTGCGTATGCCGGCTTCGGCGGCCTGGGCAGGTTTCTTATTGATGGACTGGGCCGAAATGATACGCCGCAAATTATTGGCGGCGCACTGATGGTGTCGGCACTGGCGATTGTCAGTGAGTGGGTTTGTTCAATGATAGAAACATTCATGGTTAGAAAATGGCGGGCGGGGAAAATCGAACTAAGCGCTACATGACCTGAGGCATTTGAAAGTGTGTATTAACTCTACAGAGGTGCAAACCCACATGAAAAACAAACAACGTTCGAAGGCTCGCTCAGCGTACTCGATTTCATTGCTGCTGGGGTTAGGCTTGCTGGTGAACAGTGCGTTTGCCAGCGCTCAGTCCATCACCATTGGAGGGGCCAATTTTTCCGAGCAGACGATTCTCGCCAACATCTATGCGTCAGCCTTGAAAAATCAAGGGATAGACGTCAAGACCCGCCTCAATCTGGGCAACCGCCAGATCATCGCCCAGGCCCTGGAAAACGGCGATGTAGACGTCGTACCCGAATACATAGGGTCACTGTTGAGTTTCTATGACGACAAGACCGCCCTGACCAGCCAAAAGGAGATCCTCAGCGCTTTGCAACAGAAGTTGCCGGCGGACCTCCAGCTGCTTGAACCTTCGTCCGCGGGCTCCATTACTGCTTGGGCCGTCACCAAAAAGACCGCAGAAAAGTACAACCTGCGCACCTTGTCCGACCTGGCGCCCGTCTCGGGTAATTTCACCCTGGGTGGGCCTCCCGAGGTCGCCACAGCTGCGTTAGGCCTGCCCGGGTTGAAGGCGGTCTACGGCATCAACTTCAAGAGCATCAAGTCGCTGGACATGGGCGGGCCCTTGTCGCGGCTGGCGTTGAACTCCGGCGCTATCGACGTGGCCACGGTGGTCTCCACACAAGGCATCCTGGCGAAAGAGCCTTGGGTTGTCCTCGAGGACGACAAGCACCAACAGCCCCTGCAAAACATCACGCCACTGGGGCGCAAGGCGTTGCTGACCCCGGAAGTCACCAAGGTGCTCAACGAGGTCTCTGCAAGACTGACCGATGACGACCTCAAGCAACTCAATCGACTGGTTGATATCGATCACAAGGATCCCGCGAAAGTCGCGGCGCAGTGGGTCGCCGAACATACCGTCAAGACGGCCCAGTGAAAATGAATGCGACGTGGGCAAGGTCGCGGAGGCGTTATGTCGAATAAAAGTATGATTTTGAATTTGTTCTTTTTTAACCCCCAGGGGGATCATCGTTTTTCCTGGCGCCATCCGCTGTCACCGACCCAAGAGATATTGACGCTGGGTTACTACGTAAAACTCGTGCAGGCGGCGGAGGCGGCGAAGTTTGATGCGGTTTTTGTCGCGGATCACGTCGCAGTCTGGGACTCCGTGGCCAGCGGGTTGAGGCACTATGCCAACGCCCGCCTGGAACCGATTACGCTGTTGTCCGCACTGGCTGCGGTTACCGAGCACATCGGGCTGATGGGCACGGCTTCGACTTCCTATAACGAGCCCTTCAACCTCGCGCGCTATTTTGCTTCGCTGGACTACCTCAGCGCAGGGCGAGCCAGCTGGAATATCGTGACGTCCTGGCTGGAAGAGGAGGCCTCGAATTTCGGATTGTCAGGCGTAACGAAACACGGCGATCGTTATCTGCGGGCCGAGGAATTCATCCATGTCGTCAAGCAGCTCTGGGACTCCTGGGAGGAGGGTGCGCTAGAGTTTGACAAGGGTGCCGGCAACTTTGCCGACCCATCGAAAATTCACCCGATCAATCACAAAGGCGCACATTTCAACGTACGTGGGCCGCTTAACGTGCCGCGTCCACCCCAGGGCCATCCGGTCCTTGCCCAGGCGGGGTCTTCTGAAGCGGGCAAGAACCTGGCCGCTGCGCATGCGGACGTGCACTTCTGTTTTATCAATTCGGTCGAAGAGGGGTTGGCGTACAGGGCCGATTTGAATCGCCGACTCGAGTTGAAGGGCAGGCATTCCAGTGATCTGAAAATCATCACCGGCGTGCTTCCGGTGGTGCTCGGCGATGAGACTGAGGAGGAACGACGTCGGCACCTGGAGGACAGCCTTATTATCGATGCGGTGGCGATTGACCTGGTGTCCAGCTACACACGCCTGGACTTGACAGGTCTATCGCCGGACGGCCCATTGCCAGCGTTGCCGGATGAGTCCGAGTTTGATGGCATTCGAACTGAGCTGGCCCTGCTCAAGCAGTACGACACCTCCTTGTCCATCCGCGAAATAGGACGCCGGTTGGTCAAGAGTTCAAGTACCTGGCTACTGATCGGAACGGCGGAGCATATTGCCGATAAGCTTTCAGCGTTATACGAGTCGAATGCCGTCGATGGCTACAACCTCATGTTTCCGTTTTTGCCCACTGACTTTGAAACATTTACCCGTGGCGTGGTGCCCTTGCTGCAAGCCAAAGGGGTGTTCCGCCAGGAATATGAACCCGGGACACTGAGGGATCGCTTGGGCTTGAAGACGCCTGCCAACTCTATCCTGCTGTGATCAGCGGCAATCGCACCCTCTGAATGGATTTCATATGACCAGCGATCTATCCATGTACCTCGCTCCCGCCAGGGTTTTACAGGCACAGCAAGCCTGGCTTGAGCGCATCCTGGAGATTCTCGGTGAGCGCCGAGGGCAAAAACAGATCGTTGATCTCGCGGCGCACTGGCTTTCCCCGGATCTGTTGTTATCCCAGACCTGCGGCTATCCATTCGTCACGTCATTGCGGGGAAAGGTGAGGCTGATAGGGCGCCCGAGCTATGAGCTTGCTCATAGCTCGGGGGGTGACCATTGCAGTCTGCTGCTCTGTAGAGCTGATTCGGCCGTGACTGACCTGGCGGGTTTCCGGGGCAGCCATGGTCTGATCAACGCCCGGGATTCCAACTCTGGAATGAATTTATTGCGCCACACGCTGGCCGGGATCAGCGACCGCGGTTTCTTCTCGAAACTCACCTTCACCGGATCCCACAGGGAGAGCATGCGAAGGCTGAAAGAGGGCGAGGGTGATTTGGCCTCCATCGACAGCGTCACTTACGATTATCTTGCGAGAGATAACAGTACCGAAATCGAAGGCCTCAGGATCCTCGTGCGGAGTGCGCGCAGTCCCTGCCTGCCTTACATAACCTCGATTGGTCAAACGGCTGCGGACGCCGCTTCAATCAGGAACGCAATGAACGAAGCTTTGGGCCAGCTTCCTGAGGTTTCCCGTGACCTCGCGATCAAGGAGGTCCTGCCGGCCAGTGAGGCTGACTATGAGTGCCTTCTGGAATATGAGCGCAGTGCGGTCAATCGCGACTTTTCGTTTGTAGCGTCGTGACGGGCTAGCCGTCCCTGGATGGGCACCTCAAACAAGCTAGAACCATAAACGGGTGCTGATACTAAACAGTAGTTGCGATTGGGGCTTGGTGGACCGAGTCACCGAAACGCGGCTGCAGGTGTTTTGTGGTACGCCGTGCGGGGCGCCGCACAGTCAGCCCATTGTTGAGCCGCTTCCCGGCGTTGCGCTAACAGTTGCGCGCGCATACACAGCCCCTAGCGCACCTGGCATATCGCGGTGGCAACGCTGCCGTCGTTGCAGTCATCCAGGCGCAGAAGAAACCTACCCAGGTCCGCAGACCTTCCTGTGGGGGCATTCTTTTTAAGGAACCGAAATTTGCCCGCAATTACACCCCATAAGCTCTGGAATCCATTGGGTTTAGACAGGCGCCAGCAGATTGAAAAGTGTTTGTAAGTCATTGTTATTAAACGGTTTTATGGGTTTTATTGAGGTTCCATTACAAGCTATCGGGGTCGCCAAAAAACATCTGAATCCGCGACCGCAACCAACGCTCCCCTGGGTCATTATCCTGAGAGCCGCGCCAGGCCATATGCAGCTCGAAACTGCGCACTGGCAATGGCGGGTCTTCGGCGCGGACGCCGCCGGCGGCGGTGAGGGCGTCGGCGGTGTAGTCCGGGACAGTGGCGAGGATGTCGGTGCCTGCGAGCAGGGTGCTCAAGCCATTGAACTGGGGCACTGCCAGGACCACGTGGCGCTTGCGTCCGAGTTTTTCCAGTTCCTCGTCGATAAACCCGCTCAAGTCCCCGGCGAACGACACCAGGGCATGGGGGCGGGCGCAGAAGTCGTCCAGGCTCAGGGCGCCGGGTACGGTGTCGGCGCGCAGGAGTTTGGGCTGGCTCATGCGCAGCAGTTTGCGCTTGGCGTTGGCCGGCAGGTCGGCGGTGTAGCTGACGCCAATGGAGATCTCACCCGAGGCCAGCAGAGCCGGCATCAACAGGTAGTTGGCCCGGCGTATCACCAGGACGATGCCTGGTGCTTCGGCTCGCAGGCGCTTGAGCAGCATGGGCAGCAGGGCGAACTCGACATCATCGGACAGGCCGATGCGGAACACGGCGGTGCTGGTGGCCGGGTCGAATTCAGCGGCGCGGCTCACGGCGGTGGAAATCGAATCCAGGGCCGGGGAGAGCAGGGCGAAGATTTCCACCGCCCGGGCCGAGGGCTCCATGCTGCGCCCGGTACGCACGAACAACGGGTCGTCGAACAGGTTGCGCAGGCGTGACAGCGCCGCACTGATGGCTGGCTGGCCGAGGAACAATTTCTCGGCGGCGCGGGTCACACTGCGCTCATGCATCAGCGTTTCGAACACGATCAGCAGATTCAGGTCGACACGACGCAGGTCATTACGATTCATCTGGAGTCCTGGCAGAGTCAGCGAACTTGACGGGAACGACCATATGGGAACAATGGCCGGCGTGAATCTTACGGGCAAAGGCTGGTACTCTGCACCGGCTAATTATTTTTCCTGAGCCCGCTGCTTTGCTCTAGCCCTTATATATGCGGGCGTTCAAGGCCAGCGGAATCAATGACAGGCATGTCGACTATTAATAGCCACTGATGGTCTTGCTCAGAAACCCCAGATAGAGTTCAGCGCATTAGAGGTTACTTTGACGAGGTTTGCGATGTCCCGCACGATCCGTTTTCACAAGTTTGGTCCGGCCGAGGTGCTCAAATGCGAAGAGCATGCGGCCGCTTTGCCTGCGCCAGGCGAAGTGCAGGTACGAGTCGAAGCGATTGGCATCAGTTGGTACGACGTGCTCTGGCGTCAGAACCTGGCGTCGTCCCATGCACGTTTGCCGTCAGGCCTTGGGCATGAAATGGCCGGTGTGGTCACCGCGGTAGGTGACGGTATCGAAGATTTGGCCGTGGGTGACAAGGTCGCCAGTTTTCCGGCTGAGAGCCCCAATGATTACCCGGTCTATGGCGAGCAGATTCTCCTGCCCCGTTCGGCATTGACTCGTTACCCAGACGTCCTCAGCCCCATCGAAGCCAGCGTGCATTACACGCCGCTGCTGATTGCTTACTTCGCTTACGTCGATCTGGCGCGGGTCAAGCCCGGGCAGTTTGCCCTGGTCACCGACGCCAGCCATTGCGCCGGCCCATCGTTTGTCCAGTTGGGCAAGGCTTTGGGTGTGCGGGTGATTGCGGCCACCAAGACTGCTGAAGAGCGTGAGTATCTGCTGTCCCTGGGGGCCGAGAAGGTCATCGTCACCGAGGAGCAGGACTTGCTGATGCAAATCAACAAGCTCACTGACAACCGTGGCGTGGACGTGGTGTTCGACGGCCTGGGCGGCCCGCAGATGTCCATGCTCGGCGATGTGCTGGCGCCCCGTGGCAGCCTTGTGCTGTATGGCCTGCAGGGCGGCAACCAGACGCCGTTTCCGGCCTGTGCAGCCTTCCAGAAGAACATCCAGTTCTTCGTGCACTGCATCGGCAACTTCACCGGCAAGCCGGAGTTGGGCATCATCCAGGACCAGGTGGCGCTGCAACGGGCCCTGCGCGACATCAACCAGTTGACCGCCGACCGTGTGTTGGTGCCGCTGAAGACTCGGGTCTTCCCCTTCGGCGAATTTGTCGAAGCCCACCGCTACATGGACGAGTGTCCGTGCCGTGAGCGGGTGGCGTTGCTGGTCGATCCGGCCTGACCCCAGAGCCAGGGTTCGTTCCCCACGAATCCTGGCTTTTTTTGTTTATACCTGCCGTTGTTCTGTTCCTGTCTTTTCCATCAGCATCGACCTGCCGCGCAGCACCCGCCTGGCGGTTGAGACGTGTCTGCAGATCAGCCTTTTCGCATGCAGTAATTCTCTGAGGGGAGCGCGGATAGATCCCATCGCGCTGCGGTCAAAGTGCCAGTAAACTGCGCAGCATTCCCGAACCATCCTTTCTCCAGAGGTTTTGCATGACTCTCAGTCCTTTTGCGGGCAAACCGGCACCGGCTGAATTGTTGGTCGATATCCCGCGACTGGTGACGGCCTATTACACCGGCCAACCCGACGCCTCGGTGTCGACCCAGCGCGTCGCCTTTGGCACCTCCGGGCACCGTGGCAGCTCGTTCGATCTGAGTTTCAACGAATGGCACGTCCTGGCTATCAGCCAGGCCATCTGCCTGTATCGCGAATCCCAGGGTATAAACGGCCCGTTGTTTGTCGGCATCGACACCCATGCACTGTCTACCCCGGCGGGCGCCAGCGCCCTGGAAGTGCTGGCGGCCAATGGCGTGACGGTGATGATCGCCACCGGTGATGAATACACCCCGACGCCGGCTATCTCCCACGCCATTATTGGCTACAACCGCGGCCGCACGTCGGGCCTGGCGGACGGGATTGTCATTACCCCGTCCCACAACCCGCCACAAAGCGGCGGCTACAAGTACAACCCCACCAACGGTGGCCCGGCCGACACCCACATCACCAAGTGGATCGAAGCCAAGGCCAACGAACTGCTGGCGGCCAAGCTGGCCGGGGTCAAGCGCATCAGCTACGAGCAAGCGCTGAAAGCCGACACCACTCACCGTCATGACTACCTCAACACCTACGTGGCCGACCTGATCAACGTGATCGATCTGGACGCCATTCGTAACGCCAAGCTGCGCCTGGGCGTGGACCCGCTGGGTGGCGCGGGCGTGCGCTACTGGTCGGCAATTGCCGAGCATTACCGCCTGGACCTGGAAGTGGTCAACAAGGAGGTCGATGCGACCTTCCGCTTCATGTCCGTGGACTGGGATGGACAGATCCGCATGGACCCATCCTCCAGCTACGCCATGCAGGGCCTGATCGGCCTGAAGCAGCGTTTCGACGTTGCCTTCGCCTGCGACCCGGACCATGACCGCCACGGCATCGTCACGCCGTCCGGTGGCCTGTTGGCTCCGAACAATTACCTGGCCGTGTCCATCGATTACTTGTTCCAGAACCGTCCGCAGTGGCGCGCGGATGCGGCCGTCGGCAAGACCGTGGTCAGCAGCGGCCTGATCGATCGGGTGGCGGCGCGCCTGGGCCGTCGCCTGTACGAAGTGCCGGTGGGCTTCAAATGGTTTGCCGACGGTCTGTTCGACGGCTCCCTGGGCTTTGGGGGTGAAGAAAGCGCCGGCGCGTCCTTCCTGCGCAAGGACGGCGGCGTCTGGAGCACCGACAAGGACGGCTTGATCCCGGCCTTGCTGGCGGCAGAAATGACCGCGCGCACCGGTCGCGACCCAAGCCAGGCCTATCGCGGCCTGTGTGACGAACTGGGCGAGCCGTTCTCGGTACGAGTGGACGCCAAGGCCAACCCGCAGCAGAAAGCCCTGCTCAGCAAACTGTCGCCGGATCAAGTGACCTCGACTCAGTTGGCCGGCGAGAAGATCGAGGCCATCCTCAGCCACGCACCGGGCAACGACCAGGCGATTGGCGGCCTTAAAGTCATGACCCAGAACGGTTGGTTCGCGGCGCGTCCTTCGGGCACCGAGGACATCTACAAGATTTATGCCGAGAGCTTTATCGGTGACGACCACCTCAAGCAACTGGTGCAGGAAGCCCAGGCCTTGGTGGATGGCGCTATCAGTTGATTTACAAGGCATGAAAAAGGGGCGACCACTTGGTCGCCCCTTTTTTTGCGCCGGTGTCCAGGCGTTAGGCCAGGTCTACCAGGACGATTTCACTGTCTTCCAGGGCTGTGACCCGCAATACGTGCTCATCCGCTACGGCAATGCCGTCTCGAGCTTGTGCACGCAAGCCATTGACTTCAATCGCCCCGGTGGCCGGCACCAGGTACGCGCGGCGCCCGCTGTCCAGTGAGTACTCTGCCGACTCGCCGGCCTTCAGGTTAGCCGCCACCAGCCGTGCATCGGCGCGAATGCGCAGGCTCTGGTCGTCGCCGTCCTTGCCGCTGGCCAGGGTCACAAAACCCTCGCGCTGGCCTTTGGGGAAAGGTTTGGCGCCCCAGGACGGGGCTGAACCGGCCTGATTGGGGATGATCCAGATCTGGAAGATCTTGGTCGCCGCGCTTTCCAGGTTGTATTCGCTGTGGGCGATCCCGGTGCCGGCGCTCATCACCTGCACATCGCCGGCTTCGGTGCGGCCCTCGTTGCCCAGGTTGTCGCGGTGGGTAATGGCCCCTTCACGGACATACGTGATGATTTCCATGTCCCGGTGGGGGTGTTGGGGGAACCCGCTGCCGGGGGCGATCACGTCATCGTTCCAGACCCGCAGGTTGCCCCAGTTCATGCGTTTGGGGTCGTGGTACTCGGCGAACGAAAAGTGGTGATGGGCATCCAACCAGCCGTGGTGAGCGCCGCCCAGCGAGGCGAAAGGTCTGAGTTCAAGCATGATCGTATCCTCTTGAGGGGTTGTCAGAGGGGGCGCGATATACGGGCCGCCCACTGCATAACCCCGGTTGATGGCGTGCATCTTCCTCGGATCACCTATCGATAAAAAGCGCAAAAAATGCTGGATTTCAATCAAATAATTGGATGTTTTTGCCAGTGATTTCCTACTGTGCAACCTTCACATCATCCCTTAAGTTAATGACCTGTAAGCAATTGGCTGGATATCGACGGAAAATGCCGCGACCATAGCCCACACCGCCTCACACCCTGGAGTCAGCGTGCCGCAACACACCCCCGATCTTCCGCCCGAACTTCTGCCCCTGGCCGAGATGCCGCTGTTCAAACGCCTGGCTGCCCGTTTTTTTGGCCATGGCCTCAACCGCCTGCGGGCCCAGCACCGGGCGTCCTGGCTGCATGGGCAGGCCGATGGCTTTCGCAGCGGGCACACCGCCGGGGTGGACTACGGCTATAAGGAAGGCAAGCTCGAGGGGCTGGAGGAAGGCCGCCAGGTGCTGTTGATCCGTGACAGCCGCAACACCGAGCATCGCCCGCCGGGGGTGGACGACAACCTGTTCGACGACTGGCGCCTGCCTCTGACGCCGGAGCTGAAAAAACGCATCAAGGCCGATGTCGCGCGGCTGCTGCCGGCCCATGCTCAACCCAGCACCGCGCAATGGAAGATGATCTTCAGCGATACGCCGTCAACCTCGGTGATCGCCGGGGCCGGGGCAGGGAAGTCTACCTCTCTGGTACTGCGCATCCTGTTGCTGACCCATTACCTGGGTTTTGAGCTCGACTGCCTGACGGTGGTGACCTTCACCCGCGAGTCGCGCAAGGACTTCATCAATAAGCTGCTGGAGGTGTTTGGCCTCTGGGGTCGGGCATTGAGCCTCAAGGACGCCCGCGACGTGGTGCGCACATTCCATTCGCGGATCTTGCCCATGGTCCGCAGCCTGCCGGGCTTCGAGCGGTTGCAGGCGTTTGAGAACCTCAGTGAGCGTGCGGCGTCCAGCGACGAGGAAGTGGACAGCAACCCGTTCGACCTGCGCATCAATGACGCCCAGCGCAAGCACCTGAACGCCTGCTATCACGCGTTGCAGGGCCGCGACCCGCGTTTTCGCGAGGCGATCAAGCCGCTGTTGCGCCAGGCCTTGCTGCTTAAAGAGTTGGAGCGCGATCACCCGGATGTGCAGAAGCGCATGGCCGTCACCGAACTGGCCGCCAAGCGCGACGAAGAGCTGTGCGATGCGGTCGAGGACCTGTGGTTTCGCGCCGGTGCCTGGCCGATCAAGGGCATCGAGCCCAATCGCCAACCTTTGGAAATCAACGGCGCACGCTTTCATTGCCACGGCTACGCCCCGGAGTTGGACGCCTGGGTGGTGCTCGGGTTCGACCCGCGAGAAAACCCCCAGGTCAGCCGACCCAATGCCAAGCTGACGGTGCGGGCGGAATGGGCTGTAAAGCGCACCCTGTTTCAAGCTTTCTGTCATAAGCCATTGATTTGGTTGGATAGTTACGAGTCATCCAAGCGCGTTCTGGCCTCCATGGCGGGCGACGCCAGTGCCGGGCCGGGCTTTGACTACAAGGTCAAGGGTGAGTTGGCGTCGGTGCCGTTGCTGGATGCGTTTGTGGCGGCTGCCGGGTTTATCGAGAACCTGGGCCTGGATGTCTGTGATGCGGTCGGGCGCATGAGTTTCGCCAAGGATGACCCGGACCGGTTTTTCTTCGAGGCCCTGAGCCTGTTCTGGCGGGCCCTGGAAGACCATCTGCTGGACCAGTCGCCACCGATCATGACTTACAACCGCATGTTCGCTCTGTTCAGCGAGCACTCGACGGAGAACCTCAGGCTGCTCAGCGATGAGCGCCTGCGGCCGCTGTCGCACCTGATGATCGACGAATTTCAAGATGTTTCGCCGCAGATCGTCTCCTGGATCCGCGCGTGCCTGGGGGAAATCCGCCGGCGCGGCCCAGCCCTGCACGTGGGGCATCGGGCCCAGCATTCGTCCTTGCTCTGCGTGGGCGACGACTGGCAGTCGATCTATGGCTGGCGGGGCAGTTCGCCGAAGTACTTCATGGAGTTCAATCAGCAATTCCCGTCGCCGGCCACCACCCGGGTCATGCTCAGCGACAACTACCGCAGCCATCAGCACATCATCGACGCGGCGGAACATATCGTCCGCGCGGCCCCGGCGATTGCCGGGAAGAAGGCCAAGGCGGCCGGTGAACCGCGTGAGCCGGTGCCGGTGCAGGTTTTGAATCGTGATGAGCAAGACCTAGCCCAGCGCCTGGAAGAGCACTATCGTCGCGGCGATTCAATCTTGATTCTCTATCGAAAAAGTGTCGATAAGTTATTGATTGAAAACAATATTTCACAAATAGTTAATGTTGATTCTAGCTTGCCATTTGGCCAGAGACGGCTCAAGCAACTGACCTTTCACAGCGCCAAGGGCCTGCAGGCGGACGCGGTGTTCCTGCTGGGGGATTGCCAGCACCTGACCCGTTCGCCCTATAAAAACCAGGTCTACCGCATGGCGGGCCTGGGCAAGGACGGCGACGCCGAGCCCTATGACGCGGCGCAGAAGGACGAGATCCTGCGGTTGGCCTATGTGGGCATCACCCGGGCAGTCACCCATTGCTACTGGTATGTGGAGCCTCAGGAGCCCCAGGCCGCAAATGGCCCACGGGCCTCGGAGCGAGTGCCCAAGGGCAAGGCATTTTTTGTCGATCGGCGGGCATGAACCCAAGGGTTAGCCAGTCAACAGCGGGCGCCGGCGAACCGGCGAGGGGAAGGGTTACTAGGCTTTGAGTGCCGAGGACGGCATCAAGGATTCCAGCTCGTCTTCTACGGCTTCGATGATGCGCTCCACGTCACTGGCGTTCATCACCGTGGCGCAGGGAATGCCGGCAATGGCAATCATGGTTTCACCACTGGCGCGGTCGAAGAGCCGGGCAATCATGCTGCCGGGCGCGTCCATGCTGGCTTCGAAGCCCATCGGGTGAAAATGCCAGCGCATTAACTGGCAGGCGTTGGGAAAGGTGACTTTGCTGGCGGAGAATCGGTTCATCGGCTGGCCCACCTGGTTCATTGAGCGCTTCCTTTTGCTCGCGGTAGGTACGGAAGGGCCCTCGCTGACCCAACCTGTTGAGTTTTTAAAAGTAGCATCGGCGTGTGACAGGCAGTGGTTTTTTTTGCACCGTCCGGCGGTTCTTTTGCCGATTTATGACGCAGGTCATGGCTTGGTTTCCTGCAAGGCTCAATCCGCTGCCCCCACGCCCGGTGTTGAGCATTGAAGCGGCCCCGTCACTTGCGGCAAGCTTTGTTTTTCTTCGTTTGAGAACCCTATGCCTGCCCCAGATGATGGCCCGCTGCAAACCCAGGCCACCGGCGAGACGGTGCTGCGTTATCACCTGTGCTGGAAGCACCGTGACCTGGATGGGGTTATGGCGCTGTACCACCCCGAGATCCAGTACCACGACTTCTTCCAGAACCGCGTCCTGGGCCTGGATGAGCTGCGTGACTACGTGGCCAACAGCATGCCCCGGGACCCGGAAGAGGCCCTGGAGCACAGCGACCGTATCCGGGTGGACGGCGACACGGCCTTTATCCAGTACCAGGTCACCCTGCGCGGCGGACAGGGGCTGGTGTCGTTTCGCGCCAGTGAAGCCATAACCGTGCGTGATGGGCTGATCTGGCGGGTCAATGAATATGCCTCCCTGGTGCGTGAAACCCCGGCCAGCCAGGGTGGCCAGAGCCTGCGCCCGGCGGCCAGTCGCCTGGGGCTGTCGCCTCGGCAGTTGAGCTTTATGGCCGAGGACCTGCAGCAGTACTTCCAGCGCCAGCAACCCTACCTCGACCCGCAACTGGACTTGCAGCGGGTGGCCAGGGAGTGCGGCTACAGCCGCAATCAGATTTCCTACCTGCTCAACCAAGTGCTGGGGCAGAGCTTCTACCGCTACGTCAATCAGGCGCGCCTGCAGCATTTGCTGGCGGCCCTGGACCAGGCCGTGCCCCCGGTAAAGGTCGACGAGCTGGCCTTTGCCGCCGGTTTCAACTCCCTGTCGGCGTTCTACAGCTGTTTTCGCCAGCACACCGGCCTGTCGCCCCGGGCCTACGCCAAACAAATTTCTTTGCGGGCACGCGCGCAAGACAGCGCCTGAGCCCAGCCACTAGGATCGCCCTCATCGAAGTTCGGATGGCGGAGTCTTGGCATGCCAGCGTGGCGCACTATCAGTTTGTGGATGGATCAGCTCGACGAGCCGCTGCTGGCGCGGCCGTCCCTGGAGCAGGATCTCGAAGTCGACGTGGCGATCATCGGTGCCGGTTACACCGGGCTGTGGACCGCTTACTACCTCAAGCGCCAGGCGCCCCAGCTCAAGGTGGCGATCGTCGAGGCCCAGACCGCCGGTTTTGGTGCGTCGGGGCGTAATGGCGGTTGGCTGATGGGCAACCTGCTGGGGGAGGATCGGCTGCTGGCCGGCCTGCCGCCCGAGCAGCGCCGAGCGTCTTTCGACCTGTTGCATGGCATTCCCGATGAAGTGGCCGCAGTCCTCGGGCGTGAGGGCATCGACTGCGATTACCGGAAAAGCGGGGTGCTGTACTGTGCCGCCCGTTACCCCGAGCAGGAAGCCAGCCTGCGTGCCTACCTGGACCACCTCTATGCCCAGGGCCTCGACGAAAACGATTACCGCTGGCTCAGCCCCGAACAACTGGCGCAACAGATTCGTGTGGCCAAGCCCTATGGCGGCATCCACTCCCCCCATTGCGCAACCCTGCAGCCGGCCAAGCTGGTGCGTGGCCTGGCCCGGGCGGTGGAGCGCCTGGGGGTGACGATCTACGAAAACAGCCCGGTGACCGACTGGCAGCCCGGCCACCTGTGCACGGCCAAGGCCCAAGTGCGTAGCCACTGGGTAGTGCCGGCGGTGGAGGGCTATTCGGTAACCCTGCCGCCCCTGGGGCGTTATCAATTGCCGGTGCAGAGCCTGTTGGTGGCCACCGAGCCGCTGTCGGACGCCACCTGGGACGAGATTGGCCTGAGCCAGGGCCAGGCCTTCAGCGAGAGCAGCCGGCAGGTCACCTACGGCCAGCGCAGCGCCGACAATCGCCTGGTGTTCGGTGCCCGTGGCGGTTACCGCTTCGCCGGTCGACTGCGCCATGACTTCGCCCTCACCGAGCAAGAGGTCGAATTGCGCCGCTATCTGTTCAGCGAACTGTTCCCCCAGCTCAAACACGTGCGCATCAGCCATTCCTGGGGCGGCAACCTGGGCATGTCCCGGGCCTTCAAGCCGCACATGCTGTGTGACCGGCGCCAGGGCATTGCCTTGTCCGGCGGCTACGGCGGTGAAGGGGTGGGCGCCAGCAACCTCGGCGGGCGGACCCTGGCCGACTTGATCCTGCAGCGCGACACCCCGCTGGTGCAACAGCCCTGGGTCCTGGCCGAGCGCGGCCTCGACGCCTTGCGGGCCTGGGAGCCGGAACCGTGCCGCTGGCTGGGCTACAACGCGATCATTCGCAGCTTTGTCCATGAGGACCAGATCCTGGCCAACCCGGCCACGGCCCCTTGGCGGCGCTCCCTGGCCACTCGGCTGGCGGCGTTCATGGAAGGCTTCATGCACTGAACACCCTCAACCCAAGGTAGCCCCATGAGCATCACTCAATTCAAGAACACCGCCACGGTTGCCCTCGATGATTCGACTCCGGTGGCCGTGCCCCTGGGCACGCCAGTGGCGGTCACCTCGGTGACCTGTGTCGAACGCGACGATGGCGTCGAAACCGGCATCTGGGAATGCACCCCGGGCCGCTGGCGGCGGCAGATCACCGCCCAGGAGTTCTGCCACTTCATCCAGGGCCGTTGCACCTTTACCCCGGACCATGGCGAGCCCCTGCACATACAAGCCGGCGACGCACTGATGTTGCCGGCCAACAGCACCGGGATCTGGGACATCCACGAGACCGTCCGCAAGACCTACGTGCTGATTTTCTGACTTTTCGATCCTTTGATTGCCTGCCAATAACAACAACCCCTACAGGAATCGATCCCATGATCCGCAAGACTCCAGCAAGTGTGTGGTTTGCCCCTCTGATGTTGGTGGCCGCCATCAGCCAGGCCGCCGAGACGGTGAAGATCTACAACTGGTCGGACTACATTGCCCCCGACACCCTGAAGAACTTCGAGAAAGACACCGGCATCCTGACCAGCTATGACGTGTACGACAGCAACGAGACCCTGGACGGCAAGTTGATGACGGGTAAGTCCGGCTACGACGTGGTGTTTCCGTCCAACCACTTCATGGCCCGACAGATCCAGGGCGGCGCCCTGAAAAAACTCGACAAGAGCCAGTTGCCCAACTGGAAGAACCTCAACCCGGTGTTGCTCAAGGCCCTGCAGGGCAACGACCCGGGCAACGAACACGGCTTTCCTTATCTGTGGGGCAGCACCGGCATCGGCTACAACCTGGCCAAGGTCAAGGCGGTGCTGGGGGACAACGCGCCGGTGGATTCCTGGGACCTGATCTTCAAGCCCGAGAACATGGAGAAGCTGAAGAAGTGTGGGGTGGCGATCCTCGACAACGGTCCTGAACTGCTGCCTGCGGCCTTGAATTATCTGGGCCTGCCGCACCACAGCAAGGACCCGGCCGATTACAAAAAGGCCGAGGCACTGTTGATGAAGGTCCGGCCTTATGTCAGCTACTTCCATTCCTCCAAGTACACCAGTGACTTGGCCAATGGCGATATTTGCGTGGCGGTGGGGTTCTCGGGGGACATCCTGCAGGCCGAAAGCCGGGCCAGGGAAGCGAACAACGGCGTGGAAATCGGCTATTCGATTCCCAAGGAGGGCGCGGCGATCTGGTTCGACATGGTGGCCATGCCCGCTGACGCGCCGGATGAAAAGGCCGGTTACGCCTTTATGAACTACCTGCTGCGCCCCGAGGTGATGGCCGGCATCAGCAACCATGTGCATTACGCCAATGGCAACCAGCAAGCCGACGGGCTGATCGACCCGGCGATCAAGAACGACACCAAGGTCTACCCCAGCCCGCAGATGATGGACAAGCTGTTCGCCCTGGAAGCCATGCCGCTGAACATCGACCGCATCCGCACGCGCTTGTGGAACAAGATCCGCACCGGCAGTTGAAACCTGTACGCCTGGGCAGCGGCTCCTGACAGTTTCTGACAGGGGCCTCTGTTAATCTGCTGCGCTCCAGCCCTTGGAGTGGCCCAGCGTGTCGCGTACCAGTCGTTTACTCACTTTGCTGCAAGTGTTGCGGGGCAAAAGCCGGCCCGTGACCGCCAGCGCCCTGGCCCGGGAGCTGGAGGTTTCCGAGCGCACGGTGTATCGGGACATTGCCGAACTCAGCGCCCTGGGTGCGCCGGTCTACGGCGAAGCCGGGGTCGGTTATGTGCTGCGCAGCGGGCTGTTTCTGCCACCGCTGATGTTCAACACCGAGGAAATCGAAGCCATCGTTCTTGGCCTGCGCTACGTCGACCAACGTGGCGACGAGGTGCTGGGCAAGGCGGCGGCCGATGCGCTGGCCAAGATCGCCGCGGTGCTGGCCCCGGCAGCCCAGGACGCCTTGCGCAACCCAACCATCCTCGCTGGGCCACCCACCGGCACCTACCCGGACAACCCGGTGCCGCTGAATGTCTTTCGCCAGGCCATTCGCCAGCAAGCCAAGCTGCACATCGATTACGCCGACGCCAACAAAAGCCCCAGCCAGCGGCTGATCTGGCCGTTGGCCCTGGGGTTTATGGACGAGGTCCGAGTGATCGTCGCCTGGTGCGAGTTGCGTGGGGCTTATCGGACCTTTCGCACGGATCGGGTGGCCGCTGCCACGGAGCCGGGCGAGCCTTATCCAGGACGGCGCAGCGATTGGCTGCGGGCCTGGCGCAAGCAGATGCAGGAAGAGGAAGCGGGGCGCTTCACCCCGCACAAGCGCCGAAGCTAGGCCTGGCCGCCCATCAGTCGCGGCGCCTTGGGCCCGCGCAGGCTCAGTGCCAGGCGGCCGTGGCATACTGCGGGCCCTTTGCCAGGAAGTCCCTGCCCGATGCCTTTCGATTCTCCCCTCAGCGCTTATCAGGATGCTGTGCAGGCCCGAGGTTTTGTCGCCGATCCGGCACAACTGCGGGCGGTGCAGGCCTTGCAGCAGTGTCACGAGGCTCTGCACCAGGGGCGCGATGCACCGCGCGGGGTGTACCTCTGGGGCCCGGTGGGGCGCGGCAAGACCTGGCTGATGGACGCGTTTTACCAAAGCCTCAAGGTCCCGGCCCGGCGTCAGCACTTTCACCACTTCATGGGCTGGGTGCACCAGCGTTCCTTCCAACTCACCGGCATCGCCGATCCCTTGCATGCCCTGGCCCATGAGTTGAGCCAGGACGTGCGGGTGCTGTGTTTTGACGAGCTGTTCGTCAACGACATCGGCGACGCGATCATCCTTGGCCGCCTGTTCCAGGTGATGTTCGAGCAGGGTGTGGTGGTGGTCAGCACCTCCAACCAGCCACCGCAGCAACTTTATGCCGATGGCTTTAACCGCGAGCGCTTCCTGCCGGCCATTGCGGCGATCGAGGCCCATATGCAGGTGGTGGCGGTGGACGGCAGCGAAGACCACCGTCTGCACCCTGGCGTCGCCACTCAGCGTTACTGGGTCCGCCAGGCCGATGGCCAGTGCGCCTTGAGTGCAGTGTTTGAGCAGATGACGGCAGGGCAGGCGCGGGTCAGTGGCAGCATTGCCCTGGGCTACCGCCAGATCGATGTGATCCAGGCCAGCGAGCGGGTGATCTGGTGCCGCTACGCCGAACTGTGCGAGCAGCCGTTCGCGGCCATGGACTTTATGGCCCTGTGCGACCGCTTCCAGGCCATTCTGTTGAGTGATGTGCCCAACCTCAGCGCCAGCCAGCGCCCAGGGAGGATCGCCCGTGGCACCGAGGACGGCGCAACGCGGGTCGAAGCTGGGGATCGGGAGCTGCCCCAGCTGTCGGTGCACGACGACAGCGTGCGGCGCTTTATTGCGCTGGTGGACGAATGCTACGACCGTAAGGTGCCGCTCTATATCGAGGCCTTGGTGCCGATGGAACAGCTGTACACCGAGGGTTACCTGGCGTTTGCCTTTCGCCGTACCCTGAGCCGCTTGCGCGAGATGCAATTGCAGCGTTTTGCCTGAGATTGCCATCCCTATTGGTAGCACTTGGCAAACAGCTTGAAATAATAAGTAAGTTGCTCTTGTGCCGGGTTTTAGAAACTAACGAGTTCAAACCCATAAAGACACCCCAATAAAAAAGGCGCCCGTGTCAGGCGCCAAATGTTCAATCCTGATAACGGAGCGGAGTATCAGGATCGAGTGCGGGGGTTAACGTTCAATCAGGCATCCGGATGTTGCCCAGAGACGCTGGTGCTCGAGGTCTGCACCGGCTTCTTAGCCGCGTCGCTGTGGGCGATATTGTCGGTTTGGCCATGGATTTGCTGCTGGGTGGCGAGGAAGTCCTGCCGTGCCTGATGGGAGCGTTCTGCGCCGTCTTCGGCGAAGGCCAGGGTCGAGCCCATACCCAGCAGGGCGGTCATCACAACAGTCGAAAGCTTGTTTGAAAGTTTCATGGATCAGTTCCTGCTTAATAGTGTTCGTTCTCCACTTCATCCCTGAAATAAAGGCATGGGAGGAGTGTGGGGACGATTGATTAAGTGGGAATTAATTCACTTTGGGTAAAGGCATGAAGTTGTTGTAATTGTTTGTTTCACGCGAGGGCTTTCATGGGGGCGCCAGGCAAGGCTTTTATACGCTGCAATAAAAAATGCCCCGTAAGGGGCATTATTTCAACGCAGCGCCAGGCTTATTGCTGCACCAGTTCGCTGGACGTCGCTGCCGGTGCCTTGGGCTTCATCAGGCTGAAGTCGATCAGTGCCTTGGTCTGCTTGGCATAAGGGTCGCCGATCAGTAGGGGGCGGGGCTTGAAGCTGTCGCTGACCAGGCTCTTGCTGCGGTCCAGCTCATCGAAGCTCAAACCGGCCAGGTCGGCCCAGGTGTGGATCAGGTTCGAGCTGCTGTAAGGGCGGCCCAAGTCACCGGTAAAGCTCCAGTCGTGGGTTTCCCGCCATTTCGGCGAGGCCCAGGCCATAAAGGGAATGGTGTACATCGGTGCCGTGGGCTTCGACTCATTGCGCCCCAGCATGTCGTGACCCGCCGAGTCGAAGACATCTTCGCCATGGTCCGACAGGTACAGCAGGAAGCCATTGGGATCGGTCTTGGCGTAATCCTTGATCAGGCTCGAGACCACGAAGTCGTTGTACAGCACCGCATTGTCGTAGCTGTTGTAGGTCGGCACTTGGTCGTCGCGCACGCCGGGCGGCACGCCCTGGCGGTCGGTGAATTTATCGAAGCTCGGCGGGTAGCGGTACTGGTAACTCATGTGGGTGCCCAGCAGGTGGACCACGATGAATTTGCGCGGTGCGCTCTCGGCCAGGGCCTTGCTGAAGGGCGCGAGCACGTCGCCGTCGTACTGGCGGGCGTTCTGGTTGCGATTGTTGTTCAGGTACACCTGCTCGTCGGCCTGCTCGGAGAAGGTGGTGAGCATGGTGTTGCGCTTGGTCATGGTCTGCTGGTTGGTGATCCAGTAGGTCTTGTAGCCCGCCTGCTTCATCACGCTGACCAGGGACGGGGTCTTGAGGTACAGGTCGGGGTTTTCTTCATCGGCGAAGGTCAGCACCTGCTGCAGCGCTTCAATGGTGTAGGGGCGGGGGGTGATGACGTTGTCGAACACCGCCAACTGGTCCTTGAGCTTGTCCAGTTCCGGGGTGGTTTGCCGTGGGTAGCCGTACAGGCTCATGCGCTGGCGGTTGGTGGATTCGCCGATCACCAGCACTAGGGTGGCCGGCAGGTTGGCCCCGCTGTCCTTGAGGTTGCCCAGGGGAGGGATCTTGCTGACGTTGTCGAGCATGCCCTGCATGTTGTTCAACTGCTCGCGATAGCGCCGGTAGGCCACCAGCATCTGCCATGGCACGGCCGGTTCGATGCGGGTTTCGAGTTTCTCCAGGCCCCCGGCCAGGCTGCCGGTGCGTGCGGTCTGCTTGATCAGGGGGTAGCCGACAATCACCACCAGGATGGCCACGGCTGCCACGGCCGCCTGGGCCCGGGGCAGGTACACGGGGCGCACCCGGGTCCAAAGGAAAAACGCCACTGCGGTATGGGCGAGAAACGCCAGGACCATCCACCAGGCAAAGTATTGGGTCAGGTATTCACCGGCTTCCGAGGGGTTGGACTCGAACATGATGAAGATGACGCTTTGCGAGAACTCCTGCTGGTAGATGAAGAAGTAGCCCAGGCTGGCCAGGGAGCAGGCCCACAGCACCACGCCAATCAGCCCCGCCAGGAGGCGCGCGCGGGCCGGAAACAGCAGCATCGGCGCGAGCCAGATGGCGCTCATGAAGAAGGCCTGGCGGAAACCGGTAAAGCCCGAGGTGTCGGTCAACTGGATCAACAGTTGGGTGATCCCCGAGAAATACCAGAAGAACAGGAACATCCAAGCCATTGCAGCCCAGTCGAAACCCTTGGCAGCGGTGCCGCCACGTTTGAACAATGCCATTCAGCGCTCCAGCCAGTTGATCTCGGCCATCGCGCGCGCAGGGTCACGACAATGGCGGCCACCGCAAAATCGGCAGCGATAAAGGCTGGGAGTATCGACAAGCGGATGTGAAAACTTTGTTAGCCGCGGCGGCAGAGGGCGGAGCGTAGGAGCGACGGCACAGGGCCGGGGAGAACAGCAACGCAGGGCAAGGCCCTGCGTTCAACCGTGGGGGATCAATGGGCGGCGGGTAGTTGCAACGGCTGGGACTGGCCTTGACTCAACATAAGCTGGCGCAACTGGGTGAGTTCCCGTTGCAACTGCTCGCGTTCTTCCTTGAGTTGGCGCAATTCGTCACGACGGATGGTGACATACAGGGTTTGTGCAGGCCGTGCTGGTAGTACTGTGCCCATTGCTCACCTCGCAAATGGCGTGTTTCAACTGTGTGTTGCCCCGCGCTGAGCGGCGACACCACACTATCGGCGGCAAGTTTGATTTCTTTTAGGGGCAAAGGGAACTTTTTTATTTTTAACGGTCGTTGTGTCTTCTAGTCGTTTACCGTCGTTATCCACTGTCTGAACGGGAAACTTAGGCCAGACGCTCTGGACTAACCCTCATTGGCCCCCTTGGGCTATAACCTTTTGACACAAATCTATTGGTAGTAAGGAGCATCAGCACATGCAACTCGGGATTATTGGACTGGGCCGCATGGGCGGCAACATTGCACGGCGCCTGATGCTCAACGGGCATGAAACCGTGGTGTTCGACCGCAATGTGGACTTTGTCAGCACCCTGGCTGCTGAAGGCGCCCAAGGCGTCGCCGACCTGCAAGCCCTGGTGGCGGGCCTACAGGCCCCTCGGGCCGTGTGGGTAATGCTGCCGGCCGGTGCGCCGACCGAAGACACCATCGAGGCCCTGAGCCAACTGCTGGAAGCCGGTGATGTGATCATCGACGGCGGCAACACCTACTACAAGGACGACATCCGTCGCGCCCGCAGCCTGGCGGAAAAAGGCTTGAAATACATCGACGTCGGCACCTCCGGCGGTGTCTGGGGCCTGGAACGCGGCTACTGCATGATGATCGGCGGCGACGCTGATGAAGTGCTGCGCCTGGACCCGTTGTTCGCGGCCCTGGCACCCGGCTACGGCGACATTCCGCGGACCCGCGACCGGGTCGCCGAGGACGACCGTGCCGAGCGCGGTTACATCCACGCTGGCCCGGCTGGCTCCGGGCACTTCGTCAAGATGATCCACAACGGCATCGAGTACGGGATGATGCAGGCCTTCGCCGAAGGCTTCGACATTCTCAAGACCAAGGCTTCGGAAAACCTCCCGGAAGACCAGCGTTTCGACCTCAATGTGGCGGACATCGCCGAAGTCTGGCGGCGTGGCAGCGTGGTGTCGTCCTGGCTCCTGGACCTGACCGCCGACGCCCTGGCCAGCGACCCGAAACTCGACGGTTACTCGGGCTCCGTGGCCGACAGCGGTGAAGGCCGCTGGACCATCGAAGCCGCCATGGAGCAATCGGTGCCGGTGCCGGTGCTGTCCAACTCGCTGTTCGCGCGCTTCCGTTCGCGCCAGCAAAGCACCTACGGCGACAAACTGTTGTCGGCCATGCGCTTCGGCTTCGGCGGCCACGTGGAGACTTCGAAAAAATGACCGAAATGCGCAAGAAGTCCAAGGCTCAACCCGCTCCGCCCACCACCCTGTTCCTGTTCGGCGCCCATGGCGACCTGGTCAAGCGCCTGCTGATGCCGGCGCTGTACAACCTCAGCCGCGATGGCTTGCTGAACGAGGGCGTGCGGATTGTCGGGGTCGACCACAACGCCATCAGCGATGTGGATTTCGCCAAGAAGCTCGAGGACTTCCTGCGCACCGAGGTCGCCAGCAAAGTCGGCAATGGCGCCAGCCTCGACCCGGCGCTGTGGGCCCAGCTGGCCAAAGGCATCAGCTACGTTGAAGGGGATTTCCTCGACGACAACACCTATCAAGCGCTGGCGGCCAAGATTGCCGCCAGCGGCAGCGGCAATGCGGTGTTCTACCTGGCCACCGCGCCGCGTTTTTTTTGCTGAAGTGGTGCAGCGCCTGGGCGCTGCCGGGTTGCTGGAGGAGGGCAGCGATGCCTTCCGCCGCGTGGTGATCGAAAAGCCTTTCGGTTCCGACCTGCAAACCGCCGAGGCGTTGAACGCCTGCCTGCTCAAGGTCATGAGCGAGAAGCAGATCTATCGCATCGACCATTACCTGGGCAAGGAAACGGTACAGAACATTCTGGTCAGCCGTTTCTCCAACAGCCTGTTCGAGGCGTTCTGGAACAACCACTACATCGACCACGTGCAGATCACCGCGGCGGAAACCGTCGGGGTGGAAACCCGTGGCAGTTTTTATGAACACACCGGCGCCTTGCGCGACATGGTGCCCAATCACCTGTTCCAGTTGCTGGCCATGGTCGCCATGGAGCCGCCCGCGGCCTTTGGTGCCGACGCAGTGCGGGGCGAGAAGGCCAAGGTGGTGGGGGCGATCCGTCCCTGGTCGGTGGACGACGCGCGGGCCAACTCGGTGCGCGGCCAGTATGTGGCCGGCGAACTGGGTGGCAAGGCCGTGCCGGGCTACCGCGAGGAAGACAAGGTTGCCGCCGACAGCAGTACGGAAACCTACGTCGCCCTCAAGGTGATGATCGATAACTGGCGCTGGGTCGGCGTACCGTTCTACCTGCGCACCGGCAAGCGCCTGAGTGTGCGCGACACCGAGATCGCCATCTGCTTCAAGCCGGCGCCCTATGCGCAGTTCCGCGACACCGAGGTCGACAGCCTGCAGCCGACGTACCTGCGGATCCAGATCCAGCCCAATGAAGGCATGTGGTTCGACCTGTTGGCGAAAAAGCCCGGGCCGACCCTGGACATGGCCAACATCGAGTTGGGCTTTGCCTACAAGGATTTCTTCGAGATGCAGCCTTCCACCGGCTACGAGACCCTGATCTACGACTGCCTCACGGGTGACCAGACCCTGTTCCAGCGTGCCGACAACATCGAAAACGGCTGGCGAGCAGTGCAGCCCTTCCTCGATGCGTGGAAACAGGACGCCACCGTCCAGCCTTATGCCGCTGGCGGTACAGGTCCGGCGGATGCCGATGAGTTGTTGCGCCGTGACGGCCGTGAATGGTGCCAACTGGGATGAGTGATCACGTGCAGCAGCCCATCGAGTTTCTTCTCAGTGATATGGACGGCACCTTGTTACTTCCCGATCACAGCATCAGCCCCCGCACCCTGGCGGCAGTCAGGGCCTTGCGCGAGGCCGGCGTGGCCTTCAGCCTGGCCACGGGGCGCCCACCCCGGGCCATGCGCCAGCAGATCGAAGCCCTGGGCGTGGATGTGCCCACAGCGGCGTTCAATGGCGGGACCATTGTTCATCCGGATGGGCGCTTCCTGGCGCGCCATCACCTGCCATTGCCCGCGGTGCTGGCCACCCTGGCCCTGTTCACGCCTCACGCGGACGTCGAAGTCTGGGTGTTTGCCGATGACTTGTGGCTGCTCCGTGACTCTGAGCGGCCCATGGTGCCCCGTGAGCAGCAGGGCCTGGGTTATCCGCCGCAGGTGGTGGACAGCTTCGAGGCCTACCTGCCACGGGTCGACAAGATCGTCGCCGCCAGCAACAACACCGGGCTACTGGTGGAGTTGGAGGCTCAGTTGCAAGCGCAGATGGGTGAGCAGGCCCAAGTGTCGCGTTCGCAGCCGGTGTACCTGGACGTGACTGCGCTCCAGGCGAACAAGGGCGATGCCTTGCGCACCCTGGCGGAATATCTGGGGGTAGCCATCGAGCGCACCGCGGCCATCGGCGATGGCGGCAATGACCCGGCGATGTTTCACCAGGCCGGGTTGTCGATTGCCATGGGCCAGGCGGAACAGGCCATCAAGGATCAGGCCGATGTGGTCACCGCCAGCAACGTCGAGGATGGCGCGGCCCAGGCCATCGAACGTTTCATCCTGTCTCCCCGCGCCCAGTCCCGGGCTTGAACCACGTGGGCGCCCATCAGGGCGCCCGCTGTTACAGCCAGTGGCTCACCGCGTACCAGCCCAACACCCCCATCACCACCGTATACGGCAGCGCCATCCACACCATGCGCCCGTAGGACAGGCGCACCAGCGGGGCAATCGCCGACGTCAGCAGAAACAGGAACGCCGCCTGGCCGTTGGGTGTGGCCACGCTTGGCAGGTTAGTCCCGGTATTGATGGCGATCGCCAGGGTTTCGAAATGCTCGCGGCTCATGTGCCCGGACACGAAGGCCTGCTTGACCTCGGTGATGTAGATGGTGGCCACGAACACGTTGTCGCTGATGGCCGACAGCAGGCCGTTGGCGATAAACAGCATGCCCGGCTGTTGCTCCGCCGGCAGGGCCAGCACCCACTGGATCAGCGGGGTGAACAGCTGCTGGTCGTGGATCACCGCAACCACCGCGAAAAACACCACCAGCAAGGCGGTGAACGGCATGGCGTCCTTGAACGCATTGCCGATGCGGTGTTCCTCAGTGATTCCGGTAAAGGCCGTGATCAGCACAATCACCATCAGGCCGATCAGACCGACTTCGGCGATGTGTAGGGCCAGGCCGGCAATCAGGATCAGCGCCGCCAGGCCCTGGACCAGCAACGCCGCCCGTTGCCGTGGGGTGCGCTGGGCGTTGTCTTCAGCGGCGTAGGCGGCCAGGACCGCGCGCACATTGTCTGGCAGCAGGGTGCCGTAGCCGAACCAGCGCAGTTTCTCCAAGAGCACGCAGGTCACCAGGCCGGCCACCAGCACCGGCAGGGAAACCGGCGCGACCTTGCTGAAAAAGTCGGCGAAGTGCCAGCCCATTTCATGGCCGATCAGCAGGTTCTGTGGTTCGCCCACCAGGGTGCAGACGCCACCCAGGGCGGTGCCGACCGCACCGTGCATCAGCAGGCTGCGCAAAAAGGCACGGAACTGCTCCAGGTCTTCGTGGTGCAGCGCGGGCAGGTGCTGGTCGTCGCTGAATGCGCTGTCCTGGCGCGGGTCGTTGCCGCTGGCCACCCGGTGGTAGACCGAATAGAAGCCCACCGCCGCGCTGATGATCACCGCCGTAACGGTCAAGGCATCGAGAAAGGCCGAGAGGAACGCCGAAAGGAAGCAGAACATCAGCCCCAGCAGGGCCTTGGAGCGCACCCCCAGCAGCAGCCGAGAAAACAGGAACAGCAGCAGCTCCTTCATAAAGTAGATGCCGGCCACCATGAACATCAGCAGCAGGATCACCGGGAAGTTGTGCAGCAGTTCCTCGTACAGCGCCTGGGGCGTGGTCATGCCCATGAGCAGGGCCTCGACCAGCAGCAGGCCACCGGGGATCAGCGGGTAGCACTTGAGGGCCATGGCCAGGGTGAAGATGAACTCCACCACCAGCAGCCAACCGGCAGCGACCGGGCCGACCGTGAACAGCAGCAGCGGGTTGAGGACCAGAAAGGCGACCACGCAGGCCTTGTACCAGCGGGGCGAGTGGCCGAGAAAGTTGTGCGCGAACGCCTGGGCCATTGAACCGGACATCGGCTGCTCCTTGGATTGAGAAGCGCGCAACTTGCCGCAAGCCTTGTACAAGATCAAGAAACGATGAAATCTTTTGCCACAAATTCTCGGAGGGCCCGCTGCTGGCCGGGGTCAGCCGCGGGCCGGCAAACGCCTCAGGCCGGAATGCGGAAGATTTTCCCCGGGTTCATCAGGTTCAGCGGGTCCAGGGCCTGCTTGATGGCGACCATGGTGTCGATGGCCACCTGGCCGTGTTCCTGGACCATGAAGTCGATCTTGTGCAGGCCCACTCCATGTTCGCCGGTGCAAGTGCCGCCCGCCGCCAGGGCGCGGTGGACGATGGCGTGGTTGAGGCGCTCGGCTTCCTCCAGCTCTTCGGGTTTGCTCGGGTCCAGCAGCAGGCAGACATGAAAGTTGCCGTCTCCCACATGGCCGAAGATTGGTGCGGGAATGCTCGACTGGCTCAGGTCTTGCTCACTGCCCACCACGCATTCCGCGAGCTTCGACAGGGGCACGCACACGTCGGTGGACAGCGCCCGGCAGCCGGGCTTGAGCTGCAAGAAGGCGAACAGCGCGTTGTGCCGGGCACTCCACAGGCGGTTGCGTTCTTCCTGGGCGGTGGCCCATTGAAAGCCGCTGCCCTGATTGCCGTCCGCCAGTTCCTGCACTGCCTGGGCCTGTTCCGCCACGCTGGCGGCGTTGCCGTGAAACTCCAGGAACAGCGTCGGGGCTTCCCGCAGGCCCAGCTTTGCGTACTGGTTCAAGGCCTGGATGGCCAAGCGGTCCACCAGTTCGGCGCGGGCCACGGGAATGCCCATCTGGATGGTTTCGATCACCGTTTGTACCGCACCCTCCACCGAGTCGAAGCTGCACACCGCGGCGCTGATGGCTTCCGGCTGCGGGTGCAGCTTCAGGGTGATCTCACTGATGACCCCCAGGGTGCCTTCGCTGCCGATAAACAACCGGGCCAGGTCATAACCGGCAGACGACTTCTTGGCCTTGGAGCCCGAGCGCAGCACGCGTCCGTCGGCCAGCACCGCGTTCAGGCCCAGCACGTTCTCGCGCATGGTGCCATAGCGCACGGCATTGGTGCCCGAAGCACGGGTGGCGCACATGCCGCCAATGCTCGCGTCGGCCCCCGGGTCGATGGGGAAAAACAGCCCGCTGGCCCGCAGGTAGTCGTTCAGGGCCTTGCGGGTGATGCCAGGCTGCACGGTGATCGACAGGTCCGCCGGTTCAAAGGCCAGCACCTGGTCCATCAACGACAGGTCGAGGCTGATGCCGCCCTGGACCGCCAACAAATGACCCTCCAGGGACGAGCCGCTGCCGTAGGCAATCACCGGCACCCGGTGTGCATGGCAGAGGGCGAGCACGGCACTGATGTCCTCCACGCTCGTGGCGTAGGCCACCGCATCGGGCAGCACCGGGTCGTACAGGGATTCATCGCGGCCATGGTGCTCGCGCACCGCCAGCACGGTGCTGAAGCGTTCGCCAAGGCAGGCGTGCATAGCGGCCAGAAAGGCTTGGGGCAGGGCAGAAGAGTGGGTCATGACAAGCTCCTTGCGGGTCGGATCGCTTCGCTGTCTCGCGCCGCGATCCGTCGTCCCCGGCTTAGAGCGGGGTCAGAACATTCATCACGGTGTCGAGGGCGACGCGGGTGTCGTCGAGTTGCACCAGCGATGCATGGCGCGCGCCGAGGGCGTCGCGGTTCTTGATCGCGGTGAGGATCGCCTTGTGCCGCGGCAGGCTGAGCTGCTGGGTATTGGGGCGCAGGTTGGTGACGTTGATGGATTCGCGCAGGGGCAACGACAGCATGTTGCACATGTAGGCCAGCAAGTCGTTGTGGGTCGCCTCGGCGATGGCCCGGTGGAAGTCCAGGTCCGGTTGCAACAGGTCTTTGGGGCTGCTGGCCGCTTCCATGCGCCGGTAAGCGTCCTCGATCCGTGCGATATCGTCCTCGGTGGCGGTGGCCGCCGCCATCGCGGCGATCTCCGGTTCGAGAATCCGCCGGACCCCGGCCAGGGTGTTGAAGAATTCGCTGTGGGGCGTGGATTGCATCAGCCAGAACAGCACGTCCGGGTCCAGCAGGTGCCATTCGACCCGTGGCCGCACCACCGTGCCGACCCGTGGCTTGGAGTACACCAGGCCCTTGGCGCTGAGCACCCGGGTGGCTTCGCGCAGGACCGGGCGGCTGACCTGGTACTGCTCGCAGAGGTTGGCTTCCGGGGGCAGCTTTTCCTCTTGCTTGAAGCGTCCGGAAACGATGTGCATGCCCAGTTCCTGAACGATCTGGGCGTGCATGCTTTTGCGCGGCTTGGGTGTCTGGTAGTCCATAACAGGGGGATTGCTCTGGCCAAATGGCGTGCATCATAGCACCGCCGGGCTGTGGTTTAGGCAGCACCGGTACCTCCTGCCACGTATTGCCTTGGGGGATGACGGCCCGACCACCGTGGTCGCCGGCACGCCGACGAACCACGGTCGCAGCCCATCAGTGGGAGTGACGCGGGACCTCGGAGCCACGGCAGCCGACCAGGAAGTCGAAGTCGCAACCTTCGTCGGCTTGCAGCACATGGTCCACGTACAGGCGGCTGTAGCCACTGGAGAAGATCTTCGCGCTGGTGTCCGGCTTCAGGTCGCTGAGGCGGGCTTGCAGTTCCTCGTCGCTGATGTCCAGGTGCAGGCGACCACCGGCGCAGTCCAGTTCGATGAAGTCACCGTTGCGCACCGCAGCCAACGGCCCGCCGGCCGCCGCTTCCGGGGCCACGTGGAGAACCACGGTGCCGTAGGCGGTGCCGCTCATGCGGGCATCGGAAATGCGCACCATGTCGGTGACGCCCTTGGCCAGGACCTTGGGCGGCAGGCCCATGTTGCCGACTTCGGCCATGCCCGGGTAACCCTTGGGCCCGGCGTTCTTCAGCACCAGCACGCAGGTTTCGTCGACGTCCAGGTCCGGGTCGGCGATGCGTGCCTTGTAGTCGTCG
Organism: Pseudomonas morbosilactucae; assembly: GCF_023241665.1. NCBI lineage: Bacteria > Pseudomonadati > Pseudomonadota > Gammaproteobacteria > Pseudomonadales > Pseudomonadaceae > Pseudomonas > Pseudomonas morbosilactucae. The sequence goes on along the minus strand of NZ_JALQCX010000024.1, from coordinate 106,756 downwards.
AAGTTCTCGAACACCACGGCGCGGCCACGGTGCTGCATCAGTGCCGGAGTGGCAGCGGAGGGCTTGAGCACCGCACCCCGTGGCGACAGGTTGCCGCGCAGGATGCACAGGCCGCCGTCGGCCACCAGCGGTTTGTCGATCGGGCGGATCACTTCGTCGTTGTACTGCGGCGAGTTCTGGCAGTTGTTCCAGATGCTCTGGCCGTTGGCGGTCAGGGCGTCCGGGTTGGGCAGCAGGCCCGATTCGCCCAAACGGCGGATCACCGCGGGCAGGCCGCCGGCGTAGTAGAACTCTTCCATCAGGAAGCGCCCCGACGGCTGCATGTCGACGATGGTCGGGGTGCCGCGGCCGACCCGGGTCCAGTCTTCCAGGTCCAGCTCGACGCCGATGCGCCCGGCAATCGCCTTGAGGTGGATCACCGCGTTGGTGGAACCGCCGATGGCGGCGTTGACCTTGATCGCGTTCTCGAACGCCGCCTTGGTGAGGATCTTCGACAGGCGCAGGTCTTCGCGGACCATGTCGACAATGCGCATGCCCGACAGGTGGGCCAGCACATAGCGGCGCGAGTCCACGGCGGGGATCGCGGCGTTGTGCGGCAGCGAAGTGCCCAGGGCTTCGGCCATGCAGGCCATGGTCGAGGCGGTGCCCATGGTGTTGCAGGTACCGGCCGAGCGCGACATGCCGGCTTCGGCGGAGAGGAATTCGTCGAGGCTGATTTGCCCGCCTTTATAGGCTTCGTGCATCTGCCAGACCACGGTGCCGGAGCCGATGTCCTTGCCTTTGTGCTTGCCGTTGAGCATCGGCCCACCGGTCACCACAATGGCCGGCACGTCGCAGCTGGCGGCGCCCATCAGCAGGGCCGGGGTGGTCTTGTCGCAGCCGGTCAGCAGCACCACGGCGTCCACCGGGTTGCCGCGAATGGCTTCTTCCACGTCCATGCTGGCCAGGTTGCGGGTGAGCATGGCGGTGGGGCGCAGGTTGGATTCGCCGCTGGAGAACACCGGGAATTCCACCGGGAAGCCGCCGGCCTCCAGCACGCCTTTCTTCACGTGTTCGGCGATCTTGCGGAAGTGGGCGTTGCACGGGGTCAGCTCGGACCAGGTGTTACAGATGCCAATGATCGGCTTGCCCTGGAACTCGTGGTCCGGGATGCCCTGGTTCTTCATCCAGCTGCGGTACATGAAGCCGTTCTTGTCGGCCGTGCCGAACCATTGGGCGGAGCGCAGGGGAACTTTTTTGTCTGTCATGGCGCGGATAACTCTTATTGTATGACTAGTTACGGGGTGTGGCATTGAATCTACCCCATAAAAAGCCATTTTGAAATCGTTGAACGTTAAATCGTATTACTATATTGTCTGCCGACCTGATCGAGAGGGTGTGCGCTCGACACGCCCCCGATCAGGCCCGGCACATCCATAACAAAAACAATTTGGAGAAGACTATGAATCCGGAAGCTCGGATCATTCGCACGCTCACGCTCAGGTTGATTCCCTTCCTGATCCTGTTGTACCTCGTGGCCTTTATCGACCGTTCCGCGGTGGGCTTCGCCAAATTGCACATGAACGCCGACATCGGCCTCAGCGATATGGCATACGGCTTTGGCGCGGGGCTGTTCTTTATCGGTTACTTCATCTTTGAAGTGCCGAGCAACCTGCTGCTGGAACGCTACGGCGCCCGCCGCTGGTTTGCTCGCATCCTGATTACCTGGGGCGCAATCACTGTCGGCATGGCCTTTGTCCAAGGCTCCTACAGCTTCTACGTCATGCGCTTTTTGCTGGGCGCGGCAGAGGCGGGGTTCTTCCCCGGGGTGCTGTACTACATCACCCGCTGGTTCCCGGTGCGTAATCGGGGCAAGGTGCTGGGCTTCTTTATCCTGTCTCAACCCATCGCGCTGATGGTCACCGGCCCCCTGGCCGGCGGCTTGCTGGGCATGAACGGGATCGCCGGCCTGGCCGGCTGGCAGTGGCTGTTCATCACCATTGGCCTGCCGGCGATCATCCTCGCCTGGCCGACCCTGAAAATCCTTCCCGATACCCCGAAAGATGCCCGCTGGCTGGCGGAAAGCGATCGTCAATGGCTGCTCAATGAACTGGACAAGGACCGCAAGGAATATGGCCAGACCGAGCACACCAACCCCCTGCGGGCCCTGACCGACCGCCGTGTGCTGATCCTCGCGCTGCTGTACCTGCCGAGCACCCTGAGCACCTATGGCCTGAGCCTGTGGCTGCCGACCCTGGTGCACCAGTTCGGCGGCAGCGACCTGACCACCGGCTTTATCTCGTCGATTCCGTACATCTTCGGGGTCATCGGCCTGCTGCTGATTCCGCGCAGTTCCGACCGTCTGAATGACCGTTACGGCCACCTGTGCGTGCTCTACGTATTGGGCGCCCTGGGCCTGTTCCTGAGTGCCTGGCTGAGCATGCCGGTCCTGCAACTGGCGGCCCTGTGCCTGACCGCGTTCAGCCTGTTCTCGGTGACAGCGATCTTCTGGGTGCTGCCGGGGCGTTTCCTGTCCGGTGCCTCGGCGGCGGCGGGCATTGCCCTGATCAACTCCTTCGGCAACCTGGGCGGCTACATCGGCCCGTTCGGTATCGGCGCCCTCAAGGAATACACCGGGACCCTGTCCTCGGGCCTGTACTTCCTGGCGGCGGTCATGCTCAGCGGCGTGGTGCTGACCTACATCGTTTACACCCAACTGGAAAAGAAGGCCTCGGCCGCGCGCAACGCCGCGTTGAGCCAGCCATCCTGATCGTTCCGGCGGGCAGGGATGCCCGCCGTCCTGGAGTCCCTGCATGACTAGAAAACTCAAAGTGGCCATCGTCGGGCCCGGCAACATCGGCACCGACCTGATGATCAAAGTGATGCGCAACGCCAAGTACCTGGAAATGGGCGCCATGGTCGGTATCGACCCGGCTTCCGACGGCCTGGCCCGGGCAGCACGCCTAGGCGTGGCGACCACTCACGAAGGCATCGAGGGCCTGACCCGGCTGCCGGAGTTCGCCGACATCGACTTCGTGTTCGATGCCACCAGCGCCGGCGCCCACGTCAAGAACGACGCCTTCCTGCGTTCGGTAAAACCCGGTATTCGCCTGATCGACCTGACCCCGGCGGCCATCGGCCCGTATTGCGTACCGGTGGTCAACCTGGAGCAGAACCTCGACCAGTTGAACGTCAACATGGTCACCTGCGGCGGCCAGGCGACCATTCCGATGGTGGCGGCGGTGTCGCGGGTGGCCAAGGTCCATTACGCGGAAATCGTCGCCTCGATCGCCAGCAAATCCGCCGGCCCCGGCACCCGGGCCAACATCGACGAATTCACCGAAACCACCTCCAAGGCCATTGAAGTGATCGGCGGCGCCGGCAAGGGCAAGGCAATCATCGTGATGAACCCGGCCGAGCCGCCACCGATGATGCGCGACACGGTGTTTGTGCTGTCGGAAGCCGCGACCAGGCGCTGGTGGAAGCCTCGATTATCGAGATGGCCGCCGCCGTGCAGGCCTATGTGCCGGGTTATCGCTTGAAGCAGCAGGTGCAGTTCGAGGTGATCCCCGAGGACGCGCCCTTGAACATCCCGGGCCTGGGGCGTTTCTCCGGGCTCAAGACCTCGATCTTCCTTGAAGTCGAAGGCGCCGCCCATTACCTGCCAGCCTACGCCGGCAATCTCGACATCATGACCTCGGCGGCCCTGGCCACGGCCGAGCGCATGGCCCAGTCGCTGCTCAAGGCCTGAGGAATCCCGTCATGACCTTCAATCCCGGTAAAAAGCTCTACATCTCCGATGTGACCCTGCGCGACGGCAGCCACGCGGTGCGCCACCAGTATTCGATCCAGAACGTGCAGGACATCGCCCGCGCCCTGGATGCGGCCAAGGTCGACTCCATCGAAGTGGCCCACGGCGACGGCCTGCAAGGCTCCAGTTTCAACTACGGCTTTGCTGCGCACACAGACCTGGAGTGGATCGAAGCGGCGGCCGACGTGATCAGCCACGCGAAAATCACCACCTTGCTGCTGCCCGGCATCGGCACGGTGCATGACCTCAAGGCCGCCTACAACGCTGGCGCCCGGGTCGTTCGGGTGGCCACCCACTGCACCGAGGCCGATGTGTCGAAACAGCACATCGAATTCGCCCGGGAGCTGGGCATGGACACCGTGGGCTTCTTGATGATGAGCCATATGATTCCGGCCGAGCAGTTGGCCCAACAGGCCAAGCTGATGGAAAGCTACGGTGCGACGTGCGTGTACATGGCCGACTCCGGTGGCGCCATGAACATGCAGGACGTGCGTGACCGTTTCCGTGCCTTCAAGGCTGTGCTCAAGCCGGAAACCGAGACCGGCATGCACGCTCACCACAACCTGTCCCTGGGGGTGGCCAACTCCATCACCGCGGTGGAAGAGGGCTGTGACCGTATCGACGCCAGCCTGGCGGGCATGGGCGCCGGGGCCGGCAACGCCCCGCTGGAAGTGTTTATCGCTGCGGCGGATCGTCTGGGCTGGAACCACGGCACCGACCTCTACACCTTGATGGACGCGGCGGATGACATTGTTCGGCCGTTGCAGGACCGCCCGGTGCGGGTGGACCGCGAGTCCCTGGCGCTGGGGTATGCCGGGGTGTATTCGAGCTTCCTGCGCCACGCCGAAATCGCTGCCGCGCGCTACGGCCTGAAGACCGTGGACATCCTCGTTGAGCTGGGCAAGCGGCGCATGGTCGGCGGCCAGGAAGACATGATCGTCGACGTCGCACTCGACCTGCTGCGCAAAGCCTGACCGGCCTTCTGCGCTCCCAGTGACATCCCCCTCGTTCCCACGGTCCCCGTGGGAACGATCAGTTCAGCCCCGCGACCTAGAGCTGCAGCTTGTAACCCACGCCATACAACGACTGAATGATGTCTTCACCCGGGCAGGCCTGCTGCAGTTTGCGTCGCAGGTTGCGGATATGGCTGTCCACGGTGCGGTCGGTGACTACGCGGTGGTCGGAGTACAGGCGGTCCAGCAGTTGATCCCGGGAAAACACCCGGCCCGGCGCTTTGGCCAGGGTGTTGAGCAGGCGCAGTTCCACTGGGGTCAGGTCCAGCTGCACACCATCGAAGGTGGCGCGGTAGAGCGCCTCGTCGATCTGCAAGCGCGCCACACTGGGCGTTTCGAGTGCAGGGCCACGGCGCAGGATGGCCTTGACCCGGGCCACCACTTCCCGCGGGCTGAAGGGTTTGCAGATGTAGTCGTCGGCCCCCAGGTCCAGCCCCAGCAGGCGGTCCACTTCCTCGACCCGGGCGGTGATCATGATGATCGGCACGCCACTGAACGCCCGCAGGTCCTTGCACACTTCCAGGCCGTCGCGGCCCGGCAGCATCAGGTCCAACAAGATCAGCCGCGGCACCCGGGCGCGCACGCTGGGCAGCACATCCAAACCATTGTCCAGGCACAGGGTCGGGTAGCCGGCGGCGTTCAGGTAGTCGCGCATCAGCGCCGCCAGTTTGGGTTCGTCTTCAACGATCAGGATCGGTGCGTCGTCCATGGTTCAGGCGCTCCGCGGCAGGCGCAGGGTCAGCCACAGGCCGCCCAGGGGTGAGTGCTCGGCGCTGAGGCTGCGCCATGGGCCAGGGCAATGCTGTGACAGATCGCCAGGCCCAGGCCGGCGCCGCCGCTGGCGCGGTTGCGCGAGGCCTCGCCACGGTAAAACCGCTCGAACAACCGAGGCAGTTGCTCCGGCTCGACCCCGGGCCCGGAGTCGAGAAAGTCGATGCGCAGTTGTTCGCCTTCCAGCGCCGCTGTCACCCGCAGCACGCCACCGGCATCGGTGTAGCGCAAGGCGTTTTCCAGCAGGTTGCTGAATAGCTGGGTCAGGCGCTTGTCATCGGCCTGGGCCCGCAGCGGTTGCTCCGGCAGTTGCAACTCCAGCCGCAGCGGGTGGGCCGCACAGCGTTCGCTGAACATCGCCACGCAGTCGTGCAGCAACTGATCCACGGCGCATTCGCTCTTGCGATAGGTGAGGGCGCCGACATCTGCCAGGGACAGTTCATACAGGTCATCCACCAGTTGGCTGAGCATGGTCACCTCGCCCTGTAGGGACTTCATCGATGCCTGGTCCAGGCGCCGTACCCCGTCCTCGATGGCTTCCAGCTCGCCACGCAACACCGACAGCGGGGTGCGCAGTTCGTGGGAGACATCCGCCATGAAATCCCGGCGCATGCGTTCGTTGCGTTCCAGGGTGTAGGCCAACTGGTTGAAGTCCCGGGCCAACTGGCCCACTTCATCATTGGACGACACCGCCACCCGGCTGCTGTATTCACCCGCCGCCAGGCGGTGGGTGGCCGCGGCCACGCGCTTGACCGGGTCCAGCAGCACCCGGGCAATCCACCAGGCAATCAGCATCGCCAGCAGCAGCGAGACCACGCCCATGGCCAGGCTGGTGCGCAATTGGTAGAGGCGAAAGCGATCACCGCCGGCCTCGGTGACGGTCTGGAACGGCGTCACGGCCAGCCAGCCGACGGTCTGGCCGTCCACCACAATCGGCCGCTGCAACGCGTCATCGCCGATTGCCGCGTAGCCCATCACCAGTTGTTTCTGGCCGTCGAGCAGGGCGATGCGGAACACCGCGCCGGTCAGGTCCGAAGTGGATACCTGCGGCCGCTCCTGGTAGGCGAAGTCTTCGCTGGGGTCCGGGCGCAACATCTCGAACCAGCGGTCCGGCTGGTTGCGCAGGAACTCCCAGTTGCCTTCATCGCGGTACGCGTTGGCCAGGCGCGGCAGCACCGGGCTCATGCGTTGCAGGGCCTGCTCGTTGAGGTAGTCGAGAAACCCGCGGCCGAAGCTCCAGCCGTTGGCCAGGCCCATGCTGAGGATGACCAACAGGACGCTGGCCAGGACCGCGCTGAACAATTTGGTGGAGATACTCAGTTTCATCGGCTCGCCGTACAGGGGGAAAGGCCCGCACATTTAGGCCCTGGTGACGCGAAGATTCAAGGTCGCGGGGCAATCTTCAATTTTCCTGCACATTTGCCTTCCAGCATGAACGCCTGGCTCCCGCCATTCCGTCTTGCAGAGGCATTTATGTCGACCAAACTTTTCGCCAAATTCATGGTGACCGCGGCCTTTATCCTGGCCATGGTCTTGCTCAGTCTGTTGAGCGGCTGCTCGCCGAGCACCGAGGCCCCGGTGGCCGAGGTGCCCAAGGTCAAGGTGCTGACCGTCAAGCCCCAGAGCCAGGCCCTGACCAGCGAGCTGGCCGGGCGCACCAGCGCCTTGCTCAGTGCCGAAATCCGCCCCCAAGTCGGCGGCATTGTGCAGAAGCGCCTGTTTGTCGAAGGCGCCGAGGTCAAGGCCGGGCAGTCCCTCTACCAACTGGACCCGGCCAGCTACAAGGCGGCCCTGGCGGAGGCCCAGGCGACACTGGCCAAAGCCCGCGCCACCTTGAAGTCGGCCCAGGCCACCGCCAAGCGCAATGCCCAACTGGCGAAGATCGACGCCATCAGCCAGCAGGATAACGAAGACGCCCAGGCCAGCCTGCTGACGGCTGCTGCCGAGGTGCAAGTGGCCCAGGCCGGGGTGGACAGTGCCCGTATCAACCTGGCCTACACCCTGATCAGTTCGCCCATCAGCGGGCGCATTGAAACCTCCACCGTGACCCCCGGCGCCCTGGTGGTGGCCAACCAGGACAGCGCCTTGACCACGGTGCAGCAACTGGACCCGATCTACGTCGACGTCACCCAGTCCACCAGCGAGCTGCTGCGCCTCAAGCGCGACCTGGCCAGCGGTGCCTTGCAAGGGACCGACGCCGGCAGCGCCCAGGTCAGCCTCAAGCTCGACGACGGCAGCACCTACGAGCACCCGGGCCGCCTGCAATTCAGCGGGGTCAGCGTCAACCAAGGCACTGGCACCGTGACCCTGCGCGCCGAATTCCCCAACCCGGAGCGGCTGTTGCTGCCGGGCATGTACGTGCGTGCGGTGCTGGAGCAGGCCCGGGACGACCAGGCGATCCTGATTCCCCAGCAAGCGGTGACCCGCAGCGCCAGTGGCGTGACCTCGGTGTTGCTGGTGGTCAATGGCAAGGTCGAGCAGCGGGTGCTGACCATCGACCGTGCCGTGGGCAACCAGTGGTGGGTGACGTCGGGGCTGCAGGCCGGTGATCAGTTGATCATCGAGGGCGGGCAGAAAGTCCGGGCCGGCAACCCGGTGGTGGCGCAGAACGGTGGCAGCCGCAGCCCGAGCCTGAAAGCGCCGGCCACTGCCATTGCCCAGGAGGGTTGAGCATGGCGCGTTTCTTTATCGACCGGCCGATCTTCGCCTGGGTCATCGCCATCGTCATCATGCTTGGCGGCGCTTTGTCCATCAGCCAGTTGCCCCTGGAACAGTACCCGGACATCGCCCCGCCCACGGTGCGTATTTCCGCCACCTACACCGGCGCCTCGGCCAAGACCGTGGAAGACTCGGTGACCCAGGTCATCGAGCAGCAGATGAAGGGCCTGGACAACCTGACCTACATGTCCGCGTCCAGCAGTTCGGCGGGCAGCGCCAGCATCAGCCTGACCTTTGCCGCCGGCACCGACCCGGACGTGGCCCAGATGCAGGTGCAGAACAAGCTGCAACAGGCCGAGTCGCGGCTGCCCCAATCGGTGCAGAGCCAAGGCCTGACGGTGACCAAGGGCGGCTCGGACTTCCTGATGATCGCGGCCCTGGCCTCGGACAATGAGAGCGTCACCGCAACCCAGATCGGTGACTACATCTCCAGCACGCTGCTGGACTCCATCAGCCGCATCGACGGTGTGGGCGACGTGCAGACCCTGGGCTCGGGCTACGCCATGCGCATCTGGCTGGACCCGGCCAAGCTGGAAAAGTACGCGCTGATGCCGTCCGACATCAGCAGTGCCCTGGAGGCGCAGAACACCGAGGTTTCCGCCGGCCAGCTCGGCGCCTTGCCAGCGGTGGCGGGGCAGCAACTCAACGCCACCATCAGCGCCCGCAGCAAACTGCAGAGCGCCGAGGAATTTCGCAACGTGGTGGTCAAGTCCTCCAGTGACGGCGCCGTGGTGCTGCTGGGGGACGTGGCTCGGGTGGAACTGGGCAGCGAAAGCTACGACGTCACATCGGCCCTCAACGGCAAGCCCGCCGCGGCCATGGGGGTGCAACTGGCGGCCGGGGCCAATGCCCTGAGCGTGGGGGAGGCGGTGAAGGCCAAGCTCAAGGAGCTGGAACCCTTCTACCCCTCGGAAATGCAGCTGAAAAACGTGATCGCCTACGACACCACGCCCTTTGTCAGCCTGTCCATCGAGGAGGTGGTCAAATCCCTGGGCGAGGCCATCGTCCTGGTGGTGCTGATCATGTACCTGTTCCTGCAGAACCTGCGGGCCACGCTGATTCCGGCGATCACCGTGCCGGTGGTGCTGCTAGGCACCTTTGGCGTGCTGGCGCTGTGCGGGTACTCCATCAACACCCTGACCCTGTTTGCCATGGTCTTGGCCATCGGCCTGCTGGTGGACGACGCCATTGTGGTGGTGGAAAACGTTGAGCGGGTGATGAGCGAGCAGGGCCTGTCGCCGCTGGAGGCCACGCGCCAGTCCATGGCCGAGATCACCAGCGCGCTGATCGGCATTGCTTTGGTGCTCAGCGCAGTGTTCATCCCCATGGCGTTTTTCGCCGGTTCCACGGGGATCATTTACCGCCAGTTCTCGGTGACCATCGTCTCGGCCATGGTGCTCTCGGTGCTGGTGGCCATGACCTTGACCCCGGCGCTGTGCGCAACCTTGCTCAAAACCAGCGACGCCCAGGGCCACGGCACTCGGGGTGGCTTCTTTGGCTGGTTCAACCGCAGCTTCGAGCGTAGCGCCGGGCGCTACCAGGGCTTGGTCGATCGCATTCTCCAGCGCGGCGGCCGCAGCTTGCTGCTGTACGGGGTGATCCTTTTGGTAATGGGGGTGGGCTACCTCAACTTGCCGACCTCGTTCCTGCCTGATGAAGACCAGGGCATGCTCATGGCGCAGATCCAGTTGCCGGTGGGCGCCACCGACAGCCGCACCCAGGCGGTGACCCGGCAATTCGAGCAGTACCTGCTGGAGCAGCCGGAAGTCGAGGCGCTGATCAGCATCACCGGCCTGGGCATGGGCGGTAACAGCCAGAACACCGGCCGGGCCTTTATCAAACTCAAGGACTGGAGCCTGCGCACCGGCCAGGGCCAGGACGCCGCGAGCATCGCCCAACGAGCGACCCAGGCCCTGGCCAGCATCGGTGACGCCAATGTGTTTGTGATGCAGCCGCCGGCGGTGCGTGGCCTGGGCCAGAGTTCAGGGTTCGACCTGCAGCTCAAGGACCTGGGCGGCCTGGGCCATGAGGCCCTGGTGGCGGCCCGGGAGCGCTTTATCGAACTGGCGAAACAGGACCCGCGGCTGATCGGGGTGCGCAGCAACGGCCTGGACGACACGCCCCAACTCAAGGTCAGCATCGACGACCGCAAGGCCGGGGCCCTGAGCCTGAGTACCAGCGACATCAACGCCACCTTGTCCACCGCCCTGGGCGGCAGCTACGTCAACGACTTCCTCAACCAGGGCCGGGTGAAGAAGGTGTACGTGCAAGGCGAGGCCGAGGCGCGGATGCAAGCAGCCGACCTCGACCACTGGTTCGTGCGCAACAGCAACGACGAAATGGTCCCGTTCTCGTCCTTTGCCAGCAGCGCTTGGACCCAGGGTTCGCCGCTGCTGGAACGCTACAACGGCAACGCATCCCTGGAAGTGGTGGGCGACCCGGCACCGGGCGTCAGCTCCGGGGTGGCCATGGACGCCGTGGAGGCAATCATCCGGCAATTGCCCGAAGGCATTGGCTACGAGTGGACTGGTCAGTCCTATCAGCTGCGGCTCTCCGGCTCCCAGGCGCCGTTGCTGTACGGCATTTCGGTGTTGTTCGTGTTCCTCTGCCTGGCGGCCTTGTATGAGAGCTGGTCGGTGCCGTTCTCGGTGATGCTGGTGGTGCCCCTGGGGGTGATCGGCGCGGTGCTGGCCACCCGGTTCAGCGGCCTGAGCAACGACGTGTATTTCCAGGTCGGGCTGCTCACCACTGTGGGCCTGGCGGCAAAAAACGCAATCTTGATCGTCGAGTTCGCCAAGCACCTGCAAGAGCAGGGCAACAGCCTGCGCGAGGCGACCCTGATTGCCGTGCGTCAACGCCTGCGGCCGATTCTCATGACCTCCCTGGCCTTTATGTTCGGCGTGCTGCCCCTGGCCTTGAGTTCCGGTGCCGGTTCCGCCGGGCGCCAGGCCATCGGCACTGGGGTGCTGGGGGGCATGTTCAGCGCCACGCTGCTGGGGATCTTCTTTGTGCCGCTGTTCTTCGTGCTGATTCGCCGGCGCTTCAGCCGCGTGTCCGGCCCTCAATCCAACGCCACCAAAGGTGACGCATGATCAAGTCGCATTGGCCGCTGCTGGCCGCCTTCACCCTGTTGGGCGGCTGCATCAACCTGGCCCCCGAGTACCAGCGCCCTGACGCGCCGGTTGCCGAACAGTGGCTGCCCGCCGGGCAAACCCCCGCGGGCGACGCGGCCGCCGATATCCAGTGGCAGCAGTTTTTCACCGACTCACGCCTGGCACGTTTGCAAAGCCTGGCCCTGGCCAACAACCGCGACCTGCGCCTGGCCAGCCTGAACATCGAGAAGGCCCAGGCCCAGTACCGCATCCAACGGGCCGCAGCGTTGCCGAGCATTGACGCCGGCCTCAGTGGCAGCCATAGCCGCAGCCCGGCGTCGGTGTCCAGCAGTGGTTCGGCGGTCACCAGCCACGACTACAGCGCCCAGTTGGGCCTGAGCAGCTATGAGCTGGATGTGTTCGGCCGGGTGCAGAACCTCCAGGACGAAGCCCTGGAGAACTACCTGGCCCTGGGTGAAACCCGCCGCAGCACACAGATCAGCCTGGTGGCCGAAGTGGCCAGTGCCTGGCTGACCCTGGCCGCCGACAACCAGCGCCTGCAACTGGCCGAGAGCACCTTGCGCAGCCAGCAAGCCACCTACGAGCTGACCCAGCGCAGCCACGCCTTGGGCGGGTCTTCCGGGCTGGCCCTGGCCCAGGCGCAAACCACGGTGGAATCGGCCCGGGGCGAGGTGGCGGTGTACGCCAGCCAGATCCTTCAGGACCAGAACGCCCTGCGTCTGTTGGTTGGGGCCGAACTGCCCACGGAGCTGCTGCCTGGCGACGACCTGCAATCGGTGGCGCTGCTGGTGCAGGTGCCGGCGCAACTGCCGTCCAGCCTGTTGCAGCGGCGGCCCGATGTGTTGGCGGCGGAACACAGCCTGAAGTCCGCCAACATCGACATCGGCGCCGCCCGGGCAGCGTTCTTTCCCAGCATCAGCCTGACTGCCAACGCCGGCAGTGCCAGCTCGGCCTTGTCCGGCTTGTTCAAGGCCGGCAGCGGCGCCTGGACCTTCGCCCCCAGCGTCAGCCTGCCGATTTTCGATGCCGGGGCCAACCGCGCCACCTTGGATGCGGCCAAGGTCGAGCGCGAGATCCAGGCCCAGACGTACCAGCAGACCTTGCAGACCGCCTTCAGGGAAGTGGCCGACGCCCTGGCCGTGCGCAGCACCCTGGACCAGCGCCTGGCGGCCCAGCAGGCCCTGACCGACGCCAGCCGCAAGAGCTTCGAACTGGCCGACGCCCTGTACCGCGGCGGCTCGCAAAGCTACCTCGAAGCCCTGGACGCCCAGCGCTCGCTGTACAGCGCCGAGCAAGACCTGATCACCCTGCGCCTGGCGGAACAGAGCAACCGGGTGACCCTGTACAAGGTACTGGGAGGCGGCTGGAACTGAGGATGCGACTCCTGCCTTGACCCCGTGTTACTTGAACTGCGCAAGCATCATCTGCGCGCCCTTGTCGATGCCGGCCTTGGCCGCGGTCAGGTCGCCGTGGGTGGCGCCGATGTCCAGGGGGCTGGGGTATTGCTTGGTCACGTAGCTGTCCAGCAGGCGGTTGGTGTAGGCGTTGTAGACCTCCACCGAATAACTCACCGAACCGGTGAACGAACCCTTGTTGCCACGCAGAGTCTGCACCAAGTTGTAGGGACCGCCCGCCAGGTCGAAGCGCGAAAAGGTGCCCAGGTAGGGCGTGGTGCGCTCGGCGCCGGTAAGGGTCAGGCGAATCCTCAGGGTTCGCGGGGCAGGGCGCTGCACCGGCTTGAACCGCCCTTGCAGGGTGTCGGCGAATTGCTGGTCCATGTAGCGCGCCAGGATCAGCCGCTCATTGGCATTGATCGCGTTGAACTGATGGTCGGCACCCTGGTAGACCACCACCGGGTCGAGGATCACGTTGCGGTAGGTTTTCCAGTCCACGTACGCCGAGTAGCGGTAGGGAATCCGCCCGGAAGGGTCCTGGGTGTTCAGGCGCAACTCGCGGCTCGCCGGCAGGTCGGCATACGGATGGGGTTGGGTACCGGCACAGCCGGCCAGGGTGGCGCACAGCAGCAAGGGGAGGGCGTGACGCATGGGGGTGATCCTCGGACGCTAGAAGGGAGCAGGGAATGCACGGCGGGCCGGCGCTAAGGCCGCCAGGGTTCAGCCATCCAGGGCGTAGACGTTGATCAACAGATCATCGGCTTCCAGGTATTCGATATGGCCAATAAATAGGTCCTGCTCCAGCCACTCGTAACGCCCCCGGGGCACTTGGAAACGCGGGCTGCAACGGCAGCGATAATGCTGGGGCGGTAGGGGCCAGCAGCCTTCCTGAAGCAACGCCTGGCCCGTGGCGTCCAGCACCAGCAGGCCGTCGTTGAGCAGGTTGATCAGGGTGCCGTCGTCGGTCAGCAGGCTGTAGCGCGTGCTCAAGTGGGCGAGGCCGTCGCCACGCTCGACAAAAAAGTCCGCGCCGCCGGGCAGCACCTCGCCGCGCAGGTCGTGGCCATGGAACTCACCACCGAGGATTGTGTTGTTGCTGCGTAAACCGTCGCGACACGGGCCCAGCAGGCGCGCCTTGTCGATGCGCACAATCAGGGTCAAGACCTTGCGCAGCTGGGCGGTGGGCATGGGGTTCACTCCTCTGGCCGGGTGCCGGCGTAGGGTGCTGGGCTATGGGGTGCACTGAGGGCGCTTCTGCCGTGACATCCCTTTACAATGGCGGGCGGTCGTTATCGACTAAAGCGTACAGTGCGGTGCAGTTTTAATTTGCCGACCGGTCTTGTCAAGAAAAAGTGTACAGGTCGGTTTACTTTAGGAGTCGCAATGAAGATGCGAACCGAGGCGCGTCGGGTGGCCATCATCGAGGCCGCCGCCAGCGTGTTCCTCGAAATGGGTTACGAACGGGCGTCCATGAATGAAGTCTCGAAGCGTTGTGGGGGCTCTAAAACAACGCTTTACGGCTATTTTCCGTCCAAGGAAGAATTGTTTGGCGCGGTGGTCCGGGTATACGCCACCGCCCATTTGTCCGAAGCCGTGGCGGACCTGGTGCAGGACAGTGATCGCTGCCTGGCGCAGGTCCTGAGCCGTTTTGGCGAACGCATGCTGATGGTGCTGACCAACGACGGCACCGCCCTGGCGGTGTATCGCATGGTGATCGCCGAAGCCGGGCGCTCCGAGATTGGCCACTTGTTCTACGAGTCGGGGCCCAGCGAATGCATCAACCGCCTGGCCACCCTGATGGCTGAGGCCATGCAACAGGGGACGCTGCGCCAAGCCGACCCGCACCTGTGTGCGCAGCAGTTCCTCGCCCTGCTGACCGCGGAAAACGACGCTCGGGTGTTTCAGCAGGCCCCCGCGCCGCTGGATCTGCTCCAGGTGCAAGGGATGGTGGAGCGTGCCGTGGACATGTTCCTGATGGGCGCTAAGCCGCGCTGACACAGGCCGCGCCTGGGCCCGGGCAATCCGGGGCAGGGCGCTGGCAAGTCTTTTCAGGGGTGTGCTTGCGCCGCAACGGATGAAGCATAAGTTCGCCTGTAAAATATTTTATTGACTAAACAATTTGTCTTGGTTAATTATTTCTGCGCATCTGCTGTCACGCAGAGTCATTTTCCGAGTTCAACCCGATGAGTCAGCACACCTCGTCCACCCCAGTCAGCCACCCCCTCCACGCCAACGCGGCATCCACCCCATTTTCCTCGGCATCCTTGTTGATGCAGGGCTTTCCCGCGCCCCGGGAACAGCGGGTGACCTGGCACAACTGGATGCGCCCGCCGTACAACCAGTGGGGCTTTCGCAACCTGGCGCGGCTGCGCCCGAGCATTGAGGTGCAAGCCGGGCGCGCCGCACAAAGCCCGCTGCGCGCGGCGCCCCAGGGCCTCGATCAGGTGCACTTTCGCAGCACGAGCGGCCAGGACATTAGCGTGCTGGAGCACTTGCACGCCAGCCACACCGACGGTTTTCTGGTGCTGCGCGACGATGAAGTGCTGTTCGAGCGCTACTTCAATGGCCAGGGCCCCCGAGACCGGCATGTGATGTTCTCGGTGACCAAGTCGCTGATCGGCACCCTGGGCGAACAGTTGGTCAGCGAGGGCCTGCTGGACCCGCAATTGAACGCCGTACATTACGTGCCGGAACTGGCCGGCAGCGCCTTTGCCGACGCCACCCTGCGCCAGTTGTTCGACATGGCCGTGGGCGTTGGCTACAGCGAGGTCTACGACGACCCCGATTCGGAAAGTTCGCAATACGGCTATGCCTGTGGCTTCCAGCCGGCACCAGCGGAATATGCGCGCTTCGAGTCTCTTTACCAGTACCTGCCGTCCCTGCAGAAAAATGTCGAGCACGGCGGCTTCTTCCATTACGTCACCGCCACCACCGAGGCCTTGGCCTGGGTCATGGAGCGGGCCTCGGGGCAACCCTGCGAGGCCCTGCTGCAAAACATCTGGAGCCGCCTGGGCTGCGAGCGCGACGGCTATTTCATGGCCGACCCCTGGGGCCGCAGCGTGGCCGGTGCCGGTTTCAACGCGACCCTGCGGGACATGGGGCGCTTTGGCCGTCTGCTGGCCAACGAGGGGCGCCACGACGGCCAGCAACTCTTGGCCCGGGACACCGTCGAGCGCATTGCCGCCGGCGCCGACCCGGCGATCTACGCGGCCAACGCCGAGTTTTCCCAGTGGACCCCTGGCGCCTCCTACCGCAGCCAGTGGTACGTGTTCAACGACTTGCGCCAGGCCCTCATGGCCGGCGGCATTCACGGCCAATACCTGTTTATCGACCGCGCCTCCAAGGTGGTGATCGTCAAGCAGTCGTCACTGCCCGATGCCGTGAGCGAGGTCGATGCCGACAGCGTGCGCATGCTGCGGGCCATCGCCGAGCATCTCGGGCGCTGAAGCCCACCCACCATAAGAATTTTGCGTTGCACCCGACCGGGCCTGGCCCGGTCTTGGCGGCGTCCTGCGTCGCCTTTCACTGCCCTGTAACAACAAAAACCAGACAGGAGCTCCACCATGTTTCCCACGACCCGTATTGCCCGGGGGCTGCTGGCCCTCGGCTTGCCCCTGGCCGCCCAGACGGCGCTGGCCGGCTACAGCTTCGAAGACGGCGACCTCAAGGGCGAGGTCAACCTCACCGTCGGCGGCGCCACCCTCACCACCCGCCAGGTGAACTTCGGCAGCGGCCGAGTCGATCAGCGCAGCCGTGAAAACGGCGGCAGCCGCATCAGTTGGCAAGAGTTCTACGTCAAGCCCGGCATCACCCTGGATTACGCCCTGCAACCGGACTTCAGCCTGCTGGCCGGTGGTTCCCTGGTGGCCGCGACCACCCTGGGCGACGGCGATGCCGGCGGCTACACCCGCAGCTCAGATGGCAAGGTGGCGGCCGAAGAACTGTTCGCCGGGTTCCGCGCCGGCGAATGGAAGTTCACCGTCGGCCGGCAGAACTACCTGGTGGGCAATGGCTTCATCGTCATGGACGGCAACCTCGACCAGCTCAAGGACGGCGCCTACTGGCTTGGCCCGCGCACCGCGTTCAAGGATTCGGCGATCCTCGCCTGGGACCACGGCCCGCTCAAGGCCCAGGGCTTCACCTTGCGCACCGACGACGACCTGGGGGATTTCCGCCTGAGCGGGGTCAACCTCGACTACAACCTCGACGACCAGGTGACGCTGGGGGCCATGGCCTTGCAGGTGGACTCTCTGGCGCCCCGTGGCAGCACGACTTCCCGCCGCGACGGCATGCGGGTGTACAACCTGCGGGCCTTGAAAGCCGTGGTGCCGGGCCTGCCGGCGCTGACCCTGAATGGCGAATACGCCTTGGAGCGGGGCAGCGGCGAGGGCACCGAGTACGACGCCAAGGCCTGGTACGCCCAAGCCGACTACGCCTTCAACGGCCTGCCGCTGACGCCGATCCTCGGCTACCGCTACGCCAGCTTCTCCGGCGATGACAACCTGGCGGACAACCGGCAGACATCCTGGGACCCGCTGAGCAAGGGCTTTACCGACTGGGGCACCTGGCTGGTGGGGGATGTGGTGGGCAACTACCTGTTGTTCAACAGCAACGAGAACGTCCAGCAGTTTTCCCTGAAGACCCACGTCAGCGAGACCCTGACCCTGGGCGCGATCCACTACCAGTTCTGGCTCGACGAAAAAAACTACCAGGGCGTGCCGGTCAGCGATCGGCGTTTTGCCGACGAGAGTGTGGTGTTCCTCGACTGGACCCCGACGCCATCGTTCTACACCTCGCTGTCCTATAACTGGGTCAAGCCCCTGGCCGCCGCCAAGCAAGTGTTTGGCGATGACCAGACCTTCAGCGCCCTTGAACTCTATTTCACCTACCGCTACTGATGTCGCGTGCCAACGCGGCCGCGTAGGAGTCCTGCACCATGAACAAGCATTTGCGTAACACCCTGTTGGGCGTAGCCCTGGGTTTGCTGGGGGCTGCTCCGGCCCTGGCCGAGCAACCCACGGTGCGGATCTACAACTGGATCGAGTACCTGCCCGCCGAAGTGCTCAAGAGCTTTGAGCAAGAGACCGGCATCCGCCCGGTGTACGACGTCTTCGACAGTGTCGAGACCCTGGAATCCAAGCTGCTGACCGGCAACTCCGGCTACGACGTGGTGTTCCCCAGCAGCTCCAACATCAGCCACTTGATCGCGGCCAAGGCGATCCAGCCCCTGGACCGCCAGCAGTTGCCCAACTGGCCGCACCTGGACCCACAGTTCATGACCTCCCTGGAAGCCGTGGGCGATGCGGGCAACCGCTACGCCGTGCCTTATCTGTGGGGCACCACCTTGATCGGCTACAACGTCGACAAGGTCCAGCAGGTGTTTGGCAAGGACGTGCAGATGAACACCTGGGACATGATCTTCAAGGAAGAAAACCTGTCGAAACTGGCCGGTTGTGGCGTCGGTTTCCTCGATGCTGCCAACGAGATCGTGCCCATTGCCTTGCATTACCAGGGCCTGGACCCCAACAGCCAGAAGCGCGAGGACTACCCCAAGGCCCAGGCCGCCATGGCCAAGATTCGCCCCTATATCACCTATTTCAATTCCTCGCGCTACGGCATGGACCTGGCCAACGGCGAAATCTGCGTGGCGGTGGGCTGGTCCGGCGGGGTGGCCCTGGCCAAGCAACTGGCGGATGCCGCCGGCAAAGGGGTGAACGTGGAAATGGCCTTGCCCAGGGAAGGCGCACCGATGTGGTCGGACGTGATGGTGGTGCCGATCAACGCGCCCCATGCCGAGCAGGCCCATGCCTTTATCAACTACATCCTGCGCCCGGACGTGATCGCCCTGATCAGTAACCGCATCGGCTACCCCAACCCCAACAAAGACTCCACCGTGCTGGTGGATGCGGCGATCCGCAACAACCCGAACATGTATGTCCCGGAGGCGGCACTCAAGACCCTGTTCCCTCTGGAGCCGGTGCCGGCGGCGGTGGAACGCATCCGCACCCGTACCTGGACCACGATCAAGACCAGCCGTTGAAACCGCGGGCCCCGGCACTGGCCGGGGCCCTCAGGAGTGAATGCCGTGAACAGACAATCCCGGGCCATGGGCGTGGCGCCGAACCTGCAACGGGTCCTGAGCCTGCGCGTCGAGATCGGCCCCGAGCAAAGGCTGGGCGACAGCCAGGGCGGCCTGCGCAGCAACTACCCGATCATCGGCGGTGAGTTTTCCGGGCTCGACCTGGAGGGGCAGGTCCTGCCGGGCGGCGCCGACTTTTATCTGCAGCGCCCGGACGGCACAGGGGAACTGGATGCCCGCTACAGCCTGCGCACCACCCAGGGCGAGCTGATCAATCTTCATAACCTGGGGCTACTGACCCTCACCGAGCGTGGCCGGCAACTGGAGCGCCAAGGTCAGTGGCCGCTGCCCGAGGATCAGTATCACTGCACCTGCACCCCGCGTTTCCAGGTGCCCAAGGGGCGCCTGGAGTGGCTGGTGCGCACCAGCTTTATCGGCTTGGTGCATTACCCCAGTGCCAGCGAGGTGCTGATTCGCTGCTACCGCTTCTATTGAATCGGGGTCAGGCGCGCATGCCCTGGAACAGCAGGGCAGTGATGCGCCGCACCTGGCTGGAGTGAGACTCGACGTCCGGCGGGTCCTGGCTGACCAGGCGCAACAGTTGCAGGTGGGAGTAGTCGTTGAGCAGGTAGGCCGCCAGGTCGACGTCAAGGTCGGCGCGCAGCTTGCCGGCCTGTTGCAGTTCGCGCAGCAAACCACTGATTTCCGCACGCAGGGCCTCGTTCATCGCCCGGTAGCCTTCCGGCAGTTCACTGTCGCCGCCAAACAGGATCAGCGGCAGCAACTCGCGCCACAGCGCCGGTTGCATCACATCCAGGGCATAACCCGTGAGCAGCTTCTCCAGGTAGCACAGGGTGTCGACCGGGTCGTCCAGTTGCGGAATCAGGCTGCGGGTGTCGCGCAGGGCACGCTGATCGGCTTCGCGGAGGATCTCCAGGAGGATTTCCTGTTTGTTGCCGAAGTACTTGAACACCGTGGGCGCGGAAACCCCGGCCTGGCCGGCGATCTGCTCGATGGTGGTGCTCTGGAAACCCTGGCGTTCGAACAGTTCGATGGCGGCCTGGCTGATGGCCTGGCGGCGTTGGGCTTTCTGGCGTTCGCGTAGTCCGCTCACTGAAGATCCTTGGGCACGTGGGAGGAGGGGAAAGGCCGCAAGAATAGCGCATTGGCTGTCGGGCAAAAATACTTGTCCGGTTAAATTATTTTTCCGGATAAAACTATTTTCCTGCAACGCGCCCCCGCATTGCGCGGGGCGGTTTGGGCTATCCGCCGGGGCGACGGTCAGGACTTGGGGAGGTTCCCTCACTCAGTGTTTAGCGGTATGGCCGAGGAGGGCGGTGCCCAGGTCTTCCTCGGAAGCGTGCAACTGTCTCTGTGGGGAACTGCAGCAAGGGGGCTGTTCATCGCTGGTAGTGGGCATGGAAAACGTATCAAACTGGAGGCTCGTCAACGCAATAGAGTGCTTGAACCGTGATCCAACGACGCCAATTTAGCGGCGGCATGAAGGGTAAAAACCTGCGCTACCTGAATGAGCAGCCTGGCGAAGCTCGTCAAACCCTTCAGGCCGGCTTCGTGCTGCTGGAGCATTTCTCCCTACCGGCGTTTACCCAGATGCTGGACACGATAGTCACCGCCAATCTACTGCGGCCCCAACTGTTCGCCGCACGCACCTTCGGCCTGGATGAGAGCGAAGTCATCAGCGACCTGGGCCTGGTCATCCGCCCGGACGCGCGTATCGATGGCGCGGCCATCAAAGACCTGGACCTGTTGGTCATCTGCGGCGGCTACCGCACTGAACTCAAGGCCTCGGAGTTGTTTATCCAGTTGCTGAAAACCGCTGCCGACCTGGGCATCAGCCTCGCCGGCTTATGGAACGGCGCCTGGTTCCTCGGTCGGGCCGGGGTGCTGGAAGGCTACCGCTGCGCCATCCACCCCGAGCATCGCCCGGCGCTGGCAGAGTTCTGCAAAGCCACCCAAGTCAGCAGCGAACCCTACGTCATCGATCGTGACCGACTGACCGCATCCAGCCCCTCCGGCGCCTTCCACATGGCCCTGGACTGGATCAAAACCCTGCACGACAAGGCCCTGGTCGAAGGCATCGAAGACATCCTGGCCTTCGAAGAGTCCCGCTACCGGCGCATCAAACCCACTGAAAACATCTGCCTGAGCGCACCCTTGCGCGAAGTCGTGAAACTCATGGACGCCAACCTCGAAGAACCCCTGGAACTGACCCAACTCGCCACCTACGTAGGGCGCTCACGCCGACAACTCGAACGCCTGTTCAAAGAGCAGTTGGGCACCACACCACAACGCTACTACCTGGAACTGCGCATCACCGAAGCCCGCCGATTGCTGCAGCACACCGAACTGTCTCAAGTCGACGTACTCGTCGCCTGCGGCTTTGTCTCACCCAGCCACTTCAGCAAGTGCTACAGCTCGTATTTTGGCTACAGGCCTTCGAAGGAAGTGCGGTTGGTGAAATGAAAGCGGGATGGGAGGAGGAGTGTGGTGATGAGAAATGCGGGGGAATTAATATAACTCAACTAAATAGTCATTTAGTTTAGTTATGTTTTTTGGTTATTTATCAAGACTAACAGAGAGGTTAGGGCCGCTACGAGTTTCCGCCAGATTGAGGCTGAATCCTCGAGGGATTGGCCTGACCGAATCACCCAAAATGCGGTTAAAACGCCTGAATATCTGAGGCTTGATGCAGGCGCATTCGTTGAATGATGTGATTGCCATGCCTGAGCAAACCTCAGGCGCCACCGATGAAATTACGGACTTTATAAAGGCCTGGCTAAGACAGCATCACAAAGGCATCCAAGATTCAGCGCGCACGATTCAGCTCAGCGTTGCTGGGGATTATCTGTGGCCGTTGCTTCAAGTCATCTCCAAACAAACACAGCTCAGCTTGGCACCGGATGGGCAAGAAAATTGCTCAGACTGCACGAGAGCTCGCGCAAAGCGATTACCTGCAATCGTTAGCTGCATGAGACTGGCGGCAGCATCACGTCACGAAGTTTTCTGAATCGATCCGGATCAGCGCGCGTTCGGCATTAACGGATGCAGGATGCACTGGACGCGGCGGTGTGCGGATCACAGGGCGTATTCACCTTGAGCGACATTAGCAAGCCAAGCAGGTAACTGGACCTGGTGATTGTTGAGGCTCAAAAGGGAGTGGCCTGGCTTTGAATCTGACCGGCAGACATCCCCGTGGGCGTATATGATGGTTCACATAATGTATATTATGTTAAATGACAGGTCATGTCATAGATGTTCATGAGCTGCCTAAGCCACTGATTCGACAAATCCGTTTCTGACGTCCACTCTCTCAACGGGCCATGTCCTTCGTGTTCATGGCGAGTCATTGAATGAGGTGGCTGCCGATGAAGCTGATTCAGTGTCGTTTCTCTTCAGGTCAGCGTGTACCGCTGCTCGTGCAAGCTGGTAACGCAGCGCCTTTGCCCATAGTCATTCCGTTCATCTACGTTCAACTCAAACTTGGCCTGCCACTTCGAGTCGATTCTGGCTTTACTGGACGGTTACGCCATCTGGCTCCAAAGCGGCCGTCAAGCCGACAACCTGGTCGCCCGAATCGGCAAAGCTGAAACGGCATTTTTTCCGCAGATCGATCCGCGTACCCGTGACCAGTACCTGCGGTTGCTGAAGCAGTACCTGTCCTGGTGTGTCACCCGATACATCCCGCGTGCCCGTCAAAACTTGAGCGCCCTAGCTAGTCTTGACGTTGCGTTTGCCGATGTTGCCGACGTCATTGAACGGCGCTTTGAGAGCCGTATCATCAATGCTCATCCCGACCGCACGCGTTACCGCAGCCTGACAGATACGCAACTCCAGATTGTTCGTACACTGATTCGCCCGGGAGCCGCGGAGAATCCGTTTCCGGAAAGATTGCAGTTGCGCAATTGGCTAATGATTGAATTGTTGCTGGAGACCGGTATCGTCGTGGAGAGCTTCTGAAGCTCTATACCACGGATATCAACCAAGGTTCTCAGCACGCCTATGTCACCATCAATGACCGCGAACATGACCCCGCCGACCCGCGTGCTGAAGAGCCTGCGCTGAAAACCCACGGACGAACCGTAGGTATTTCTGCACAGCTGTATGAGGTCTACGAGCACTACATCCAGAGCGAACGGCGACCTCTACGTGACGGCAAACCGGCGAGTCTGCGGTTGGGCTGAGACTTCGGCGATGCCACGTCGTTATGCAAGTCGTTATCTAGCCGAGTCGGCCAACCGCCATAACGCTCAACGTGCCTCGGCAGCTTGGGGCCGACTTGACAGCTAAGGAGGTTCGTCGTGACTAAATCAGCCTATCACGAACAAGCATCACCCTCCTCCTCTCCTCCAGCCTACGTGTTCAAGGGACCGGCTCATGTTGCGATTCGAACTCGCACCAATGACCAACCAAGGTACGTCGATACTAGATTGAAGGTCTGGACGTGGTACGGCGGCGGCATGGCAATGAATAACGACCGGGCTTTGCCTTTCTGCTGTGTTGCTCTGAACTCTCATAAGACGCTCCCTCGTATTCACCCTTTTATCGCTGTTGTGTTTTCAGCCAGACCCGGATTGCTCAGGGCTCCTCGTACTCGGCCTCAGTTTAAGGCAACGAGGTATCTACAAAACGCAGGGCGATTCAAACTGATCATTCGAACAACCATCCAGACGGTGGCTTGCAACACGGCTAGGTAGGCGACAACTCAGCTGGCAGATCCCTGGCTCGCTCGCGGTCAGCAACGCTCACTACGCAGCGCTCGATGAACTGAAGCTCTTGGGTGAGCTCAATGGCGCGCTTTTCCAGCGCCCTTAACCCGGCCTGATGTTCTTGCTGCACCTCTTCCGGAGCCCTGGCGAGTCCTACCAATTTCCTGCGGCCCTTCTCGATTTTTTCATTCATCTCTGCAAGGTACCTTTCTCCTGACTCTCTCTTTTTGTCCATGAAGAGCTGGCATTCCAGAAAGCGGATGGCATCGTAGATTTTCAGGACCTCACCACTTGTCTTGGAGTGCACAAAGTTCAGGCTTCCTTCATCAAAGGCGTGGTGCTCCTGGTTTTGGCCACCCCAGTTCACCAAGTCATTCTTGATGAAATTGAAATGCGAAAGGTCGTAGTCAATGAAGGGCTCCACCAGCTTGAAGGTGTGTTCCAGGCTCACCTGCAGGTACATACTCTTCTTGAGCTGCGATTTGTTGAAATTCGCGGTGACCTGGACGCCGTTTTCAATGCAGAACTCCAGCACCATGGACTCGAACCAGATCCGGCAATACAGCAATGCTTGCCGAACGTCGTAGACCGACAGCGCCACGTGCACCTTTCTCTGAAAACCGCCTGCATGATCAATGACCACGATGCCTTTGTTCGTGTAGCTGAGCACATGGTTTGCGTGCTGGTCGGATTGAGGATGCCGGTCAGCGATGATGCAGAAGCGCTCCCAGAAAAGACGATCATGGGTCGTCACCACCATCTGGATCCGGCGCAGGTAGGCATCATTAAAAAATAAATCAATGATGTTGGATCGGTGATCCGTGTCGATCGCATTGACGACGTCATCAAAGACAATGAGCGGAAAATTGTTTTTCTCAGCCATCGCTAGGAGAATTGATAAGCCCAATGCTCTCAGATGCCCCTCGCTGAGCACAGCAAAAGCATCCAGCAGAGATCCGTCCATGTTGGTGATCTTGATCCGATAGCTCTCAGTGAGCTTTTCAAAGGCCAGCGTCTCTATCTGCTCATGGTCGTCATCATGGTTATTGATCGCTCGGTAATACTCGGCAGCCTTGGCTTCGATCCCTGTAATGCGCGCTTTCTCGAGATCTAGCTTGTAGTCCAGCAGGTCGCCATACAGCGTTCGGTATTCAGCCTCAAGATCCTTGAGCAACTGGTTGAAGTGACTGTTATCCACCGAATCGTTGAGCAAAGCCGTTCTCTGCCCTATCAGTGCAAGCATCCTGTCATTGGCGGTTGTGAACTCGGTTAGCGCCTGGGTTTTGAGGTCAAACTGTCGTTTCAGCGACTCATCGACCTGCCTGAGGTGTTCGATAAGTGCATCCAGACGAGCCGCTTGAACCTCCGCCTGATCAACCTCCCGTCGCTTGCGCTCGCAGGCACGCAGATAGGCCTCGATCTGGGCAGTGCTGTCTGCAGAGAGCGCGATGAAAGCATTGAGGACAGACGCCGCCACTGTCGAGCGGTCAGTGGCCGTATGGAACTCTGTGAGCACCGTTTCCAATGCGTCCATCGCCAGTGGGCAGGGTATATCGGCATAGGCATTGGCCTTCACGGAATTGATCCCAGTCGCGATCCTTGAGGCCCAGAGGACAACTTGAGCGTCATTTTTCAGTTTGGATTGCTTCAGGGCCTCCAGAGCTTCGAGCGCTTTGATCTGATCACGAGCCCTTTCAAACGGGTTCACTGTGACTTGGTCAAGTGGCGTCAAACAGGCGGGACAGGTCTGCTCAGACGGCTGTTCGGTGGCTTCCAACGCTTCCAAGGCTTCAAAAACAGCGCGATAGTTAACGTCACTGGCCCTTTGCAGAAACAGTGTTTCGACCTGCGTCTTGCGGCTGAGCAACCGCCTGGCGATGGCAGATGTACGTGCAACATGCTTGATGGGAATGACCACCGGTGCTTTGGCTGCTCGCAGTCGCTCTGCCCCACGGATGTGCATGTCTATCGTCTTGCGCAGCCGCTGTACCTTTGGACGAATTTCGAAATCTTGATCGGCCCTCAGCCCCAAGAGTTGACAGGTCTGCGAAATCGCAGCGTACAGATCTGTCCTGTGCTTGCTACGCAGTTGGCCAAGTTCTGTTCGAGCGCGTTCAAGGTTCGTCAGGGCCTCGGCCTGGTCGGCACGCATGAATGCCTTGAGCGTAAAGCTGTCAGGGCGGACGAAACGAGATATGACTTCCTGAAGCTCTTCCAGGCCGAACAAGGTCGCCAACACATCACTTTCGCCACTGCCTGTGTCTTTGGAGCCCAAGAGCGAAAACTCCTGAAGGCGATTGCGATCAATAAAGCAGCTCGACCAACTGATACTGGGCGCAATTTTGAGCTTATTCGTTCCCAGGAGAGCGAGCTGGGGCTTGGTTTCCCCTCGCGCAATGTACTGCTTGACCTTGGTCTTGCGCCTAGCGGCTTCCTTGATGTCCCCAGTGGTGCAAATTTCGATGGCTTCACAGAGCGATGATTTACCGCCACCATTGGGTGCGTAGAAAATGTTTTTCAACTTACTGAATCGAATGAACGTGCCTTTGTCGTCGGCACCAAACTCGCCAAAGCCCCGGAAATTCCTGACGCGCAGGTAATCCAACGCCCCCAAGCCCGAGGGGGGTATCCGATCCAATTCAGGCCTTTTATCGAGCACTTTCTTGAAGCGAGCAGCGACCCGCTGGTAGTTGCGACCCAGCAGTTGATCCGAAGCCGTGGTGATGTGTGACTTGATGTGGTCGGAATAGCGGCCCTTGCTTTGGTTGGCCTGGTACATACACCAAAGAAGCACCAGGTACGCATCAGTACGCCCCTCAAGGTTCTGCCTGGCAAAACTTAAAAGGTACTGACTCATTGCGCCTCCTCCCTGATACACATCAGCGTAACCGGACTGGCATCAGGAAGCCATTACCGAGCGCTTTGGATGAGCCGGGCCTCGGAAAAACTCTGGGCAGTCTCGTACAAAACAGGCACGCACCCAACCTGACTCACAGCCCCAGATACAGAGATATTGATCCCATAGTCTGATCCCAAGTGCGGTTTGGCGGCCTGTATACTCAGGACAAATAGTGCTGCATCAGAACGCCGTTAAAGCCTACAACACCCATTTTGATAATACCGAGGAAGCACCATGCCAGTTGACGGGCCTCTACCTGGGACGGGTGATCAGCACGACATCAATGCCGATGCAACACGTTGCCTGATGGCTCGACATCCCAAGGATTGGCGAGTGCAAAGCCTGGAAGGGACTGACGACTATGGCTATGACTTCCAAGTGCAGACCACGCCGAATCAACGCGCGACGGATATTTTCCGTATCCAACTTAAAGGCACCCGCTCTCCGAGCCTGACGGCGGATGGCGAATACATTTCGGTCTCTCTGAAAGCCACCACTGTCCGCTATTACGCCCGTGCCGTAGAACCGGTGCTCTTGGTGATCTGCGACCTATCGGTGAACGAAGATCCTGTCGACTGCCCCCTTTTCTATGTTTGGCTCAGGGATGAGCTGAGTCGCATCTCGGTCGACGATCTGTCCGCCGAACGCAGATACGTCACCCTTCGTGCTCCCACAAAGAACTTACTAAAAAGAGCTACGGATCTCTCAGAGGACATTCACCACCAGAACGAACTGTCTCGCATGGGGCATTTCCTGAGTGAGCGCGCAGAGCAAACACACCCAGGGATGCAAGCAGATGACCGCTTAACCCTGGTTCAGGGCGTGGTAAAAGGTGTGGCTGCACGAGGCTCCGCACTGATGAACGCCTTGGCGGGCCCAACGGAAGACTACTGGGTCAACCCAGCTCGGGACACGCTTGCCTGGAACCTGACTCAGGCCAAGGCATATCTACGGGTCACTGCGCTGGATCGAGCGAAGACTCAGCTCGATGAGGCAGAGCTAAAACTCGAAGGCTCGGTCACCCTTGAGCGCGCAGAATATTGGCGCCTACGTGGCAACTGGCAGGTTCAAACGGGAGATAACCAAGCGGCGGTCTCCTCCTACCAGAACGCGTATGAGGTAACGCCGCTACCCAAGTTCCGAGCAGCCCAGGTGGAAGCAGAGATCCGCATCCGATTCGAGAACGATAGCGACTCACTTGCAGAGCTAAATGATCTACTGGAGGGTGAAGACCCAGCCATCATTGCCATTCGCTCCCGGCTGCATGCCGTGCAAGGGCATTACGAGTTGGCCGTTGAGCAGGCGAACTTGCTCGCGGAACCTCAACGGTCTTTCGCCAGAGCGTTTGCACATTGGCTGTCTGAAGAACCGGAAAATGCCCTGACGGACTGCGAGGCGGGCCTTGCAGCCTGTGACGCGTCCGATGACATTCGTGAACTGTTGCTGTTGCTTAGGGCCCGAGCCAAATTTTCCCTCGCAGTGGCCACCGCCACTACGCCGCGACGTGAATCTATCCCACCCGCAGGTCTTCCGGGTGTAGACCTTCAAAAGCTTGAGGAAGCCTGGGCTGCGATTAACGATGCTGTCCTGTCCATAAAGGCATCTGGCTGGGGTTCCAACATAGAACAGCTCGTCGACATCTGGGGGGCCACAGCGTCGGCCCTTGGCAAGGCAGAGTCGATACTTGCAGACCTGAAGGATGCTGCGCAGAAGCGTCCGGACTTGCCCCATATCCATGAGGTCTTACGGGGCATTGCGGGTCAGTTGGCAGACTTCACCCTCGCGTTGTCGGCAAATGATCAGTTGCCCGACTCACCTGACAAGCAGCTCTGGAGCACGCTTTTGCTCTATGAAACCCGTAAATTTCGGGCGTGCTATCAAGGCTTTGGCGCATACGTCGGTGACGTGGATCGCAGCCATCCCCTGTTTGGGTCGGCTGTCACCGCAGCCTCTATTTCGGCTCACAAATCAGTTCAGACCGGCCTTGTGAACCATTGGATGGGGCTGCTCGAAGCAGATCCTGCTCTGGCCCCCGAAGCCGCCCTCGCACAGTTTTACCTCCAGTTGGAAATCAGCAGGTTGGCCAAGGATGAGGCGTTGAGGACCCTGCAGGTTAGGTATGAGGAACTGGATCGGCCCGTCAGTATTGCACTCACCCTCATCCACGAGCTTGACCCCACCGATCCGCAAAGCGCGCAGGCGTGTGTTCAACTCTCCGAAAGGATCACTGAGCACTATGTCCTCTCGCCTGCGGTGGCTGCGCGGCTTGGGTTGGCCTTGGTGACTTTGAAAGATTGGCAAGGCCTCGTAGAGCTGTGTCAAAGCAATCGAGTCCGGGTTGAGCCTGGTGATCGAATGGGGGCCTTCGAGGCGTTGGCACTTGATCACTTGGGCGAAACGGAAAAGGCCCGCGATCGGTTGTTGAAAATTGTAGCCACAGGATCTGACGACCCACTGGCCCTGAACACCTATGCGACGATTGCCACACGTTGCGGTTACGTCGATGACGCCGTGGAGGCAGCGGAAAGAGCGCTCGAAACTGCGAGATCCAAAGGGGAACAATTGGAGTTCGTGAAGTTACTGTTCTTTCTCATCCAGTTTTCCGACCCAACGAGCGACCGGCTGCTGGAGCTAGCCCTACGAGCAGGCGAATTGGTGGATCAGAGTGTAGAGAGCCAGGAAGGCACCTACTTGATGATGCACCTGAGCGGCACACTGGGGGGACGCAGTGACATCGACCTTGCCAGGGATAGAGAGCAGTTCCGAACACGCGCTGAGGCATTTTTCAGGAATTTCCCGAATTCCCGGATGCTCTGGAGAGGCGAAATTCGAGAGGGCGCCTCTGGCACGGAGTTGGTGGAAAGCCTGAAAGCACTGACTGGAATGACGCCCGACAGAGAAGCGTTCCAGAAACGGATGGAGCGATCCCTACAGCAGGGATTAAACACCGTCCCTTTCTCGTGGCGCCCGCGACTGGTGCTGTCTTACATTTCCGATATTGTGCACCTGTGGGAAGTTGCCAAGGTGTCCAGCCGGGATGATCGCCAGTATCACTTGGTGATGGTCAACGATACGGGGTGGCAACCGATCGGTGCCGATGCCCTGCGCAAGCGAGTGCCTTTGCTGGATTGGACAGCGCTGTTAGTCCTTAACGACTTGGGGCTGATCGACGCCGTCATCACTTTCTTCGGTCAAATTGCGGTGGCCAGGGCCACGATGGAGGAGCTCGCCGAGTTCACGAACCCCGTATTTGGAAGCCCAAAGCGAAGCAAATGCTTGGAGCTACAGAACGCCTTGAAACCCCATCTAGCCTCGATCCTCCAGCCCTCCCCTCCAGAGGAGGCAAGCGAAGCATCGCCCGCCAGGGTCATTGGGCGCAGCAACAGTGAAATCGTGGAGATACTCGGCAAAGAGCCGGAACGGTACCGGCTCTATTCTGATGACGAATCGCTGCGGATATTTTGTGCCACAGGTTCCAAGGTCGATGGTTTCTGCACGCTTGATGTCCTGGCCGCACTGACAGAGGTTGGGCAGCTCTCCCCCATTGAAAAAGCCGGCAAAATTGCGCAGCTGTGCGAATGGAGGGTCGGAGTGATCGTGCAGCTGTCCGAGATTGTGCGGCTGCTTCCCCCGGCTGCCTTTACTGCACGAACCGTACGTCAAGCCGTAGAAATCCTTGACGCAGAACCCAGGTTCATCTCAGTAATCTCGGCGCTCTGGGATTACCGCGCGACCTTTGAGAAAGCGTTGGGGCATGCAGCATCGGTGCTACGTATTCTGGTGGATCAGGCTTTGCTTCCTGAGATTGGGCTAGCAGCGCTGATGCGACACTGGCATGTCAAAGCAGCCATGAAAAGTGATGCCCCTGATCAGGCCCTTGAGACCATTGTCATTTTGATCATCGCCGCCGCACTCAGGGGGCATTTGCCAAAGGCCAGCGCTAAGGGACTCTGGGCGGTTTACAGGCTGTTGGTCGAGTCTCATCACGGTGATCGCATGGATGAGCGCCTTGAGAGGGTGGCTATCGAGTTGTTAGGTACGAAATGTGCTCAGTTGGAATCCGTAGCGGCTGGCGAAGGGTTGCGAATCTATACCGAGCTCAATGAGAGCCTAACGAGGGGCACGATTGACCAGTCCGAGTTCGCCAACGCTTACACCACAGCACGAATAGCGGCGCAAAGGCCCAAATTCGGACGATGAGTGCGGCGCCGCAAGCGCTGGACTGTGCGCGGCTTCGGCGTGGTCGAGCCTGAGGGGCACCATTTCTCTACAATGACTGGTCCGGAAGCTGCTCTGACGATGTGGGCCTGGGACAAGATCCCAGTAGAGGTTTGCGAACTGCAGCCCTGGAATTGCGTCGCGTCTATTGGAAACCAGTGGCGATTCAAACACCTATACTGATTACAATGAACGGGCCGCGCTCAAGCGAGCCAGTGTGAGTTGCTCGGGTGGCACCTCAGTCCCCGTGCCTGCTGAAGCAAGCAGAAGCTAGGAGATGCTGAAAGAAATTTGTACCTTCACCACTTGTTTAAAGTCCGTCGCACATTACGATTGGTTAGAAATATCCAAGGATGGTCGAAATGGCTGGTTTTTTCGTAAAACAGGCGGGATCACTCAAGCTTCTTCAGCAAGCTGACGCGCCTAATAGCGGCTTCAGGCCGGGCCAGCTTGGCGCAATTCATGCAACATTGGCCCATTTCTCTGTGCAAGACGACCCTGCCATCATCTGCCTGCCCACTGGCTATGGAAAGACATCATTGATGATGTCGCTACCGCTTCTACTTGGAGCAACCCGGATCCTCGTCGTCGAGCCATCAAGTGCTCTGCGCAAACAGGTGCACTCGCATTTTTCCACCCTTTCGACACTCAGGCGCATCGGTGCGCTACCTGAAGACGGGCCGCTACCTTCCGCTCACTTGCATTCGGGGCGGCCGATAACACCCGAGGCTTGGGAACAGTTGCGGGAGTTCGACGTCGTGATCTCAACCCCCGGTAGTTCTTCGCCAATGATTGCCCCGGCGCTGCGCCCGACCTTTTTGACGTAATAATTTTCGATGAAGCTCACCATGCGCCGGCGGACTCCTGGGCAGCGTATCTTGATCACTACTCGACCGCTCGATTTATATTCTTGACAGCAACACCCTTCCGGCGCGATGACCGCGTTATTCCGGGCAAGCTAGTCTACCGATATCCTGTGATGAGAGCCGTATCTGAAGGGGCGTTCGACCCTATCGTCTTCCGGGAGGCCCCAATAGATAACGAGCTTGATGATGAGCACGTTGATCGGGTGATTGCCCAAACTGCAGTGGCACAGCTCGAAGAAGATATTGCTAACGGTTTTGATCATAGGCTTTTCGTACGCGCCTCGACCATATCTTCCGCGCAAGCGCTTGTCCCGATCTACGAGCAATTGGGCGTTTCCGTCGCCGCCATAAGCAGCCGACTGACCAAACGACAACAGGACTTAATTGAAGCCAAGCTCATTTCTGGTGAGTTGAAGGCCATCATCTGCGTAGACATGTTTGGCGAAGGCTATGACTTCCCAAAACTCAAGGTCGCCGCGTTGCACGCACCCCACAAATCACTGGTACCCACAATCCAGTTCATCGGCAGGTTCGCTAGGATCGACAACGCCACGGGACGCCCAACCCTCATTGCACCGGCATTCAGAGTGCGTGAGGCGACCGCGACTCTGCTCAGAGAGGGAGTCGATCTGGCTCAGATGATTGATGATGCCGCGCTTGCTGAGATCCAGGGCGCAGTTGAAGCCCAAGAATTCATCGAAAGCTTGCCGGTGCGTCGGATGACTGAATCTGACTATGAATCCGTGTCTGCGTTGTCCTTCAATTTGTACGCGCACGTCCGAGGGTTTCATTGCAGTCGCAGGCCGGATTTCGACTTGCTGGGAGAAAAGGTCGGTCGAGTGCTTCGGATTGTGAAGCAGTGGGGAACGCCACATGGCAATCTGTCTCTCGTATTGACAGCAGATGAAGCACCTCCGAACTGGTCGACCTCAAACACGCTCACTGATATTCGGCACGAGGCCTTCTTGCTGATGTATTTTCCTGAATCGAGCTACTGCTTCATCGGCTCAACCCTCAGGACAGAGAAGCTGTACCTGACCATCATGGATATCGTTTGCCGCGCCGGCAGCCGAGGGTTGAGCTATGAAGAAACGAGCCGAGCGAGGGCCGGACTGGAGGGGATGAGGTTTTTTGCTGTTGGCTTGCAGAACACGACCTTCAATTCGCAAGTCGAAACTTATCGAACCCTAACTGGCCCTCAAGCCGAGCGCGCGGTCACTGCCGGTGACAGCCGCGCTTACGCTCAGGGTCACTACTTCGGGAGTGGCATGAACGGCCAGGTGCGTGAAACCATCGGAGCCAGTAGCAGCTCTAGAATCTGGAGCAATCAGCGCCTATCCGTTCCTGACTTCTTTGCCTGGGTGCAGACGCTTCATGGGCGCATCGTAGGAGATGCTGCGTTTAGCCAGACACACCTCGACTTGGTCAGAACCACTACGACTCTTAGGGAGCTACCAGAAGCGGTGATGGCAGCCAACTGGTCGCGGCAAGGCCTCACTCGCAATCCTCGTATTCACTTCAGGGCTACGCAGGAACAAGAATTACAAACCTCCAGGCTTGTGGAGTGGGATATCCAGGGCTTTGAGTGCGATCCACAAGCCGGGCACTTGAATTTTTCGATCGTTCATGCTGAGGGGCAGATCCGTATGCGCCTGAGTCTTGAGGGTGGCCAACTGATTCGCTGCCTGGAACCAGATGCCACAATGACGATCGAGTCTAGCCAGGATGGCTGGATGCCATTGGCCGATTGGCTTAGTGAGTACCCTCCTATTTTCTATGCAACAGATAAGTCTTCGTTTGAAGGGCTAAACAAAATCGCTGCCCCTCTTCTCAGATCCCTCGCACTTGCTCCAGGTGATGCGGAGTCAATCGATTGGACAGGTTGCGCGATCGAGGTGGAGTTCCTGCCGAACAATCAGGAGCCTCGCACACTGGCGCGACGTGCAGAGCTCGATGGCCAAGCAACTGTGCAAGAGCACTTGGAGCAATACCTTCTCACGCTTCCAGATCTCCGGTGTTTGTATTACGACCATCGCTCAGGCGAGGCCGCCGACTACATCTGCGTTACTGTCAATGCAGCCCATGAAGTGAACGTAACCCTCTATCACTGTAAAGGTGCAGGAGGGCCAGCTAATGGAGGGCGAGTTGGTGATGTGTATGAGGTTGCGGGACAGCTGGTAAAGTCAGCTTACTTCTGCAACGTCGCGACCTTGCTGCATCATATGGAAGATCGCATGCATCGCAGACACACATCTCCTTCGTACTTTGTCAGCGGGGACAGGGATGAAACCTACGAGTTGCTGCGGTCAACACCTGCAACAGCTCTTACCTTCACGGTGGTAGGCGTTCAACCTGGTATTCGGCGCACTATGGTTGATGAGCGCATGAGCGATTTGATGGCGTTCTGCATAGGCTACGCACGTCAGGGCTCGGCAAAAGCTTACTGGCTAGTGAGTGAGTAACTGCAGCGGATGCTGGAAGATGCGATGTGTCGAGGTTTCGCACCGCCAGGCTTTAAGGTGAACTAAAATTCTACTTGGCACTACCACAGATCGGCGCCCAGCCATTGCATTGCAATGGCCGGCGGTTACCAGGAGGCATCGATAATTTGCCAAATGCACTCAATGGATCGCTGCCCTCCCCGGTCATCGCTGGTTGCTCGACGCATTTATTCAGTAACCCAGCACCTTATGTCAATACGATCGTAAATGGCCCAGCATGGTCGAGCCCATCCAATTGATTACACGCTTAAGGACATATGAGCAACGCCCACGAGCGTACAGTCAGATAGATGAATGGTTCTGCTGCGTTGAATTGATGACGATGACTTTTGTGAGCCTACCCTCACTCAGATTCAGGGTGTGCGTTCGAGCATGCTGCTCAAGCTTGGCCAGGGTCAGAGGCGTACCATTGACCCGAATCTGGAGTCCGGGGTCATGGATGAACTGTGCTGCAAGCACCGCGACGATCTCCTTCACATCCGGCATCTTGCGGGTACCTGATTGATTTACTCAGCTGAATCCGCGACAAGTACGCGGACGTGCTCACCTTCCCGTGCGTCTTCAATCTGGTAGGTCTGCGCGCCCGGAACCTTTCATCTCAACGCACGTGTCCGCTCATGCAGGGCATCTCAGGCTTAGATAAAGGGTGTAAAAAAGCTAATTGACAGTCATAGGCCAGAACTGGCGAGCCCCGACGCTTCTTGGTAGCATCCTGCCATCAGAGGATGAAAATGATTACGGATGATTTTTGAGTGGACTTCAACACGCTATTCAGATTACTGCTGACCTTCAACGCGACGTCCCTGCTGGTGATTGTGTATCTGGTTCAGCGTGAAATCACCTTTGGTGGGTTTATCGCAGATCCGAGCTTGCCCGGGTTGAGAACTGCCATTAGTGGACTCTCCTATGCCCTGTATCTTGCCATTCCTATCGTACTGACAGGCCTCAGCTTAAGACTAAGCAGACGACTGGGAAGTGACACCTTTCAATCTGGGCAGGTTGTGAGCATTGAGCATGCGAATAATAGCTTTTTGCCAAGCTATTTGGGTTATTTCTTCGTGGCGCTTAGCATCAATAGCTTTCAGACTCTAGTGTTTGTGTATTTGATACTATTTATCTTCACATACCGATCACAAGCGCTGTATTTCAATCCTCTATTCTTGCTATACGGATATGAGTTTTACAACGTGAGCACCTCGTCTCATGTCACGCTTTTCTTGATTAGCAAGGAAAGCTTTCGGACTCCTAAGGAGGTCGTGATTGACAAGGTGTACCGCATTAATGACTACACTCTAATCGATAGAGGCTGAAAATGGACTTTGTCCTCGCTAAAATCAAACGTCTCCAAAAGAATGCCATCGTAAAGGTTCTTTCGGACAGTAAACTTTATGCAGAAATCGTTATCGACGCGGCAGCCTGCGTACCTTATGAGCCTGACCATAATCTGGATGAAGACTCCTGGTTTGTGATTCCTGGTTTTTCAGGGCAGCCGTTCTGCATCGATTTTCTGAAAGAGCCGTTCGACAGCAAAAATCATGTCGAACTCAAGAAAAACCAGTTTGATAAAATCACATGGCTGTGTAGTGTCCAGAATGACTCCTTCTACTTTCAAAAAGTGACACCGTCCCTGCTAGTGTCCCGAAAAAGTATCACTTTCGGAGAGGTCGCGGAGCTAGACGACGGACAGTTGCGAATTGTGATTAACGCAACGCCGGACGCTATTTACCTGCCCAAAACAGATTCGCTGGTTTTCAAAAGTCTGGCCACGATCTCTAGCATTTTTAAAGGGATCGGCCAGCTGTTCAAAGAAGCAACTCATGAGGAAGTGGAAAAATTCCTTGATGAGCCCTTTATTGAGCTTTCAAACAATTTTGAGGCGGCACGTGTGTCTACACCGAACAGGAAGCGCATTGGATTGGCGATGGCGACCCTTGCAGCGCTTCCGTCTAGCCAGCGAGCTGCGATGGTCAGCTACATCGACGACTACTGCGCCGGCCACCTTGATTTCGACAAAGCCAAAGGCGTCTTCGATATTGGCAGCGATTATCAGTTAAAGCTGCTGATCTACGGCATCGAGCAACGCTTTTACACAACGCTTTTCGGAAATGAGAGGCGCCTGGCAAACTCTGTACAACTGATGTAGGTGAGTTGTAGTGGTCACTAATCCCGGACACGACGTTAAGTTTTTCCTCGGACCGCGCTGGTGCCAACCCCTCGTTGAATTGGTGAGGCCGAATCCAGTTGTAGCGATGCATCAAAAAATGGCTGATCTCGCGCAGTTCGATAGCCCTCCAATGCCGAGTGAACGGCTGGCTTCGATGGAGCTGCAGTTTTGTTTGAGCACGAGGTCGGCGGCCTCGGGCTTGAATTCAGGAGTAAAGGAGCGCCGTTGTTTGGTTATCTGACACCTCGATCTGTCGAGCATTCTCGCCTAAATGGGTGTCCGGCTTCATTAGACCACTACAGACACAATCGACTGAGAAAAATAAGGTGATTGCTTCTTTCATCATCTCGCTATGCTCGTTGAGCTTAACTGACCACCTCAAGGGAACAAAATGCATTACTCCGATAATCAGCAAATCGGTGACATGGGCGAGTTAATTGTAAAGAAGGAATTCATAAAGCTTTTCAAATGGCCGTGTCGTGGCCAGGAAATTGATTTAGGGATAGACGCTGAATTCGAGGTAATGCTCGAGGACAACTCCTCCTCAGGAAAAATCGTCAAAGTTCAGATAAAATCCACTGACACTCCTTTCAAAGATGGGACAAACACCATATACCCAGATCGAGAGCACATTGAATATTGGAAAAAAATAACAACACCAGTAATATTATGCGCAGTAAATGTAGAAAGCGAAGAAATCCTTTGGAAAGTCATAGATGCAGACTTCAACTATGACACGCCCAAAGGAGCAAAAATAGAACTGGATCGCACCACCGACAGACTAACCAAAGCTTCAAAATTAAAGCTCGAAAAGATCGCCGCTGATGGCAACAACGTCCTCGCCTCTCTAGCCAAAACCACAATGAACTCACTTCAAAGTTTTATAGACAGTTCGGGGGTAGCATGGTTATCAACAGACAGTCCAAAATCTTTAGAACAGCATGCCGCTAATGAAGAAGCCATATTACTTATTCATAGAATGATTGCATTAAGCAATGGCCGACTCCCCGCATCATTCTCAAAAACCGCAGAAACCTTGAATCGTCTTTGGAATCAGATAGACATGTCACTTGATAGGCAAAAAAAGGAAGACCTTTACTAACTTTTGAGTATGCGAAAGCAAGCGGAGCGCGCAGGCCGCCCCGGTCGAAGGCGTGCAGGATGAAAGCCCACAGGGCCGAGACCCGCGATGCGGGCTTGGTTCACGACAGCTTGCAGCGCATTTCCGAAATGATGAAAGCTCTGGGCGCGGTTCGGCGGCGCGGTGGTGGCGATCCGATATCTGAGTCATTGGGAATGCCCGGTCTAAATGGCTGTACCAAACGGCTCGCTCGGTTGCCACCATCGGCCAGTATCAATCCCCCCCAACGCGAATGCCTGCCCATCTACCGCAGCATCCTCACCGCTGGAGTAGCGGCAAGAGGTAGGATCGACCAGACGAGCGGGAAGCCTAGTCCATGAACATGAATCGATGAACAAGCACATTCATTTTAAGTGTGTTGAACCAAGTGCAATTGGCTTGAGAGCGGCTTATGAACATCTGACATCGCCCACTTGTTAAATGAAAGATTATATCGGCATTGATCAGCTGCAAGTCCCGGGAACAGCAAAGACCCTCACAATTTCCTCAGCGCAAATGGCGTCATGAAATCTACTTTCATAAAAATCAAAAGCAGTTTTTACCCCGCAGTAATTTATTTTCTTTGACTCTCCATAAGGACCGCTTATCCCGTCACTGCCTGATAAACAACCCGGTGTGCCTCGGTCGGCAGCGGCACTTCCCACTTGAACAGCATGCGGCGGATATCATCGTTGCGCAGCGAGGTGTCGCGCTTCTGGTTGCGCCGCATGATCTCGTCCTCGGGGCGCTCCAGGTAAAGAATCTCCACCTGCGCGCCGTAACCGTAGAGCAAGTCCAGAGTGCGGTTGCGCATCTGCGTCGACAGGTGCGTCGAGTTCCACACAAAGGGTTTGTGCTCGCGCAACAGGGCCTTGGCCCGGTCGATGGCGTAATGCGCAGCGGCGCCCTCGTTCTGTCCATGGCGCAGGCCAAGGGCCTGGCGAGCGTCGTCGAACGACACCACAGGCAGATCCGGGTAGTGCTGTGCGGTCCAGGTGTCCTTGCCGCTGGCCGGCAGGCCCGAGAGCATGACCACCGACGAACCCTGCGGCGCATGCAACGGGTAGTCGGGATGTACCCGGGCGCCACGCAGGTACTGAATGCGTGTGTAGTCGTCGGCAAAGGCCCGCGGCCCGTGCAGGCAGCCCTCCTCCTCCGCCAGTTCGCGCCACAGTTCGATGGCACTCAGCACATCGACCTTGCCGGCGTAATCGCGGCCCTGCATATCGGCCTCGGCCACGGCACAGAGCATCCACAACGGCAGTTCCCAGGACAGTTTGTGCAACAAGAACTCAGCGCTGCGGCCGCTGCGATCACCCAGCAGGGCGAAGAACGGAACCTGGTGCACGGCGATGATGCGGCAGATCTGCTCGCGAAGCTCGAAAGGCACGCCGGCGCGCCACAACAGCAGCCGCGCATCCACCGCGCCCCGGCGTGAGTGACCGGGCTGGCCGATACGCCCGGTATCCGGGTCGATCACCGTAGTGTCAGGCTTGGCGATGTCGTGCAACAGGGCAGCGAAGAACAGCACAAAACGCTGCTCGGCGCTGGCCTGCTGGTAGGCGGGTTGCGTCAGCAATGCTTCGACCACCAGGCGGGTATGAATCCACACATCGCCCTCGGCGTGGTAGGTCGGGTCTTGCGGTGTGTCGGCCAGGCGCGCTAGAGCCGGAATAGCCACCAGGCAGGCGGCGGCGTCCATATCGCACCCCGGCTCGGGGACCAGTTGTTGCAGTTGTCGAATATCCATTTCGGGATGCTCCTTCAGTAGCCTAGGCGTGGGCCCTGCCAGTCCATGGACAGGCGCGGCGCATAGAGATCGACGCCGTCGGCCAGTTGATTGGGGATAAAGGGTTGATTGGCATGGTGCTGGTCGGCATCGAGGATGGCTTGGACGAAGTCCTGCCGTACCCACTTGAGCCGGCCAAGGGTCTGCTGCTCATCCTCGAGCTTCAGGTACAGGCCTTCCATGCGGCTGGAGCGGTCACACTGGCGCCACGCACGGGCCAGATCGAGGCCTTCACGGCGTACCACCTGCTCGAACACCTCGCGCCAGCGCGCGGTCTTGGCCAGCGAATCGCTCACCAGCGCCATCAGTTCGGCATGCCGGCGCGGCGCCGGGCCTTCGTACAGCACCGGCACCGCAAGCACCGGCCCCCCCTCAAGCAGGCACCGGCGCGCCGCGGTGGAGAGGAACAGCCCTGTGGCGCGGTCCCACACATCGAACTCGCAGAAGTAATGTGGCAAGCGGTCGTAGAACACCGAGTGCTTCTTGTGCAGCCATTCGCCATACAGCACGAAGCGGTCTTCCAGGCGCTCCAGCAACCAGTGCTCATGGGCCGAGGCCCACTGCTTGAACAGATTGAACTGGCGCTCGCGCCCACCGCCGGTGAGGTAGTGACCGCGTGACTGCAGGCGCAACTCGCCGCCTGCGGTAAAGCTGATGCCGGCGTTGGCGCCATCGAGTTTTTCTTCCACCACCAGCCACTGCCCGGCCAGGGCGGCATAGCGCACCTGGCCAGTATCAGTGTCGCCATCCTGCAGGCGCGAGCCTTGCAGGTGGGGCGTGCGGGGGTATTTGAGCAGTTCCAGGTTGTGCGCGGTGGCACGAGTATCCATGTACATGGGTTTGTCCTCGAAAATAGAGAAAAACCAACGACAGGATCAGGCAGGCATAGCAATGAAGCGCCGCCGCGTACAGGCACGGGCAGCCATCAGGCAGGATGGACCGTCGTCGGTATCAGGCGTGTTGGCTGGCGTAGGGCACTGGCTTCACCACTTGGAGAAAAGGTTGCAGAGGCTTCAGGGCGCGCATTCAACAGCAGATAGCGGCATCAGGTCAAGCCCCGAAAGGGCAAGACTCCAGCGTCCCTGTTTACGCGAAACACCCGAGCTTTTGTCATGAAAAAAACCACCTGGCGCTCATAGGGTGCTGCAAGTCATAAACTCGATTCGGCCGGAGCGTCGCTAAGTCACTTAGCCCCAGCCTATTCAATCAAAGACGAAAACGATCCACCGATTGCGTGAGCTGACTTGCAAGCGCCGTCAGTTCATCGGTGGCACCTGCGGTCTGGCCAATAATCCGGGTGTTCGCGGCAGACATGCCGGCAATCATTTCTACCTGATGAGCAATTTCGTTACTGGCCAGGCCCTGCTCACCGATGGTGCGGGTAATGTCGTTGACCAACTGGGTGGTGCTCAGCGTCGCATCAAGAATCTCCCGGATCGCACGCTCCACATCGGCAGTGACGGCCATGCCTTTATCGACCTGGGCGACACCGGCTTCCATGCTGGTCACGGCTTCGCGAGTGTTTTGCTGGATGCGTGCAACCATGCTGGCTATTTCCTGAGTGGATGCGCTGGTACGTCCCGCCAAACTCCGTACTTCGTCGGCTACAACGGCAAAGCCTCGCCCTTGCTCACCGGCGCGGGCCGCTTCGATAGCCGCATTGAGCGCCAGCAGGTTGGTCTGGTCAGCAATACCCTTGATGACTTGAATAATGCTGAAGATCCCTTCGGATTCCTTGTCCAGCGTGCGAATCACCTGCGCTGACTGTTGAGCTGAACGAGCAATCTCGTCCATATCGCTCACCACTTGATGAATAACACGGCCGCCGTTCTTGGCCAGTGCCTCGGCTCCACTGGCCATTTCCAGCGCATGCCCGGCATGCCGGGTAATCTCTTCGATGCTCGCCGTCATTTCACTGGTGGCAGCCGACATCGTGCCTGCCGCGGAACTCTGCTGTTGACTGCTGGTGGCAACTTCATGACAGCCCTGGCTCAACTGCTGGCTCATACGGGTGACGCCCTGAGCATTGTTGCGCACGACCTCAATCATGCCGCGCAAGTCACGCTGCATGACCGCCAGGCTGCGAATCAGCATGCCGGCCTCGTCGCGATTAGCCGGTTCGGGGATCGATTCGCTGAGGTTGCCATGAGCAATGCTATCGGCAATCTGCCGGGCAACGTGCAAGGGCTTCATGATGCTTCTTGTCACCCAGTAGCCTTGGGCGACCAGCAGCAACAAGCCAAGTACCAGCACAACGCAGAGGGTGAGATTGGCGCTGCGGATAGCCTGTCGAGTGTGCTCTCCACTCACTTTGGAGTTGTTCTCGATCAACTCACTCAGATTCGACATTTTGCCTTCCAACTGGGTAAAGGCGCTGATAAATGTACCCAGTTCCTCTTGCGCTCCTACCGGATCGTTCATTGCCACACTGACAATCCGTTCACCGGAGGCTATGTAATTGTCGAGGCTCGGCTTGATGCTGTTCAGTGCTGCCTTGAGATTATCGTCGAGGGGAAGCTCAAGGTTATCCCCTAGCGCCTTGCGAAAATTCGCAGCATGCTCATTAAGTGCCTCCAGGACCTCCTCTCGGCTGCTGACACCTTTGCCCAGGCCGACCAGCATCGCTGCCAGTGCATCGGCGCGAAGCGCATCG
Organism: Pseudomonas morbosilactucae; assembly: GCF_023241665.1. Classification (NCBI taxonomy): domain Bacteria; kingdom Pseudomonadati; phylum Pseudomonadota; class Gammaproteobacteria; order Pseudomonadales; family Pseudomonadaceae; genus Pseudomonas; species Pseudomonas morbosilactucae. The sequence continues at coordinate 64,941 of NZ_JALQCX010000024.1, read as the reverse complement.
TGCATCATGTCAGCCTCCAGATGATTGCTCAGCGCGCTCATGCTGACCTCATTGCCAATCATCGCGGCTTCCATTCGGCTATTGCCCAAGTAGTTCGTCAGGCTAATGATCAGGGCCGTGAACACACTGGTACCGACCAGCAACAACAGACGCAGTTTTATTGACATAGTTAAGCCTTCTGCAGTTGTGGAATAAAACAAGCCGCTGGTTGCTGACGCTTAGACCCATCCAGGCTTTTGGGTACTCATGATTTAAGCCCATTTGCAGATATTCGCAGCAGCGATGGCGGGCATCAATGGCTCAGGAAAAAACGGGCTCCATGACCTGGGGTTGGGCCGCAGACCATTCTTTGGCGCCTCCCCTCCCCTTGGGCTTGATAAAGAAACCCATCAGGCTCTTATGGTTTCGACAACCCCGTCCAAACATCAAAGAACGCTATAAATCTCAGAAACCACCTGCATCGTTGCCGCTTCAATCGTTCCTTCATTACGGCATAACACCCAGCCGTGATCTGCAATCGCCTGCTCGAACGACTGGGTACAGGCGATGTGTTCTTCCAGCCGATGCATCACGGTACTGCTCAGCCCACGCCCTCTTGCCGCTGCCCTCGCCCATGAAATATCAGGGTCCGTGACAACGCCGACATGCAGGTCTGGCACTTGTACGTTTCGATCCATGTTCAGCTGCAAGATCTCTGCGAACGGGATTATCCGGCGAAACGCCGCGTCAGATGGGTACCAGCGATCGATCAAGATGATGCTGCCGGGTGGCTGTTTAGGCAGCACCTGCTGGGAAATCCAGGCCCGGCTTTCAGCAAAGCGCTCACAAACCGCCCACTCCAAATCCCGGCTGGGATTTCTGACCAGTGTGTTTACCAGGCTCATGGTTTCCCCCCTAAAGGGATCGCTTTTTTTCTCGCACAGTCGGATCACCTTTTTGTGGTCCGCCCTCAGTACTGTCGTGATGGCCTCCAACAATGTGGTTTTGCCGGCACCCTTGGGGCCATCTAGCGATACAAACAGCGGACGATTCATTCTTCACATAACGATGAGATGCAGTTTTTTTACCCTGTTCGTTCGCTGGAACCGCTGGGCGCGGCTGAGCGAATCGAGTAGAGGGTCCTTGTGAGCAGATCAAACCAAAGCCGCCTGGGCGTCATTGGCCTGCATGGTAGCTTTACGGTTGCTAAATGTTTTGCCTATCTGCGCTGTGCCTGCACATCAAGGGCCGCGCGCCCACGCCATGGAGCTTCAGTGATGCATCCGACAACGCCTGATAATCGATACTTTGTGGTCAAAGGGCAGCTGTGGCGGTGCAGCAACCCCTCGCTGAGTGAGGATGTGCGGCAGCGATGGGTCAATGACTTGATGGCAGCTCGCCGTGAGGTAAAGGCCGCGAAGGCTTCTGGCGATCCTGAGCAGTTAATGACAGCAAGGGCGCGGGTTGATACGGCCAAGGTTGCCCTCGGGGAGCGCGGGCCTGTCTGGTGGGACGATGGAGCCCCGGACTTCAACAGGCGTCAGGTGGTGAACACACCCTATGCAGACTGGTATCGCTCGTTGGGTACTCTTGATCAGCCCTAGCCTGGCGCGGGCTCGGTCCTGGTTCATTCATCCGTGGGCTCATAGCTGTTTACGTTCGGCACTTGCAGATGCAGGCGACCGAGCAAGTCAACCAGGGTGTCGACCTCGGCTGCAGAGAGCCCGCTGAGCAGACGGGACTCTCGCTCGAGCGCCACTTTAATCACGCGGTCATGCAGTTCTTGACCGCTGGCGGTCAATCGGACGGTGTAACGCCGGGCATCCTTGGGATCCAACTGACTGGTGATGTGCCCCGCCGCTTCCAGCGTCTGCAACGAACGACTGACCGCACTCTTGTCGAGCCCGATAGCCTGGCAGATGCGATTGGCGGTGATGTCTGTCTCGACGGCCAGCATCGACAGCATCCGCCATTCCACCACGCCAATGCCGAAGTGCTTGCGATAACACTGGGATGCGCCAGTGGCGAGCTTGTTGGCCAGGAACGTCAATAGACCAGGGACATAGCGAGACAGGTTCAACTGTGTATCGGTAGGCATCAAGAAAACACCGTAGGTCGAGCAGCTTTGAAATTAGTTGACACCGCAACCAATTCGCCTGAGGATTTACTCCGCCAAGCAGTGCGGGCAATGGCCCGCATGATACGCCGTAGCACAACCTCAAAAAATAATTATCAGGTCTTGCTTATGAACCCTTGCCGACTGTGCCCAACCCTGGTGCCCGCCACTTCCCCCCTTCCCTGCGCCTTCTCTCCCGGCTGAGTTTTCCAGCACTCGGTCTTTTCGCCCCCCTATTTTTCAGCAGCCACTTCAGTGTGGAGGGAGAAGTCATGCTTCAAGTCAAGGTCACCCGCAAAGCCGTTGAAGCCGAAGGCATCTGCAGCTTCGAGCTGTGCGCCGCAAACGGCAGCACACTGCCGCCTTTCGAAGCCGGTGCACATATCGACATTCACCTTGCCAGCGGCCTCACCCGCCAATATTCGCTGTGCAATGCCCCCCAAGAGCGTCATCGCTATGTGATCGGTGTGCTCAAGGACCCCGCCTCGCGGGGCGGCTCCAGCGCCATGCACGAGCACGTCGACCCAGGGCAGACCCTCAGCATCAGCGCGCCGCGCAACCTCTTTGCCCTATCTCGTTCAGCCAAACGTCACCTGCTGTTCGGCGGCGGCATTGGCATCACGCCGATGCTGGCGATGGCCCACGAGCTTCACCATCAAGGTGCGGATTTCGAGCTGCACTACAGCTTTCGATCCAGCGAACGCGCCGCGTTTATCCCATGGCTCGGGCAAGCGCCGTTCGCCAGTCGCGTGCATTTGCATGACGACAGCGGCTCGCCCGAACAGAAGCTCGATGCCTGCGCGCTACTGGCCGCGCCGGACAGCACACGCCACCTGTATGTCTGCGGACCGACGGGGTTTATGAAGTTCATCCTCGACACGGCCCAGGAAGCTGGCTGGCCCGAAGACCAGGTGCACAGGGAGTTTTTCGCCGCCGCCCCTGTCGACCCAGGGGGCGACACGCCCTTCGAAGTTCAGATAGCCAGCAGCGGGCAGGTTTTCTACATACCCGCCGACCGCACGGTTTTCGAGGTGCTCGATGAGGCCGGAATTGACATCGAGTCCTCGTGTGAGCAAGGCGTTTGCGGCACCTGTGTCACCCGTCTGCTCGACGGCGTGGGTGATCATCGCGACCAGTTCATGACCGCCGCAGAACACGCCGCCAATGACCGCTTCACGCCGTGCTGCTCACGTGCCAAATCGCCGCGCCTGGTATTGGACCTTTGACCCTGACCCGAGCAAAGATCGCTCGCCGGAGAACCCTATGACGACGTCTACCCTGCCCCTTGCCCATGACATTGCCCCGGCCGCCTTGCCGAGTTTCCCCCTCGATCAGTGGTACGTCGCGGCGCTCGGCTGGGAGCTGAAGGATCAGCCCATTGGCCGCACGTTGCTGAACAAACCGGTGGTGCTCTTTCGCACCGCCGATAACCAGGTTGCCGCACTGGAGGACCGTTGCTGTCACCGGGCCCTGCCACTGTCCAACGGCACGCTGGAAGAGCGAGGCTTGCGCTGTGGCTATCACGGCCTGCTATTCAACCAAGGGGGGCAATGCATTGAAATCCCCGGCCAGGACAAGATTCCGAGCAAAGCCAAGGTGCCCGCTTACCACGTCCGGGAGCAGGACCAGATCATCTGGATCTGGTTTGGCAGCGCCGATCATCCGCAGCCGACATTCGCACCGCCGACCTATGACGTCCACAGCAGCGGTAAATACTTGTTCGACGGGGATGTCTATCACTACGACGCGCCCTATCAACTCATCCACGACAACCTCATGGACCTCAGCCACCTGGGCTACGTCCATTTGCGCACCATCGGCGGTAACGCCAGCATCCACATGAACGCGCAGATGAGGGTGGACGGTGACGAGTCGATGGTCCGCGTGGTTCGCCATATGCCCGACTCCGTTCCGCCGCCGACCTACACCGCGGCCTACCCGTTCAAGGGCCACGTCGATCGCTGGCAAGAGATCGAGTTCCACATCAATCACCTGCGCATCTGGACCGGCGCGGTGGACGTGGGCACCGACGACCTGAACAACCCCGATCGCGCCGGTTTCCATATGCGTGGTTTTCACGGGGTGACCCCGGAAACGGAAACCACCAGCCACTACTTCTGGACCATGGCCACCAATCCAGAAACGGATCCTGAGGCCGTCAAAGCCAAGGTGGTCGAGCAGACCATGCTGACGTTCGACGAAGACAAGCTGGTGATCGAGGCGCAGTACCAGAACATGTGCCGCTTCGGCACACGGCCGATGATCGATATTCATGTCGACGTCGGTGCCAACCGTGCCCGCAGAATCATCGAGCGACTGCGCGGCGCCTAATAAGCAAAATCATGCCCCAACTCTTTCTGCATCCACTCCAGAAATCGCCTGACCCGTGGAAAGTTGGAGTGGGCCCGGGGGAATACCAAGTGGTGGGCGGTGATGGCGGCGCTCAAGTGCGGCAGCACTTCCACCAACGCCCCCCGCGCCAGATAGTCTTGCGCCAGCAGCGTGCTTTCAAGCGCGAAACCGAGCCCGTGGCTGGCGGCCTCCAGCGTCATGTACGAGCGGTCAAAGCTGAGGGTGTAGGGTTTTTCTGGGCGTGACATACCGTGCTGGGCAAACAACTGCGGCCACTTGACCAATGTCGCTTCCGACAGAATCAGATTGCTGTCCAGCAAGTCCGCAATCCCCCCGATCGGGCGCTTTTCCAATAGTTTGGGCGAGGCCATCACCGCAATGTTTTCATCGCCTATGGTCCGCACTTCGTAACTGGGCCAGTTGGGCATGCCATGGCGGATGTCGACATCAATCTTGTCTCGGCTGAAGTGCAACGACTCATAGGAGCACGACAGATTGAGCTGAATATCGGGATGCGTCAGGCGAAACTGTTCCAGGCGTGGCATCAGCCACAGCAGCCCAAAACTGGGTGATGAATGCAGGCGCAGACAATCCAGGCTGACGTCACTGGTGGCGCGTTCAGTCGCTACGGCCAGGCTGTGCAGGATGCCCGAAACCTCCTTGAGGTACTGCTCACCTACCGGTGTCAGTGTCACGCCGCGGGCGGTTCTGAAAAACAGCTGCCGGCCGATCATCGCTTCCAGTTTGGCCAACTGATGGCTGACCGCCGAGGGGGTCAGGTCGAGCAATTCGGCCGCCCGAGCGACATTGCCAAAGCGTGCTGTCTGTTCAAAGGCCTGAATAGCTTTCAGGGGAGGCAGTAACGCAGGAGCATCGCTGGAATAACGCATGATGACAGTGACTCCGCTGCAAGTGGCATGGGCCGGGCATCTGGCTATTCAAGCATTCGAGCAAAGACATGGCGAGTGCTGAATTTTTTTCAGCACCCAATGAAACCCACGTCATTGCTCAAGGTGGGCCCGGAAGACAAGCTGAGCCATCGATTCGTAACGAGTCGAACCAATAAAAACAATCTGAGGTGCTCCTTCCATGCTTCTTCAAGGCAAAGTCGCCATCATCACCGGCGCCGCATCCGCTCGCGGCATTGGCCGGGCTACCGCCACCACCTTCGCGCAACACGGTGCTCGTGTCGTCATCCTGGATCTGGACGAGGCCGCCGCACGTGATGCCGCCGCGTCCCTGGGCGAGGGCCATCTGGGCCTGGCGGCCAACGTCGCGGACGAAGCGCAGGTACAGCGCGCCGTCGCCCACATCATCCAGCACTACGGCCGCATTGATGTTCTGGTCAACAATGCCGGTATTACCCAACCGCTCAAGACCCTGGATATCCGGCCTTCCGACTACGACAAAGTGCTGGACGTCAGTCTGCGTGGCACCTTGCTGATGTCGCAGGCGGTGATCCCGCTCATGCGCCAACAAACCTGCGGCAGCATCGTGTGCATGTCCTCGGTTTCCGCCCAACGGGGCGGCGGCATTTTTGGCGGCCCACATTACAGCGCTGCCAAGGCGGGCGTATTGGGCTTGGCCAAAGCCATGGCCCGGGAGCTGGGGCCGGACAAGGTTCGCGTCAACTCCATCGCGCCGGGCTTGATTCACACCGACATCACCGGCGGCCTGATGCAGGACGAGCGCCGCCACGCGATCATCGATGGCATCCCCCTGGGGCGCCTGGGTGAAGCCCAGGATGTGGCGAATGCTGCGTTGTTCCTGGCCAGCGACTTATCGTCCTACCTCACCGGCATCACGCTGGATGTGAACGGCGGCATGCTGATTCACTGATGACACCTGGCGGGCCCCACGGCCCGTGCGGATCTGGATCGACGACGCAGCCAGGCCTACGGGCCTGGCGGTCAATAAAAACAAGAGATCAGACCATCATGACAACCCTGTCGCTCGAAGCGGTTTCGACCGTGCGCTCCAATGCCTACCGTAAAACCGCCTGGCGCCTGATGCCTTTCTTGATGCTGTGCTACCTGTGCGCTTATCTAGACCGGGTTAACGTCGGTTTTGCCAAGCTGCAAATGATGAACGACTTGGCACTCAGCGAAACGGTCTATGGACTGGGTGCCGGCATGTTCTTTATCGGCTATTTCCTGTGCGAAGTGCCGAGCAACATTATCCTGCACAAGGTCGGTGCGCGGGTCTGGATCGCACGCATCATGATCACCTGGGGCATCATTTCCGCGTTGTTCGCCTTTGTCGAAACCGCTTGGCAGTTTTACGTGCTGCGCTTTCTGCTCGGCATCGCCGAAGCCGGTCTGGCACCTGGCCTGTTGCTGTATCTGACCTACTGGTTCCCTTCCTACCGACGCGCCCGCATGACGGTGCTGTGGTTTATCGCCATCCCGCTCTCCGGCATGGTCGGCGGCCCGCTGTCCGGCTGGATCATGACTCACTTTGCTGGGGTACACGGCTGGGCCGGCTGGCAGTGGATGTTTGTCCTGGAAGCGATACCAACGGTCGTGGTCGGGTTGCTGGTGTTGAGCTATCTGAAGGACGGTGTGCATCAAGCCACTTGGCTGGACGACGATGAAAAAGCGCTCATCGCCAAAGAGCTGGCCGAGGACAACCAACAGAAAGTCACCCATGCCTCTGTGGGGGAGTTCATTCGTGACCGCCGTCTTTGGCTGCTGGCCTCGATTTACTTCTGTGTGGTCATGGGCCAGTACGCCATCACCTTTTGGCTACCGACCCTGGTGCGCAACGCCGGCGTCTCCGATCCGCTGCACATCGGGTTCCTCACCAGCCTGCCCTACCTCTGTGCCATTGCGGCGATGCTGCTGGTGGGGCGCAGCGGTGACAAACACCGTGAACGGCGCTGGCATCTGATCGGCCCGATGATTGCCGGCGCCTTGGGTTTGACCTTGGCCGCGCTGCTCGGGGGCAATGTGGTGCTGTCCATCCTGAGTCTGTGCCTGGCGGCGTCCGGCATCCTGTCTGCCTCTTCCATGTTCTGGATGCTGCCTACCACCCTGCTGGGAGGTGTTTCCGCCGCCGCAGGCATCGCGGCAGTCAACAGTTTCGCCAACCTCGCCGGCTTCTGCTCGCCCTACCTGATTGGCTGGATCACCACGCAAACCGGTTCCAGCGCGATCGGCATGTATTTGATCACCGCCGTGCTGATTGGCGGCGCCTTGCTGGTACTGCGCATTCCCGCGGCCCTGGTCAATCGTTGATTTATAGGAGTTTTCAGCATGACGACTAAACCCTCATCCGCTTCAGCCAAAACCCTGGCACAGCGCGCTCACAACATCCGCCGCCACGCCTTGCGCATGGGCCAGGTTCAGGGCCAGGGCTATGTCGGCCAGGCACTCGGGGCCGCTGACCTGCTGGCCGTGGCGTATTTCCATGGGCTGAGCTATCGGCCCGAAGACCCTGAATGGGAACAGCGTGATCGTTTTTACCTGTCCATCGGCCATTACGCGATCGCACTGTACGCCGCCCTGATCGAAGCCGAGATCATTCCGCTGGATGAACTGGAAACCTACGGCGCGGACGACAGCCGCTTGCCGATGTCAGGCATGGCGGCCTACACCCCGGGCATGGAAATCACCGGCGGCTCGCTCGGCCAGGGCTTGGGCATTGCCGTCGGCGCGTGCCTGGGTCTGAAGCGCAAAGCCTCGCCCTCCTTCGTCTACAACCTACTGTCGGACGGCGAACTGAACGAGGGTTCGACCTGGGAAGCCGTGATGTCAGCCTCCCATTGGAAGCTGGACAACCTGATCGCCATTGTCGACGTCAACAACCAGCAGGCCGACGGCCACTCCAGTGAAATCCTGTCGTTCGAGCCCATCGTCGATCGCTGGCAAGCGTTTGGCTGGTTCACGCAGCGTGTGGATGGCAACGACCTGGACGCGCTGGTCACCGCATTCGACGCCGCACGCAATCATCCCGGCCAGCAACCCCGGGTGATCATTTGCGATACCAAAATGGGCAAAGGCGTGCCCTTCCTGGAAACCCGAGAGAAAACGCATTTTATCCGCGTGGAAGAACACGAATGGGATCAGGCACTGAACAACCTTGAAGAAGGAAACAACCAATGAGCAACGCCGCTGACACTCCGACTTCAACGGGCGAACCGGCTAAAAAGCGCCTGACCACCTCGGCCATGATTGCGTCGATTGCCGCTGAAGGCCAAGCCACGAAATCCGCGCCCTTTGGGCACGCCCTGGCGGCCCTGGCGGAACAACGTCCAGACATCGTGGGCCTGTCCGCCGACCTGTCCAAATACACCGACCTGCACATTTTCGCCAAGGCTCATCCCGATCGCTTTTATCAAATGGGCATGGCAGAGCAACTGCTGATGAGCGCGGCCGCGGGAATGGCCCGTGAAGGCTTTGTTCCTTTCGCCACCACTTATGCCGTGTTTGCTTCTCGTCGCGCCTATGACTTTATCTGCATGGCCATTGCCGAGGAAAACCTCAACGTCAAAATCGTTTGCGGCTTGCCGGGCCTCACCACCGGCTATGGCCCAAGCCACCAGGCCACAGATGATCTGGCGATCTTCCGCGCCATGCCCAACCTGATGATTGTCGACCCCTGCGACGCCCTGGAAATCGAACAGGCCGTGCCCGCCATCGCGGCGCACCAAGGTCCGGTGTACATGCGTTTGTTGCGCGGCAATGTCCCCCTGGTACTGGACGAGTACGGCTATCAATTCGAGATTGGCAAGGCCAAGACGCTGCGCACTGGCAACGATGTGTTGATCATCGCCACCGGCTTAATGACGATGCGCGCCCTGGAAGCGGCCAAGCAATTGCAGGCAGACGGTATCGATGTCGCCGTGCTGCACGTGCCGACAATCAAGCCACTGGATGAGCAAAGCATCCTGGCGGAAGCCAGGAAGCCCGGCCGGCTGGTGGTGACTGCAGAAAACAGTTCGGTGATCGGGGGGCTGGGTGAGGCGGTTGCGACGGTATTGCTGCGCAACGGCGTAACGCCCACCTTCAGGCAGATCGCCTTGCCCGATGCCTTCCTCGATGCCGGCGCATTACCCACGCTGCATGATCGCTACGGCATCTCCACGTCGATGGTCTGTGCCCAGATCAAAGCCTGGCTCTGACCGGCCTCGCCTAGCATTACCCAAAGGCATCGAGCCTGAACCACAGAAAAAGCTCCATCTCATAAATCGGGTGGAGCTTTTTTTCATAAAAAACTTTTTCTGAATACACCGTTCAGCCCCCTTCACACCGTCTCAATGACATCCCCTCAGACAGGTGCATCACGCCCACAAGAACAGGCATAATGCCATCACTTTCCGGTCATGCTCCGGACCCTCGTTTTCAACCCTGACTCGGCAAAAAAAGGCGCTTTTGGCTTCGTTCGAAGCTGTTCAAAGGGGCGCCTGGCAACCCTCCACTGTGGAATTCATCTTGAGTTTTTCATTTTCTTTCAGCGGCAAACCAACCTTGGGCGCGGGCAGCAAGTACGGAGGATGGCCGTGGCGGTCGGTCCTGGCTTTGTTGCTTATGTTGAATGCCGGTGCGGCTCATGCGTTATCGACCGCGTGCTCAACCCTCAATTCGACCAGTGGCACCACCTCTTATATCGTCAGGTTTGCGAGTACGGACTTTGCTGCGGGTGAAAGCATCAGTTTTTCCTACGAGGACAACGGTCAAGACCCCGGAACCAATCCGACAACCTCCAACATCGTGAACATCAAGTCGCGCAACCTGGGCACTGTTTATTCCGATTACCGGAGTTCCACCCGAACCCTGGGCATCCAGACCCCGAGCGTCTCGGCCAGCCAGTTGGCGGCGGGTGGGCTGTACCTGCAGATTGTCGCCGGGACCTATATCGGGCCCGTCACCATCAGTTGCACCGGGGCCGTGGCCGAAGTCACCCCGGTGGCCGGCGCGGCGACGGCCACTGTGGCCGCCAACAGTTCAAACAACCCGATCACCTTGCCCATCACTGGTACAGCCACCGCCGTGGCCGTCGCTTCCGCGGCGGCCCACGGCACCGCGACGGCGTCCGGCACGTCGATCAGCTACACCCCCGCCGCCGGTTACTCGGGCGCGGACTCGTTCACCTACACCGCGTCCAACGGGGCAGGCACCTCTTCTGCCGCCACCGTCAGCATCACCGTGTCGCGCCCTACCCTGGTCATCACCCCCTCCTCCGGGGCCTTGCCGGGTGGGCAAGTGGGTGCGAGTTACAGTCAGGCGCTCAGCAGCTCGGGGGGCACCGCGCCCTATAGCTATTCGGTGACCGGTTTGCCAGCAGGCATCAGCGTGAACCCGTCCAGCGGTGCCCTGAGCGGAACGCCGACAGCCACCGGCAACTACAACCTGTCGGTCCTGGCCACGGATGCCAACGGCGCCACCGGATCGGCCAGCTACACCTTGGCCATTGCCCCGGCGCCACCGGTTGCGGGGGCGGTGTCGGCGACCGTGGCCGCCAACAGCAGCAGCCAGTCGATCACCCTCAACCTGTCCGGCGGCGCGGCAAACTCAGTCGCTATCGCCGGGGCCCCCAGCCATGGCCAGGCGACGGTTTCGGGCTTGTCCATCCTCTATACGCCCACACCGGGTTTCTCTGGGGCGGACAGCCTGAGCTACACCGCCACCAATGCCTCCGGCACCTCGGCGCCCGCGACCCTCAGCATAACGGTCACCGCCTCGGCGCTGGTCCTGAGCCCGGCCAGCGGCCCATTACCCAATGGCCAAGTGGGCGTGGCCTACAACGAATCAATCAGTGCCACTGGGGGCGTTGCGCCCTACCACTACAGCGCCACGGGCCTGCCCAACGGCCTCAACCTTGACCCGTCGAGCGGGCTGATCAGCGGCGTCGCCACCCCAGCCGGCCACTTCAGTGTGGCGCTGAGCGTCAGCGATAACGCGGGCGGCTCTGGCTCGGCCAACTACACCCTGGACATCGCCGAGCCGTTGCCGGTTGCCGGGGCGGTGTCAGCCACGGTGGCGGCCAACACCTCGAACAATGCGCTGACCCTGGTGCTGTCAGGCGGCACTGCGACCGCCGTCACGGTGGTCACCGCGCCCGCTCACGGCCAGGCCACGGCCAGCGGCACCAGCCTCCGCTACAGCCCCAACGTCGGTTACTCGGGGGCCGACAGCTTTACCTACAGCGCCAGCAATGCCTCGGGCACCTCCGCGCCGGCCACCGTCAGCATCAGCGTTACCGCGCCCTCATTGGGCCTGTCGCCCGCTGCGGGCTCACTGCCTGCGGCGACGGTCGGCACAGCCTACAGCCAAGTGTTCAGCGCCTCTGGTGGCGCCAGCCCTTATCGATTCAGTGCTTCAGGACTGCCGGCGGGCCTGAGCCTGGACCCGACTTCCGGAAGCCTGACTGGCACCCCGACCACCGCAGCAACCGTGAGTTTTTCAATCGTCGCGACCGATGCCAACGGTGTGCCGGTGAGTGCCGCCTACAGCCTGGTCATCAACGGCAGCGCGCCGCAGGCGGTGGACAGCACGGTCAGCCTGGGCGCCGGCCAGAGCGTCAATGTGGACCTGGGGGCCGGTGCCACCGGCGGGCCCTTTGTCTCGGCGACATTGCTTGATGTGCCGCCGTCGAGCATGGGCACCGCGCGCCTCAATGGCCTGAAGTTAAGCTTCACCCCGGCGGCTAACGCCAGCGGGACCCTGACCCTGCGCTACTCCTTGATCAACGGTCAGGGCCAGTCGGTGACGGCAACCCTGACCATTCAAATCACCCCGCGCAAAGACCCCAGCCAGAACGCGGAAGTGGCCGGCATGGTGAACGCCCAGGCCCAGAACGCGGCGCAGTTTGCCAAGGCCCAGATCAGCAACTTCAACGACCGCCTGGAGCAATTGCACGGCAAGGATGGCCACCGCAACGCCTTCAACCTGCGCTTTGCGCTCTCGCCGGCGGAGTCCGCACAGCCACAGCCTGACGATGGCCTGGGGATTTTCCGCTCGCTGTCGGCGTTGCAGGCCAAGGATGACCAATGGGCCCTGCAGCGCGCCACCGCAGCCCCGGCGGCAGACTCGGCGCCAAGCCAAGACCTCTCGCTCTGGACCGGCGGTTATGTGGACTTCGGCAAGAGCCAGCGCAGCGGTGCCAAAGTCAGCAATACGCTGATCGGCATCAGCGGTGGCATGGACTATCGGCTGTCCCCGTCGCTGACGGTCGGCGCAGGCATTGGCTTGGGCAAAGACAAGAGTGATATCGGCTCATCCGGCACCACCAGTCGCGGCGACGCCTACAGCGCCGCGCTGTACGGCAGTTACCACCCTGGCCCGGTGTTCCTCGATGCACTGCTCGGTTACAGCTGGCTGAGCTTCGACAGCGATCGCTATGTAACGGACAGCGGTCGTTACGCCCAGGGCAATCGTCGGGGCGATCAACTGTTCGGTTCCTTGAGTTCCGGTTACGAGGCCCGCGGGCAACATTGGCTGCTGTCGCCCTACGCTCGCCTCGACGCCTCCACTACTTGGCTGCGGGCATTCAGCGAGGCCGATGCCGGGGCCGACAACCTGGAGTACGCCGACCAGCGCCTGTCCCTGCTATCGAGTGTCGCCGGCTTGCGCGGGCAGTACGGTATTCCCCTGGGCTGGTCCTACCTGAACCTGCGTTCGCGCCTGGAATACAGCCACACCTTCAATACGGACAGCACCGCCCGCATGGGGTACGCCGATATCGGCGACCTGGCCTACTCCCTGCGCACCGAAGGGCTGAGCCAGGACACCCTGTCTGCTTCGCTGGGCGTGGACTTTCTCTGGCTGTCCGGGCTGAGTACCGGGATCGGCTACCAAGGCACGCGGGCATTTGGCGACTCCTCCCGTTCGGATTCGATCTCCTTCAGGCTGGCCCACCGGTTCTGACGAATCGAGAGGCTCATAAAAAGACCGAGCGGCATAACCGCTCGGCCTTTTTACTCCGGGCTCAGCGCCTGGGCCCGACCATCGCCTCCACCGTGGTCGATCGGCTGTCCGTGCAGGCAGCGGCCGGGCTGCTGGTCCGTGCCGCCTGCGGCCTGGGCCTAGACGCATCCTGCAAGATCACCTGAGCGGCTTTTTCGGCGGCGACATAGATCGAGGTGACAATAAAGAACCCCGGGATTTTCGGAAAAATCGAGGCATCCACCACCCGCAGGTTGCCCACGCCGCGCACCCGGAATTGACTGTCGAGCACCGCCATCGGGTCGTCCGCCGCCCCTATGGGGCAGGTGCAGGAGGCATGATGCCCCCAGGCCTGGTTCATCACGAACTCCTTGAGTTGCTCATCGGTTTGCACCGCCTCCCCGGGCAATTCTTCACAGGCGATCAGCCCCGCGTCTTTCAACGGTTGGGCCAGGTTGCGCACAAACTTGATGGCTTCCACCACCGATTGCAGGTCCTCACCCTGGGTGTCATTGCCCTCCTCGAAGTAACGGAAGTTGATCAGCGGCGTGTCGGCCGGGTCTTTTGAGCGCAGGGTGACGTAGCCGGCGCTGTTGTTGGTATGGGCCTTGAGCACGGCCCAAGTCAGGTAGTTCAGGTGGTCGACAATCAGCTTTGAATAACCGGGGAAATAGCCGCGAAACAGTGCCAGCAAGGAGAAGCAGAACAGGTCGGGCAACGGCCGCTGCTTCAACGACTTCTTGATGATCGCCAGCACTGCGCCGTTGGTGGCATAGACCCCGACCTTGCCCTTGGCCCACTCCTCGTACTGCGGGTCGCCCTTGGCGTAGCGCGCACCTTTCAGCACCCCCCAGTGTTCGAAGTTCATCCGATTGACCACCCCCACCTCGTAGCGGTCCTGCAGGTTGCGCCCCACCCCCGGCAACTCGACCCGCAGCGGAATCTCCATGGCCTCCAGGGTGTCACGCGGGCCGATGCCCGAGAGCATCAGCAGTTGCGGGGTGTTGAAGGCCCCACCGGCGAGGATCACTTCACGGCTGGCACGCACCTGGCGCAATTCGCCGCCAGGGTTACGCGGCAAGGTACAGGCGCGGTACAGCCGCGCGCCCTTGATGTACTCCACGCCGTAGGCGCGCTGCTGGTCATCGAGCAACACCCGGGTCACCAGCGCATCCAGCTCGATGTGCAGGTTGTTCGGGAAACGCTGTTGCACGTCCAGCAGGCGCTCGCGGGTGCCGTTGCGATGGTGCTTGCGGGTGGCCAGCGGCGGATAGCGCAGGCCGATGGCGTCGTCGCGCACCAGCCGCCAGTCGTTGGGATCGCCCACGCCCTGCAATTGCCAGCCGATGCGTTTGAAGGTTTCACCCAGGGTCTTGAACGCCTGCTCGGCGGACTTGACGATGGAACGCACCAGCGACAGGTCGTCGATCACCGCCTCCGGCACGGTCTTCTCCACATGCAACCAGCCCTTGAAACCATGCCGCGACGGGTTGATGCCAAACCAGGAAAGAAAGCGCTGCACCGGCCGGTGACGGCAGTTCTCCAGGCGCTGGAAATGCTCGCGCATGGCGCTGGCCTTCCACGACGGGTCGCCGGTGATCTGGGCAATGTGGTCCCAGTCCTGGTTGTGCGGGTAGACGGTGATCATCGCGTTGTGCGCGGTGCAGCCCCCCAGGCAACTGGCCCGCGGGTACAGCACCCCGTCGACGGTTTCACCCTGGAAGGTCCGGGTGAACTTGGGGTCCTGCAACTGGCGGGCGTCATTGCTGTAGTGGCGGACGAAAAAGTCCCAGCGCATGGCGTCGTTTTCGGTGGAACGGGGGTGAAACGCCGGCACCTGGTACTCCTCCGGCAATCGCGGGGCCGTGCCCGACGCCACCGGGTCGCTGCCCGACTCCAGCACCAGCACCTTGCGCCCCTGTTCGGCCAGGCGCGCGGCAACCGTGCCGCCCCCGGCCCCGGAGCCCACCACGATGTACTCGTATTCCATGTCGTTGTTCATCGCCGTCCATCCTTAGAAGGTTTTCAACAGGGCGATCAATGCCCGTTTGTCTTCGTCACTCAGGCCTTGCTCACCCTTGAGGAAGCCGGTGCCGAAGTAATGGCCCTTGTCCACCACGTAGTCCGGGCACTTGCTCACCGCCAGCAGCGGCTGCACCAGGCGCGCGAAGACCTTGCGGGCTTCTTCGTCGGTGGCGCCGGCCGGCAACTGCTTGAGGTCATGCTTGATCTTCAGCAGCAGCTCCAGCACCTGGGCGCGTTTTTCCAGGTCGATGTTGGACAGCAGGCCCACCGGCGTACCTTGCGGGATCGGCCCCAGTTGCACGCCGTCATCGTCGAACAGCCACGGCAGCCAGCGGCTGACCAGCCCTTCCAGGTCTTGCAGGAATTTCGGCAGGTAGCCGCTGTTGACCCGCAGGTAGCTGGTTTCACTGGTGACGTCGATGGTGCCCGGGTGGGTCTTGCCGGAACGGGTCATGACCTGGAAGTTGCCTTGGCGTTTTTCCGGCCACAGCAGCATCTCGATGGCACTGTCGAAGGACGCCATGCGCTCCTCGACCCCGCCCTTCCATTCGAATTTACCCAGGCTGTTGTTGAGCAAGAGCGGCGCGGTGGACCACAGGCTGATCAGCGATGCAGGCCGCGTGTAACCGCGCCCGCCGGCCGGCATCGAGTATTCCCGAGGCTCACCCGTGTAGGGGTTCTGCACCAGGATCGAGCCCACCCCCGGCAGTTGCTTGTAGGACTGCGAAGAGAAGTTGTCCCAGATATTGCCGCCCAGGGCGTTGGTCGCCAGCGGGCTGCAGGCGTTGGTTTCCAGCAAGGTGACCGGCACCCGCAGTTCGGTGGAGAGGTAGTTGTCGGTGAGGAACTTGTCGTCCTTGACGATGGCGCGCATGGCGTCCTTGAACTCCGCGGTCTCGCTCCAGCGCCAGTAGTTGTTCCAGCACTGCAGGTAGCCGTTGTTCACGCAGCCGTTGTCGGGGAAGAAGCTCCAGGCTTTTTCCGGCAGCTTGCTGGAGTGGCAGCGGGCGCAGGTGTCGGCAAAGACTTCCTTGCCGCGCTCCAGTACCGCCGCCGGCTCACTCAGGTGCGCCGCGCCGCCGGGGGCGTCTTTCAGGTAGTCCGGCGTGGCCGAAGCCAGGAAGAACAGTGCCAGGTCCGGCGTCTGCGCCTCGTTGGCGTTCCAGTAGGAGGAGTTCTTGCGTGCCACGTCGATGCGGAACGGGGTGATCGGCTTGCCGCCAATCAATGGCCGGAAGTGTGTCGTCCACTCCTCGCTGTACAGGCCGATATTGATGAACACCCGGTTCAACGCACCCAGTGCGCCCACCGAATCGGCACCGTCCTTGAGCACTCGCGGGGTGAACACCGTGTCCGGTTGCTTGTAGAACTGCGCCAGTGCGCTGTCCGGCGTGACGCCGGGCACCTCGTTGAACTGTCTGTTGTTGAGCCCGCCACCAGCGAGTTTTTCCTTGCCCAGGTGCGCCGCCACCTCGATGCGCGCCTTGAGGTTGTAGACCGCGTTCATGGTACGCGGGTTGTTGATGTAGTCGGTGGAGACGAACGAGGTGTCCAGCGCCCCCGGCCGCGAGGTGTGGAACAACTGGTACGGGAAGCTGCTGGGGTCCTGGTTCCACATAAAGATCCGGTCCACCCAGAAATACTGCGCCCCCGGGTTGGAGTTGAGGTTGGCCCAGGCCGGGCGTTCGTAATCCTGCGGCGGGTTGGTGGGGTTGGGCCCCACATGGCAGAAGCCGCAGGACATGCCCACCCGATAGGGTTTCACCAGCTTGCTGTCGTTGTAATAGCTGGGATCTTCGTAATAGCGCTTGGGGTCCCATTTTTTCTGCGCGTGCTCGTCAAAGTTCGGGTTGGGGAACAGCCGCAAGCCGACGATCCCGGTGCCGTAACCGTAATAGGAGCCCACCGGCAGGTTCTTGCCCCGCGCACCGATCTTGACGCCCGGGTATTTGCTTTCGTTTTCAAAGGGGTCGGCGGCGCAGGACGGCTCGCGGCTGTCGAGCCACAAACCGAAGCGGTCTTGCCGGGGGCCGTCGCCCTTGACGTAGCAGGGCTCGTTGACCACGCCCAGCACTTCCCAGCGTTTATCGCGATTGAAGGCCAGGCTGGGGTGGTTGGAAATGGTCTTGAGCAGGTCGAGGTTACCGACACTGTCCCGCGAGAGTTTGTCCCACAGGGCATCGTTACCGGCGGTCCAGACAATCCAGTTGTTGCGCCCACGGGCGACGGCCTCGACGGCCTGCTGTTCGGTAATCCCGGGGATGAAGGGGGACAGGCGCTCCACCAGCAGCGGAGGTTGTTTGGAGACGCCGTAGTCCATGTCGGCGTAGTAGTCCTCGTCGGCGCCCTTGAGGCTGGCGGCATCACGGCCGACGCATTTGGCTTCGTCCAGGCGCTCGCCGGGTTTGTCGCCGCAGGGGTTTTTCGTTTCGCTGTTACAGCCCTGTAACAGCACCAAAGGAAGGAAAAGACTCAACATCAGCTTCACAGGTTTCATGCGCTGCTCCTTGCACGTGTGCAGACCGTCCCCTCTGTCCTTGGGGACACGTTATATGCGGCCGGTCCTTTTTCTGCTGGCCGAATAACCGACTACCTGCGCTCCGGGCCGGTGAACCACGGCGCGCCAGTCACGTTACAACTCCTTACAAGCGCCAATACTAGGCCATCTGTACAGGGGGCAATGATTCCATTTCGCGATCAAAAACGCCGGCTAATCGCGAAAAGTGTCTTTTTGCCACTATCGCAGTCCAGGCCTTGATCCGGGGGCTGGCAACTGGTTATTTTGCTGCTTTGACTTAGGTGTCGAGGACCCTTCCCCGGCCCCTCACGAGGACGACACATGGACAAGGAACCGTCCGCTTCTTCGGCACAGGACGCTCAATTCAACGCCGAACATGCCCGTATCAATCAACGCCGGGAGCTCCTGGGCCTGGCGCCCAAACCCAGCGGACACTGGGCCGTGGCCCTGTCCGGTGGCGGCATCCGCAGCGCCACCTTCTGCCTCGGGGTGCTGCAAGCCATGGCCAGGGCCAAGGCGCCGAACACCGATAACCCAGCTCCCGGCATTGGCAAGCGCCTGCTGGCGCAGTTCGACTACCTCTCCACTGTCAGCGGTGGCGGTTACCTGGGCTCGTTCTTCGGCAGCCTGTTCCTGCCCGGGCGCCTGCGCCAACAAGAGAACGCCCAGGTCGTGACCAGCCCCGAGGTCAAGGCCGCCGAAGAAGCCTATGAAGTGCTGGATTTCGAGCCGCCGGGGCGCATCCACACCAGCACCGACTACGCCAGCGCCCCGGTGGGCGAAGCGCCATTGGCCTGGTTGCGGGAAAACGGCCGCTACCTGACCCCGGGCGGCTCCGGCGATCTGTTCTATGTGCTGGGCCTGTCGCTGCGCAATCTGCTGGCGGTGCACTTCGTGATCGGCATTCCGTTGCTCTGCACCCTGGCCCTGGCCACCTGGTTGCAGGTGTTCATCTACAACAGCGATCTGTGCTCGCCGGTGGCCGCCCTGCTGCCCATGGGCCTGGTGACGGCGCTGTGCGGCTCGCTCTGGTGGCTGCCGGGGGCGTTGATCCTGCTGTGGGTGGTGCCGCTGATGATGGCGTTCTGGATGGTCTACTCGCGCAAGAATCAGGACGAGGCCGTGCGCCCCTGGAATTGGGCGACGCTGCTGTACAGCGCTGCCGGAGCCCTGTTTATCGGCCTGGCTTTTGCACCCTGGGGAATGGACGAGGAACTGCGGGCCATACTCCTGGCCTGTGGGCTGATCAATTGGCTGGGGGTCTTGACCTGTATCGGTGTGGCCCTGCACTTGCGCGGCCAGTCCAACGCCGACGAGGCCCTGGCCTGCAACAACTGCGTGCGCACCTATCGGGTGCGGGTCACCCGCTACCTCGGCCAGGCGCTGATCGCTACCCTGGTGCTGGGCTTCTTCGCCCTGGTGCCGTGGCTGACCGAATGGATCTACCTCAGCGAGCAACGCGCCCAATTGATGTCGTCAGCGGTGGCCTTGCCGCTGCTGGTCGGTGCCATTCGCACCCTTTCCACCCTGCTTGACGACAAAGCCCTGCCCAGTTGGCTAAGCCGTCTGCCGTTGAGCGTGATCGCCGGTGTGGCCGGCATCGCGATCTTTATGCTGGTGGCCTTGATTTGGGGGCTGCTGGTGCAGTTTGTGCGCTACCAGGGCCTTGAAACCGACAGCCAGACCCGCCTCGGCGTCCTAGTGCTGGTGGCGTTGCTGTTGAGCTTGGGGGCGGGACGCTTTATCGGCTTTCTCAACCAGTCCTCACTGCAGTCGTTCTACAGCAGCCGCCTGGCCCGCGCTTACCTTGGGGCCTCCAACGGCCTGCGCTTCAGCGGCAAGACCCGCAAGATCCGCAAGCAGCGGCTGAGCGTCGCCGAAGCCCTGCCCGGTGATGACGTCCCCATCGAGCAGTACTACGCCGCGACCACCTGCGCGCCGGTGCATTTGATCAACGTCACCCTGAACCTCACGGTCGACCCGGCCGAACAACTGGTGCAACGCGACCGCAAGGGCAAGCCGTTGTGCCTGGCCCCCAATGGCAGCGGTGGTGCCGCCAGCGTCAGCTACATCCTCGACGGCGAACCGCGCCAGCGCTCGACCCAGCACAAGTGGCTCAGTGAGATCTACCAGCCCCTGGGCCTGGCCCACTGGGTGGCCACCTCCGGTGCGGCCATCTCCACGGGCCTCGGCCGGGCCACCACACTGGGCACCTCGCTGTCTTTTGGCCTGACCAACCTGCGCCTGGGCACCTGGTGGCCGAGCAACTTCCTGGAGCCGGGCGAACAGGCCGGCAGTGGCCGGCACTGGCGGGACAAGTTCTGGGCCACGGTCTTCCCGACCCAGGCCTACCTGTTCTATGAACTCACCGCGCACTTCCATGGGGTGCGTCGCGACTACCAGTACTTGTCCGATGGCGGCCACTTTGAAAACACTGCCACCTACGAGCTGATCCGCGATGGGCGTCAGATTGAACTGATCGTGATGTGCGATTGCGGCGCCGACCCGACCTACCAGTTCGACGACCTGGCCAACCTGATTCGCCTGGCCCGCATCGACCAGGCCCTGGAAATCGAAGAAGACCAGGGCGTACACAATGTGAAGGCACTGGCGCCCTACTTCGGCCATACCCATAACTTCACCAACCCTGGGCCGGATGACAGCCTGCGTTGCGCCATGCTGTTCAACGTGGTCAACCGCCAAGGCCAGCGCACTGCACGGATCCTGGTGCTCAAGCCGCGCTTGATCGCCGGGTTGCCGGTGGACGTGCTCAACTACGCCAACGCCCATCCGACCTTCCCCAACGAAAGCACGGCCAACCAGTTCTTCGACGAGGCACAGTTCGAAAGCTACCGGCAACTGGGTCTGCAAATCGGCCAGACGCTGTTTGGCGCCGGCCAGTCGACCGCCGTGTCCGAGGCCTTGTGGGAATACCTCTAGCGCGCTGACGGGCTTGGCCGGCATCCGCGCCGGCCAAGCCGTTCTCTTAGCCCCCGTTCAGGGTTTGGCCAAGTAACCGGGCAAGGCCTCGACCCTTTCAATCCAGCGAGCAACGTGGCGATACGGCGTGAGGTCCACGTCGCCTTCCGGGGCCAGGACCACATAGGGGTAGACCGCGCACTCGGCAATCGAGGGGCGGCCGATGGCCAGCCAGTCGTGGTGTTCCAGGTGCTGGTCGAGCAGCGCCAGCGTCTGCGTCGATTTGGCCTGGGCCTGGGCCAGGTCCAGCGGGTAGCCGAACTTCTTCACCAGTCGCGCCGCACACAGGCTGTGCTGAACCTCGTTGCTGGCGAATGACAGCCACTGAGCAATCTCCCCCTGGCCCTGCGCGTGCCCCGGCCACCAGGCCAGGCCGGCGTATTGCCCGGCGAGGTAAACCAGGATCGCCTGGGAGTCGCGCAGCACCACCGAGCCGTCCTCCAGAATAGGTAGCTGGCCCAAAGGGTTCAGCTCAGAAAGCGGTGGCTGTTTGTGCGCCCCCGCCAGAAAGTCCACCGCAACGGTCTCCAGTTCAATGTGAGCCAGGGACGCAAACAGCCTGACTTTGTAGCAATTGCCGGACGCGTGCAGATCGTAGAGTTTCATTTCCCACCTCCATCGACGAGTTGATTGAATTCCAGGACATTGCCATCCGGGTCGCGAATAAACAGCGCAACCCTTCGCGGGCCGATGGCGTGGGGGCCCTGGGTGATGCGGATGCCCTGCTCGCCCAACCAGGCCTGCAAGGCTTCCAGGTCATCGACCACAAAGGCCGGGTGAGTGATGCCGGGCAGTTTCACTGGGGCATCCAACAGCACGTTGTGAGCATCAGGCACCCGGGCCGCATTGAAGATCAGGTTGATCCGCACGCCATCGGCACTGAGCATTTCGTTGGCTTCGTGCTGGGTAAAACGCGCGCTCTCTTCAAAGCCCAGGGCCTGGTAAAAAGACAGGGCGCGGGCTTGCTCGCTGACGCGAATGCCGATGTGGTCGTATGCGAGAATCCGCGCGGGGTTGGGTCGTTGGCTCATGGGATGAAGCTCCAGTGGACGTCAGTGCTTGAAGTGTCATCCAGGGGGCGGGTTTCACCTATGCTGCGAACCTGACAAGACCTATGCGGTCATCGCACAAATCAAAGGGTGGTAATGGACAGGCTCAAGGCAATGGCCAATTTCGTGCGCATCGTCGACAGCGGCAGTTTGAGTTCGGCGGCCGATGCGACCGGGCAATCCGTGGCGTCCCTGGTGCGCTCGCTGGCGGCACTGGAGCGTTATCTCGGGGTGCGCTTGTTGAACCGCACCACACGGCGCATGGCCCTGACCGCCGAGGGCGAGGAATACCTGGCCTGGAGCCGGCGCATGTTGGTGGACTTCGCGCAAATGGAACAACGGCTGGAGGCTCGCGATGGCCGCGTTCGTGGCTTGCTGCGGATCACCGCCCCGGTGGAGTTCGGCCAGCGTTACCTGGCGCCGCTGGTCAACGGATTTCTCAACGAGCATGAGGCCATGACCGCCGAGTTGATCCTCAACGATCAGGTCGTGCCCTTGCTGGAGGACCGTCTTGATCTGGCGCTGCGCATCGGCCACCTGCCTGACTCAGCGATGGTGGCGCGCCAGGTCGGTGCCACGCGGCTGGTCACCTGTGCCAGCCCGCACTATCTGGAAGCAGCCCCCGCCCTGCACGACCCGGGATCGCTGCACGAGCACCGCTGCATCACCCTCGCCTCCCAGGGCCGGCAGTGGTACTACCGGCACCCGGATAAGGAGCGGGCTGAAGACATCGCCCCACGGCTGGTGTGCAACCAGATTCGCGCCGCCAGCCTGGCCTGCGTCCAGGGCCTGGGGATCACCCGCTTGATGCACTACCAGGTGGCGGACGAACTGGCGGACGGACGCTTGATCAGGGTTTTGCGGGACTTCGAACCCCTGGACCTGCCGATCCAACTGGTTTACCCCCACTCCCTGCAACTCTCGCCTCGGGTGCGAGCGTTCGTCGACTGGGCCTGCCCGCGCCTGGAACAGCTGACGCCCGATCCCGAGGCGGTCTAGGTCCAGTACAGCGCTCCTCGGGGCACATACGTCGCCACCGTGGCTGACTCACTACCAGCGAAGCCAGCGCGGGCCAAGCAAGGCGCCGATGGCGCTCGGCACCAGCATGCCCAGCAGGTACCAGACGCCCCAAAAGGGAATGTCCATCTCCGGGCAATGCAGGCAATACACCAGTGTCGCCAAGGCCCCTGCGAGTAATCCGCCACAGGCACCGGTCAGTCTCAAACGCGTGGGTGCCAGGCCCCGCAGGGCCCAGAACAGCGCGATAAAACCGGGAATCGACAGCAGGCCGATGTTCAGCGCGCAGGTCTTCCAGGTCTTGCCCAGGATGATCGCGCCACGCTGCCCGGGCGCCGCGCTTATGAGCACATCCACCGCGCCGGCCCAAACCGCGGCGACGGCGGCCACGAGCAGCAGCGTTCCGGCGCCCGGGCTGACGCCGGGGCGTGCCAGGCGCGACAGCACCCTCCATGCGCCGATCGCCAGGCACAGCGCAAGCGCAACCTTGGTCCAGAAAATGGGCGTCTGCATGACCTCACCCAGGTCCGAACGGATGCCGAATACAGCCATCATCAGCAACGTGGACAGCAACAACGCCACCAGCACCGCGAGACCAAAACGCTTCGCCAGTGCATGGCGGTCCACGGGGGCAACCCCGGTCGCGAGCAACCCGATAAAATCGTCAGTCTTCATACTAAACCCCTGATCTTTGCCGCCAACGCCTTGAGCCCTCGGTGCACCCCAACCTTGACCGCGGACTCCGACAAGCCGGTCATCTGCGCGGTTTCGGTGACCGACAACCCTTCAACCTTCACATGCACGATCGGCAGACGCTGTCGATCAGGCAGTTGCTCAAGCAACTTGTTCAAATCACGAGAAGCCTGCGCCGGTTCGAGCATCGGCTTGGCAAACAACTCACTGCTGTCATAAATGGGCTCGTTCAGCCCCTCATGGCGTGCTCGCGCCCGGTAAAAGTCCGTGAGCTTGTAGCGGGTAATGGCAAACACCCAGGCCGTCAGTGGCTGCTCCACTCGGTAGGTGTGACGCGCGTTATGCACGGCCAGCAACACCTCTTGCAGTACATCTTCGACGTCGCCCGGTTGGCGCTGCAGCCGGGTGCGCAAAAAACCGCGCAGGTGGCCACTCAATTCACCGAGAAAGGCCCGATAAGCCCGCTCGTCCCCCGTCAAACCCGCGAGGAACAGCGTCTGGAGCTGCACCTCCCTGTTTCGCAATGCATCGTTATCTGTAGTTCGTTCCATATGTGTAATTCGTTCGATCGGCCGCTCGGGTTACACGAAGGGATAAAACATTCACGCCTGCGCCAAAAAGCTCGGCAGCAGAGCCTGTTTTGGCTCAAGAGTGCAAGGCTTGCCGGAATGATTTCACCTGACTGAAAAATAATAGTCGGTCGCTGTAACCCACACGGCTGTGCCAGCGAATTACCTCTCGGATCCCAAGCCCAGTGCACTCCTGCACTGCGGCAATGATCCTGGAGATAGCACCATGAGCACTCTGAAAATCGCCGCCCTCGCTGTTGCCCTTTCGTCCTTCGCTGCCGGCGCCCTTGCCGCACAGGACTCGACCGCCGCTCCCGCCATGGAGAAATGCTACGGCGTCGCCATGGCGGGATAACGATTGCAAGGCTGGGGCGGGAACCACTTGCGCGGGCACCGCGAAGATGGACTACCAGGCCAACGCCTGGAAAAACGTGCCGGTGGGCACCTGCACCAGCATCAAGACCCCCAAAGGCATGGGCACTCTCGCCCCGATGTAATCACCACCCTGCCAGGAGACGCACCGATCATGCAGACACCCAGCCAGATGGGGGCCGGACTCGGCCTCAAGCCAGACCACTATCAAGCAGCCTTTGACTGCAACGCCGAGGGCCTCTGGTTCGAAGTTCATCCGGAAAACTACATGGTCGGTGGCGGTCCCCGTTTGGCCTGGCTGGAAGTGATTGCCTGCCGGCACCCGCTGTCGCTGCACGGTGTGTCCCTGTCACTGGCGGCCGATTGCGCGCCAGACGAGGTGCACTTGCAGCGTCTGAAGCGTCTGGTAGAGCGCGTGCAGCCGGCGTTGGTTTCCGAGCACCTGGCCTGGTCAGCCTGGCGGGGGGAGTACCACCCGGACTTGCTGCCGTTTCCCCGTACTCGCGAGGCATTGCGCCGCATCAGCGCGAATATCCAGCGCACCCAAGAAACCCTTGGACGGCGGATCGCGATTGAAAACCCCACCCATTATTTACCCCTTGATGGCCATGACTACAGCGAGCTGGATTTCCTCACCGAGTTGACCCTGAGCACCGGCTGCGGCCTCTTGCTGGACGTCAATAACGTCCACATCAGCGCCCACAACCTTGGTTTTTCGGCGGCCGACTACATCGACGCGGTGCCGGCGGCGGCCATCATGGAAATTCACTTGGCAGGGTTTACCCAGGATCCCGGCGGTTCGCGATTGCTGATCGACAGCCACGCCGCCCCTATCGCTGACGAGGTCTGGTCGTTGTACGACCGCCTGATCCAGCGGATCGGTGCGCGCCCGACCCTGATCGAACGAGATGACCAAATCCCGCCGTTTGAGGTGTTGCTCGCCGAGCGCGACTGGGCACAGGCCTTGTTGAGCCCTGCGCAGCCGCTACATCGGAGGTTGGCGCGATGAAAGCATCCCTCACAGACTTTCAAGATGCGTTTGTCGCTGCCCTGTACGGCCACCCGTCCGCCGAGCTGAAGCTGCTGACCCAGCACCCGGGCTTCGCGGTGTATCGCAATACCGTGCTCAAGGGCACCACCGACGCCTTGCTCGCCAACTTCCCGACTCTGGAGCGCCTGGTCGGCAGCGACTGGCTGCGCAGCGCAGCGGCCATCCACGCCCGCACCTCGCCCCCCGTGGATACCCGGCTGCTGTACTACGGGGAAGACTTTGCGCGGTTTTTAGACGGTTTTGAACCGGCCCGCGAGCTGCCCTACCTGGGCGATGTGGCCCGCCTGGATTGGCTGTGGACCCAGGTGCACGGTGCCGAGGACGAGCCGGTCCTTGAGCTCAGTGCCTTGGCGCGTCTGAGCCCCTTGCAACTGGTCTCGGCCCGGCTCAAGCCAAGGGCGGCGGCGCGCTGGCACTGGGCGCCGGATTGCCCGGCCTACACCCTGTGGCGGCTTAACCGCGAGCAACGGGACATGCCCGAATCACTCGATTGGCGAAGTGAAGGTGCGCTGCTGACCCGCCGCAACGGGCAGGTGCACTGGCAGGCCGCCAGCGCCGGCGACTGTGCCTTTCTCGAGGCCTGTGCCGCTCACCTCCCCATCGATCTGGCTGCCAACCTGGCCCTCGAGGTGGAACCGACCTTGAACCTGGAGCCGCTCATCATTCGCCTGGTGTGTGCCGAAGCATTCACCGCTGTCGAGCCGTAAACCTGCTGGACATGCCTGTTCAGCTCATCCACGGAGCCCATCATGGACCTTACCCACCGTCCCTCAGCCGTCCCCGACCACTCCTTGCGCGGCCTCTGGAACCGCCTGGCACAGCGTATCGACGCCTTGATTGGCGACTCGTTCCTGGTGCTGGTGGCACGCGTGTCCATCGCGGCCATATTCTTACTGTCCGGGCGCACCAAAGTCAGCGGGTTCCTGACAATCACCCCCAGCACCTATGAGCTGTTTCGCAGCGAATACGCACTGCCCCTGATCTCGCCGGAACTGGCGGCACACCTGGCCACTTACAGTGAGCACCTGTTTTCGCTGTTGCTGATACTGGGGCTGTTCAGCCGCTTGTCCGCATTGGCCTTGCTCGGCATGACCCTCGTCATCGAAGTTTTTGTCTACCCCGACGCCTGGCCCACTCACCTTTCCTGGGCCGGACTGTTGCTGCTGATCGTGGCGCGGGGCGCCGGGGCCTTTTCGCTGGATCGACGCCTGGGCATCCGTTGATGTCCTCCGCCGGCCCACCTCCTTAGCGTTGCAGTTCGTCCAGCGCCTGTTGGTGTTCCTGGCGGGCCTCGGCCAGTTTGGCGTTGCGCTTGTGGATTTTGTCGGGGTCGCCTTTCTGGCGTGCGCTGTCCAGTTGCGCTTCACGCTGCTCCACTTCACTGGCGGCAGCACGCACCTTGGCTTCACGCTCCTTGCGCAGCGAAGCGTCGGTGCAGTGGGCCTGCGAGGCCTTCAGCGCGGTTTGCAAACCGGCCAACTGCCTGGCGTTTCCATGGGCGGTGGCCTGGTCGATCTGCTGGCGAATGGCCTGCTGCTTGGCGGCGCAGCCCCGGGTTTCAGTCGGTTCAGTTGCTGCTTGCACAGGGCCGACCAGCAGCAGGTAGAGGCTTGTTGCGAACAACGAAGAGATCAGTTTCACGGGAACTCCAATTGAGAAAAACGTGGGGTTTGATGGGGGTGCCCAGGCCCGCCTGGGAGCTGGTAACGGTTAACCGGTAAAGGAAAACACCGAGTAGTCGTGACCATTGAAGGGGAAGGCAGCCACCTCCTGCATGCCCATCTTCAAATGGGCGCGCAGGGACGGTTGATTGTCCTGGCGGATAAACAGCACGCCTTCGCGCCCCGGCTGAAGGCGGCACAGGTTGGCGAACATTTGTTGGGCCAGCCCCTGGCCGCGTTCGTCTGCACTGACGCAGATCGGCCCGTAGACATAGGCGTCGGGCGAGCCCTGATAGGCTGCAAACATGGCCTGGACGATGGGCAAGTCGGCGTTCATTTCGCGAGAGGTGGTCATCAGAAAGCCGCTGATCCGGCCATCCCGACGCGCCACAATCAGCGGCATGTGGTTCAGCATCGCCCGCACTCGGTCCCGTGGCAGGCTGGCCGACAGCGCGCCGCCACGGGCGACCTGATTCAGGGCTTGCAGGTCGAGTATTCCATCAAGGTCGGTGTCGTCGGCTTGGGTCACTAGCAAGTCGTGCTTGGTCATGGTCGTTACCTTTGAACAGTGGGCCGGCAAGTGAGCGTTGCGACCGCGAATCGTTGGGCTGGCGTGGATTAAAGCCAGCGGCTCATCCCCATTTCAACCCTTGCCAGGTGCTCGCCTCACCGGGGTCGAGCGCGGCCATCAGGGCGCTGAGGGTTTCGGGGTCCGGCAATGCCTGGCCGCTGAGTTGGACCCTGGGCGAACGGCGCGAAGGCAGCGACTCGCAGTCGGTGGGGTCCTGGTTATAGATCAGCGCATGGCGAATCTGCGGGTTTTGCATGCAGAACGACGGCAGATCCAGCCGCGGATCGTTGGCCAACGAAGCATTGATAATCAGCAGATCCAGCGGCTCGCAGCCGTACTCCACCACGTTCAACACTTCTTCCAGCCGGTGCATCGGTGCCACGCGGTAGTAACCCAGGTGGTTGAGGACTCGCTCGATCTTCAACCGGTAGAAATGCTGGGCATCGGCAATCAGGATTCTCAGGGTTTTATTCGGCATGGGGTCTCCTTGCGGCAGGTCTCAAATCAACGTTCAGCAGCTCTGCTTGAGCGCGGCAGCCTTGGGCAACCAGCGCAGCAGATCGGCACCGCTCATGGGCCGGGCATACAGGTAGCCCTGGCCCTGGGTGCAGCCCAGCGCCAACAGTTGCTGATGCTGCTCGGCGGTTTCAATGCCCTCGATCACCACCGACATGCCCAGGCTTTCGCCCAGGGCCAGGGTGCTGGTGATCACCGCCCGGCAGCGCGGTTCATGCTGCAGCGTGCGGACGAACTCGCCGTCGAGCTTGATTTCATTGAATGGCAACTGGCACAGGCGCTGCAGCGACGAAAACCCGGCACCGAAGTCATCGATCGACAGTCGGCAGCCCATCATCCGCAAGCGCACCAGGGTTTCCAGGCTGGTGGCCGGTGCTTCCAGCAAGCCGCTTTCGGTGAGTTCGAAGGTCACACTGGAACCGGGGACGCCATGCCGGGCCAGCAGGCCCTTGATCAGCGAAGCCAGGTCACGGTTGTGCAACTGCGTGGCCTGCAGGTTGAACGCCAACCCCAGCGTAAAGCCTTCGCGACGCGCCTGTTGGTACAGCGCCAGTGCCTCGTTCAACTGCCCGAACAACAAGCGATCGAGTAACCCGCAGCGCTCCAGCACCGGCATGAACACCGCCGGAGAGAGGATGCCGCGTCGGGGGTGCTGCCAGCGGGTCAAGACTTCCACCCCGCACAGCTCCCCGGTGCGCAGGTTGAGCTTGGGCTGGTACCAGGCCTGCAACTGATGTTCGTCCAGGGCCTGGCGCACTTCTTGTTCACTGGCAAGTTCCGTGGGCGCGCGGCTCGACGGCGCGGCACCAGGGCCACGCCTGGGCTTTTTCAGCAGTGCTTCCAAGGCCGTGATCTGCAAGGGCTTGCCCACGTCTCCGAGCATTTCCAGGCCCAGCAGCGAGACCATCTGCTGCGTCGCGCGGCGCAGGTCGGCGGATAACGAACTGCTGATAATCACCGAGCCCACCCGCCCCGAGTGCCCGACCTGCTGCAAGAACGCCAAGCCGTCCATGCCCTCCATGCACAGGTCACACAGGGCGATATCCACCGCTCCCACTTGGTGCAGGATCGCCAGTGCCTGCTCGCCGTCCGCCGCTTCGAAAACCTCGCGGCAGCCCAGCTGGCGCAGCAGGCTGACCGCAACAGCGCGTTGAAAGGCATGGTCTTCAAGCACCAGTACACGTAGCGGGAGACTCGTCATGGCGGGCGGCTCGTCTGTGGAGATGAGTGGCTATTGTCGGCAAAGTTGCCGCACTACTGAGTAGGAAAAGCCCCGCTGACTTGTAGGAAATTTCCCAACAAGCCGGCGCCAACAAACAACCATTCCAAGACACCCGCCCCCCGTAAGCGCTGGCTTGCCAGCGATCGCGATCGCAACACCACGCAAGGCTCAAGGCCCTGTCGCCGGCAAGCCGGCTCCTACACAAGGCTGCCGCTTTTACCAGAGGTAGCGATAACCCAGGTTGATGCCCCAGGGTTGCTCGATGTCGTGGCCCTTGGAGTACTCCGCATCCAGGGAAATCTTGCTCTTCTGGCTGACCTGCAGCACCCCGCCCAGGCCCAGTTCGACCCGATCCCCCGGCAGCTCGGCGTCCAGCCGGTTGTCGTTGATCCGGACCTGGCTGCTACCGGCATGCTCCGTGATGTAGGAAGCCTTGGCGTAAGGTTGGGCGTGCATGCCGTTGGCCAGTTGCAGGCTGCGGCCGAACAACGAACCTACGCGGCTTTGCAGGGAATCCATGTCATCGGACTTGACCCGCAGGCCGTTGCTCGCGGTGTATTGGGCGCCCTGGGTCCGGGTGGCGGTGATCTCCAGTTGCGGCTCGACGAACCAGCCGTCCTTGAGGCTGATGTGCTTGCCGATTTCGATGTCGGTGCCGACCCCGTTGCTGGAGTACGAACCTTTGACCGCCCCGCCCAGGTTGCTGGGGGTCTTGATGTCGTTGTCGAAGCGACTGTACTTCACCACGCTGTCCACATACACGCCGCTGTCGTGGAGGTAGGTGGCGTAGACGCCGAGCATCCGGCTGTCGATGTTGCCGGATGCGCCTTCGCCGAAGTCCAGGTCGGAGCGGGCACTGCCCAGCATGGCACCGACATAGACTTTGCCGCTGTCCAGGGCGAACGCCTTGTCGGCCCCGACCTCGACCCCCGTAATGTTCTGGGTGTAGGAACGGCTGGATTTGTCGTTGATGTCGAAGCGCTTGCCAATGCCCCGGGTCCACACCCCGCCTTCGTCCTGGCCCATACGCAACTCACCGAGGCGCTTGACCAAGGCGTTCATCTGCGCGCTCCACAAGGTGGCCCCGGCCGTCTGCGCGGCAATCGCCGCGTTGGCGCCCTTGGATAGCTGGCCCGGGTCCGGATCGCCCGATGCCTTGCCGCTGCTGGCCAGGACCCAGTCATCCCCTTGCTGCTGCAACTGATAACGGAAGGCCCCGGCGTCGACATGCCCACCCAGCAGGGCAAATCGCGCATCGCCGCCTTGGGTGTCCACCAGCATCAGGCGCCCGTCGGCAGCGAGGGGGTCATGCCCGGAATCGGCCACCACCAGGGTGTGATTGCCCGAAGCCTGGCCGGCACCCTGCACCACCAGCAAATCGCCCTGCCCGCCGGCCAGGTCGGTGTTCATCAGAATCCGGCCACTGCCCGACAGGACATCCAGGGTAAAGGTCTTGAAGCTGCCGTCCGCCGTTGGGACGAAGGCCAGGCTACCGCCATTGAGGGTCAGCGAATCGACGGTTTTCACGCCGCTTTCCATGACATTCACCGTGCCGCCCGCCTCCGCCACCAGGCCGCTGGCCTGGGCACCTTGGTAAAGGTTGACCCGGCCACCGTTGCTGACGCTGCTGTTGTTGGCGATGCCGGTGTCATAGACGCTCTGCAAACCGCCGTCAATCCGCGTGCCATTGGCCACGGCAGCGCCAAAAGCGTCGCGCTGCAGGCGTTGCTCGCCACCGCTGAGCACCAGGGTGTTGGTGGCCGTGCCCATGTCGGTCAGGGTTTGCAGGCCGCCCTGATTGATTACCGTGTCAGCCGCAGACCCGGCGAGGGAAATGATCTGCACCCCGTCCTGGTTGATGACGCTGCGATTGGCCCGGGCGTTGGGGTTTTGCACCGTCTGCCGCCCGCCGTTCAGCACCGTGTCGTTGGCCGTGCCCTCGCTGAACACATTGTGTGTGCCTCCGACATTGATGATGGAGCGATTCGAGGTACCGCCTTTTATCTCCTGGAGGCCATTGACCGTCGTGTCGTTCGAAACCCCCTGCCTGAATACCTCCTGGGTGCCGCTCGCCTCGATCAGGATGTTAGTGGTGGTGCCGTGGGTGCCAATATTCTGCTGGCCGGCCGAGACGGTCTCGCCGTCGATGACCGCGCCATTATTGACCGTTGCGGTGAACGCCTGGGCCTGCACCGGCAGCAGCATGGCGATGGCCAACGCCAGGGGCGACAGCACCAGTGGCGAGGAGTTTTTCAAGTGAAGGGGGCTCATTTTCAGTACCTCAGTCATACCGCCGATGGGACGATGCAAATGCCATGGGCATCCAGGCTGAGCGGGGGCTGACACGTGGTCAGAGGCTCAGATGAGGTAACGAATGTAGAGATCGGCAAACCGTAAAGAAGTAGGAAAATTCCATGCGTTTGTAGGAAGTTTCCCAAGCTGTGCCAGCGGGCCGTTCAAGCGAGAAAACCGTCCCCAGAGCCGGCCCGCGCGTCCTCTAGCAGGAACGCGGGCTGCTCAGCCGGGGGTTGCGGATCAGTGACGCGTGCCGACCAGGGCTGCGCCGTTGGACACAATGACCTCGACCCGGCGGTTCAACTGGCGGCCCGGGGCACTGCCGTTGTCGGCAATCGGGTACTGCATGGCGTAGCCCTGGCTAATGACACGCGCCGGGGCGACGCCCAACTGCACCAGGGCCGAGGCCACAGACCTTGCCCGTTGCTGGGATAGGCGCTGGTTGAAGGCGCCACTGCCCACGCTGTCGGTAAAGCCTTCGACCCGTACCTTGCGCTCGGCGAGGTTGGCGTCCACCTCGATCTGCTCGGCCAAGACCCGCGCCTGCAGGTGGTCACCCTCTCCCAGGGCGCGCTCCATCAAGAACATCTTGTCCTGGGCGGTTTGCATTTCCAGTGGCGCATACTGCGTGGCCTCGGCCGCCACTGCACGGCTGACGGCCGAGCGTGACAGGCCAACTTGATCGTCCGGCGCGGGCACACTGGCACAGGCACTCAACGCCCCGACCATCAGCCACAAAGCCCCCCAGGCACACATGCGAACAGCTACTCGTTGCCGATTCATCTACAGCTCCAAAGATAAAAAACAAGTCGAGGACACCGGGGCAGTCCGCCCGGGCCGATTGAAACAGGCGCGGGTTGAAAAACCGCGCGCCACAGCATTTTTCAGGCGACAGGACTCCTTGCCTTGGGGCAACAGGCATTGGCTTCAAAGGGCAATTCAAGGGTGGTGCCGCGTGCGCTTCAGCTATTTCCTGGCCAGCCGCGAATGGGGCTGGACGGTGGCGGAATGGGCTTGGGGCAGCCATCGATCGAACATCAACTGTTCAACAGATTAATCACTGCCCCAAAGGCCCTATGTAGGACGTTTCCCGCATATTCGGATGAAACTTCCGGACGCCCTAGGCCAGGCGGCGCTCCAACTGCTCGGCCAGGCGTTCCATGGTTTGCTGCAAAGCGTCCACCGCAGCGGTGAGTGGGGCGCAGTCCTGCCCGTTGCAGGCGGCTTCCAGGTTCTCGCAGCATTCAACCAGCCCCCGGGCCTTGATGATCCGCGCGCCGCCCTTGACCCGGTGGGCCAGGTCGGCCAACCCCGGCAGATCGTGACGAATGAACAGCTGCATCAGGCGCGCCAGGTCCTCGTCATTGCTGCGGGCCAGGTCCCCCAAGAGGCTGTTGATCGACGCCGGGTCGCCCCGAGTCAGTTGTTCCAGGCTGCTCAGGTCGATTGCCTCGCTGCCCGCAGCCGGCGGTTCTTCATCGGGCAGCGCCCTGCCCGACCCCGCCACAGCGAGCAGGCGTGCATGCAAGTCCTTGAGGCTGATGGGCTTGAACAGGCAGTCGTCCATGCCGGCAGCCAGGCAACGGGCCTTTTCTTCCGGTTGGGCGTTGGCGGTAAAGCCCAGGATCAGCTTGGGCGCCAGACCGCGCGCACGCTCTTCATCGCGAATCGCCCGGGCCAGTTCATAGCCCGTCATGATCGGCATGTTGCAATCGGTGATCACCACATCGAAATGGCCGTTGCGCCAGGCGCGCAAACCGTGGGCGCCGTCTTCGGCGTCTTCGATCCGGTGCCCCAGATAGCTCAGTTGCTGGGACAGCAACAGGCGGTTGGCCGGGTAATCGTCAATCACCAGAATGTTCAGGGCCCGGCCCGGAGCGCCCAGCGGCTCTTCCAGCGGCGCCGCCGGGCTGAGGGGTTCCAGGGTCGGCAGGTCCAGGCTCACCTCGATCTGCGTGCCGTGGCCCAATTCGCTATCGAGGGTCAGTCGGCCGCCCATCATTTCGCACAGGGTGCGACTGATCACCAGGCCCAGCCCGGAACCGCTGCGAGCCGACTGCTGCTGGTTGCTGGCCTGGGTAAAGGGGCTGAACAGACGCCGCTGGTCTTCAGCCGAAATGCCAATGCCGGAGTCCTCGACCCGCAGTACCACGCCCAGGCGCTGGCCATCCGCGTTTGCTTGAATGCGCACACTCAGGCGCACCTGGCCGTGGGCGGTAAATTTGATGGCATTGCTCAGCAGGTTGGAAACGATCTGCTTGAAACGCAGCGGGTCAATCAACACATCGCAGTGGGCCCGAGCATCCAGGTCCAGCACCAGGGACAAGTGTTTCTGCCGCGCCAGCCCATCGAAGATCCGCACCACCGACTCCAGCAATTCCCGCAGGTTGGCCCGCTCCGGCGCCAGGGACAGGCGCCCGGATTCGATCCGTGCGATGTCGAGAATGTCGCCGATCAAGTCCAGCAAACCCCGCGCCGCCCCGGAGGCCACCTCAATCGCAAAGCGGTCCATCACCCCTTGATCGGCCTTGTTCAGCGCCAGTTCCAGCATGCCGATCACCGCGTTCATCGGCGTGCGGATCTCGTGGCTCATGGTTGCCAGGAAGGTGGTCTTGGCGCGGTTGGCGTCATCGGCGCTTTGCTTGGCTTCACGCAGCTCCTGCAACAGGTGCAGGCGCTCGCTGACATCAATCCAGCCGGCAATCATGCCGTTGACCGCGCCGTCGCTGCCGCGGTACGGCAGCATCCAGTGGTAGATGGTCAGGACTCGGCCGTCCGGCATGCTCAGGCGACGGTCCTGGACCTGGGGTGCGCCCTCGGCCATGACCCGCAGGTAATCCTGGTGATAGCCCTTGGCTTCATTCCCATCGCTCAACACGCCCTCGACCACCGTCCGGCCGATCACCGCTTCGCGCTCGACGCCAAAGACCTGCAAGTAGCCGGCATTGCACGTCAGCAAGCGGCCTTCGCGGTCGCGCACATAAATCGGATGGGGCGTGCCGTCGATCAGCACCCGCATGAATTCCAACTGGTCGTTGAGGGCGCGCTCAGCCTGCTCGCGCTTACGCATCAACAGACGCAGGTAGGCAATCCAGCCGCCGGCCAGGAGCAACAGCAACGTAGCGATGGCAAACCCCTGGAGGATCGTGGTGCGATAGCGCAGCCAGTAGCTGTCCTCCACCAGCACTTCATTGCGCCAGCGGTTGGTCAGTTCGTCCATTTCATCAGGGGCAATACTCAGCAACGCCTTGTCGAGGATCGAATACAGCTCCAGCGCCCCGCGATCGGTGGCAAAGGCCACCCGCGCCGGCATCGTGCCCACGGTGCTGGTCACCTGCAAACGGTCGCGGTATTGGCGGGAAATCATGTAGTGAGCGCTGACCAGCGAGTTGATCGCCCCCTGTGCCTTGCCGTCGGCCACCATGGCCATGGCGTCGGCGGCGTTGTCCGCGGCCACCAGTTCGACCCGTGGGTAGTGCTCGATCAGGTATTCGCGCAACACATTGCCGCGAATCAGCGCCAGGCGTTTGCCGGCCATTTCGTCCAGGGTCGCCGGTTGCCGAGGCCCGCTGGCGGTCACCAAGACAAAGGGGTTGGTCAGGTACGGCCGGGTAAAGCGCAATTGGCCTTCGCGCTCGGAACTGGGGGTGATGGCCGCCAGCATATCGGCCTTGCCGCTGGCGACCCGGGCGATCAGGTCCGGCACCGAGTCACCGCGCTGGATGTCGAACTTCAAGCCGGTGCGCAGGCTGATCTTGGCCAGCACATCGGCGCTGATGCCACGAAAATGGCCTTGCTTGTCCATGAAACTCAGGGGCAGGAAGTTCTCGTTGATCGCCACCCGAATGCGCGGGTGCTGGTCCAGCCAGCGTTGTTCGCGAACACTGAAATGCAGGGTCTGCTGCCCCGGCATGCTGCTGCCCCCGGCCCCCCAGCGCCGCAAAATTGTCATGCGTTCACTGACGGGAATGGCCCCCAGGGCCTGGTTGACCACGTTCAGCACGCGTAGGTTGTCGCGGGCCAGGGCAAAGGCGAACGGCTGCACTTCCATGCGCGAAAAGTCCACCAGTTGCACGTTGTTCAGGTAGTTCTTGCTGATCAGGTAATGGGCACTGATGGCGTCGCCAAGGTAGACATCGGCCTGTCCGAATGCCACGGCGCCAATGGCGCTGAGGGTCGAGGGGTACAGGCGCACCTTGGCCTTGGGGTAAAACTGCTCCACGGCAGCCGGGGGCAGGTAGTGATAGAGCATCGCCACTGTCTTGCCTGCCAGGTCCGGCGCCAGTCCCTGGCTGTCGCCGATGCGGGTCACCAGCGTCGGCTGGTCCTGGGCATAGGGTTGGGACATCACCAGGTCCGGGTCGGCCGCTTCATAGCCGTTCGCCGTACCCAGCAGGTCGATGTCGCCGCTTTTCAGGGCATTGATCACCTCGGACCGCGAGGCGTAGCGCCGCACCTCGACCTCGACGTGCAGCAGTTGGCCGATCAGCTTGGCGTAGTCGGCAGTCAAGCCTTCGTAGTCGCTGCCATTGCTGCTGATGCCAAAGGGCGAATAGTCCGGCGCCGAGGCCCCGAGCACCAGGCGGCCCTTGCGCCGCAGCCAGCTCCAGTCTTGTTCATCCAGGCCGACCTGGTATTCCTCGACCTGGGAACGCCCCAGCAGGTTCAGGGTTTCGGGGGGCGAAGCGGCCTCGGCGCTCGTGCCCATGGCCAACAGGCACGCGGCCAGGGCGCATGCGGGGGAGAAACAGGCGCGTAGAAAACGGCGACGGAGAAAAGTAGTCATTCAGATGAGGTTGTTGCGCTTGGCGAAATCGGCCAGGTAGACCACGGACTTCACGTTGAGCTTTTCGATCAAGCGGGTCTTGTAGGTGCTGACGGTCTTGTTGCTGATCAGCATGGCGTCGCCGATTTCCTTGTTGCTCAATCCGTTGGACAACTGCTGCAAAATCGTCAGCTCGCGGTCGGACAGGCGCTGGATCAGCTCAAGGTCGGTGGCCTCGACATCACTGCGGCGCACCGAGCTGGTGGCCAGGTTGGGAAAGAAGGTGTAGCCGGACATGATCGCGGTGATGGCCTTGACCAGTTCATCCAGGTCATTGGTCTTGGAAATGTAACCGGCAGCGCCGGCTTTCATGCAGCGCATTGAATAGAGCAACGCCGGCTGCGAGGTCAGCACCAGAATCTTGCTCGGCAGGCTCAGGGTGCTGAGGCGGCTGATGACCTCCAGCCCGTCGAGCTTGGGCATGGCGATGTCGAGGATGATCAGGTCCGGCGCATGCTCACGGGCCAATTGCACCGCATCGGCCCCGTTGTCGGCCTCGGCCACGACGTCGAACTGCTCCTGCTTGAGCAGCATCTTCACCGCCGAGCGAATAAACGGGTGATCGTCCACAACCAACGCTTTGTACATAAGAACCCCTGTAAGACGCACCGAACCATAACGGTGACAAGATCATCCCTGCCTGACCACGAAGGCATTGGCCCGCCGTCGTGCGTCGTCAAAAGTACACGAGCGTAAAGGCAGTGTAGGAAATTTCTGAGGCTTTTTGACGACTTTTACCTGAGCTGGCCGCTCTGGTGCTCGGCCTTGCCCCGCCCTTTCGGCACGCCAGGCCCGGTCAATCGTCATCCCCCCGTTCGCCGCCCCTGAACGCGCATGGTGCGCCCCACCCGCAGATGCCTTGGAGTGGATCTTTCCCTGTGATTTGTAGGAAATTTCCGAGAACTGTTAACGCCCGTGATAAATAGCCCACCAGGCTTTTCTTAGGCGGTCTTTGACACCCAGCCTCGGGTGGCCGAGGGGACGCAATACGAGGTCTTTAAACATTGAGGTTTGCTTGCCTAGCGTATTCTGCTGCTGCTTCAGAAACGTCCGTGCCTCGTCGTCACTTTTAAAAACCTTGACTTTCAACTTGTTGTTAACAGCGGTGACGGGGATTTTCAGCAGTGCATCCGGCGCAAAATTCGCCACGACCCACTCACCAGGCTCCACCGCGCTCGACGAGATGCTTGGGTCTTTGGAACCAACGGTGGCGCTGCCCCAGAGGACACTCTCAATAGGCAGTTGCATCGTCAGGATCACTGGGTAATGGCCATAACCACCCTGGCTCCAAGAGCTGAGCACGTTGGTGGGGAAGAGAAACGAATCCTCGTTAAGCCGTTCGGCTGCCAGCGCTGAGCGCGCCATGCGAGTCGCGTATCCAGACTCGTGATTTAACCGGCCGTTGGCGTCGATATCGTTCAGCCCACGGCCCAACTTAATGGTTGTGCAGCCGGAGCTGGCGAGCACGCATTGCGTGTGCACGTAGATCTCTCTGAGTACCCGACAGGCGTCCTCCAACAAAAACCGCTCAGCGCTCCAGTCCGCCAGAAGTTTACGCAACTGTTCGAGTTCCTCCTGATCCTTATCGGGCATCTCAGTGAAGCAGGTGTCGGGGTGCCAAGGAAAACGGTTTTGATTGAATGTGCGCTGAGCCAACCAAGTCAGCAGACCCCGTGCGACGAGCCCATAAGCATTCCAATTTGTGATGCGGTAAGGCGCTTTGGCGCCATCGCCGTAGGTCATCAACTGATAGAGCAATGGGTGATCGAAAACGCGCTGATGCGCGGTTCCGCTCAGGTATCGGTGCAATTCATCCGGCGTCATGTGCGTGGTTCGTCCTTGAGGTAACGGGCGTTGCAGGGGGCGTGCAACGTCATGGTCGGTGCACAACCTAACAGATTCTGATCGGCACGCACCACGACCGCCCTCTCCCTTCCGCCATCCCCCGACCTGGCATGTTCTCCAAAAGTTTTATCGACCGTCACGGTGCGCATGGGCCGACTCGGCGTCCTGATTTAATATCTTTCCAGGCCATCGCCCGGCCGTATCGACAAAGCCGCACGCATCCTGTTTGATCAACGCCAGCCAAGCTACCCATCCCCTACCAATGGACGCCCCACGGAGAGCCACCATGGACTCGCAAAACGATCTGCAACGTTTGGAACTCCAGGAGCAATTGCTGAAGTTCGAGCACTTCGACAAGCACACGGCCTGGGACTTGGGCACGCGTTTGAAAACCGCCTGCGAGGGGCTCGGGGTGGCGCTGACCATTGAGGTGCGGCTGGTGCGTGAAACGGTGTTTTTCTATGCCATGCCGGGCACCGCAGCGGTCAATGCCGACTGGGCCCGGCGCAAGCGCAATGTGGTGGAGTTGCTGGAACAGAGTTCATATCGGGTCGGCCGCTCTTTGGAGCAACAGGGCGCGACGCTGGAGGGTTTGATGGGCTTGCCGTTGCGTGACTATGCCGATCACGGCGGCAGCTTCCCGATCAACGTCAAGGGCCTGGGCTGTGTCGGCGCGGTGACGGTTTCCGGGTTGCCCCAGCGCGAGGACCACGTCCTAGTGGTCCAAGTGCTGGCGCAGATGTGCGGTGTCGGTCAGCAACAGGTGTTGCTGGACTTTTCCTGACTACTTTTCCTGACTATTTTTTAAACTTCGACACCACTCCGCCCGGGCCGACTCAACCTTTGCCAGGGGCTGGGGCGGTTTCGCGCTCTTCCTTGGGCCCGACAAAGGCCCAAACCAGCAGCCCCAGCAGTGGCACAAAGACAATCACCACCATCCATAGGCCCTTGGTTTCCGAGCGGCTGGTGCTTCTGAGCACACGGCGGATGGCCCACAACTCCACCAGCAGGAGGATCACCGCCAGGGCGATCCAGATGTATTCGATTTGCATGATTCACCTCCCGGTCTGTAGGAGGTTAGGAAGGCCATGGCGCCGAGGGTTCATTTATTTTTTCCCTTGGCCCGTGCCAAGCCCTTGAAACAGAGCCTTCGCCGTGGCCGGATCAGTTTGAACCCGGCGCCGGCGGCGACCCTCTGATGAACATGAGGGTCGGGCGAATCACGGGCGGATCAAGCGATGGATTTTATTCTGTGGATGGCGGTGCTGGGGGCGGTCTTGCTGCTCCTGGCGCTGACCTCGTCCTACCTGCGCTGGCTGCCAGTCACCACCTCCGTGGTGTGCCTGGGGCTGGGTATCGCCA
The DNA here is from genome assembly GCF_023241665.1 of Pseudomonas morbosilactucae. Lineage (NCBI taxonomy): Bacteria > Pseudomonadati > Pseudomonadota > Gammaproteobacteria > Pseudomonadales > Pseudomonadaceae > Pseudomonas > Pseudomonas morbosilactucae. The sequence goes on along the minus strand of NZ_JALQCX010000024.1, from coordinate 25,039 downwards.
TTGGTCCATCCGGACTGTCGTTGCTGCACCTGGACCTTAAGCAGGCCGCGCCGTGGATGGAGCACCTGTGCGAAGTGGCGGTGCTGTTTTCCCTGTTTGTCTGCGGCCTCAAGCTGCGCTTACCCCTGAGAAACCCGACCTGGCGCGTGGCCTTGGTGCTGGCCGGGCCGGTGATGGTGCTGTGCATCGTCGGCATCTGCCTGCTGCTGCATTACCTGCTGCAGTTGTCCTGGGGAGCGTCGTTGTTGATCGGCGCCATTCTTGCCCCCACCGATCCGGTACTGGCGTCCCTAGTGCAGGTGACCGACGCCCGGGACGCTGACCGGGTGCGCTTCGGCCTGTCTGGCGAGGCCGGGCTCAACGACGGCGTGGCCTTCCCCTTTGTGATTCTCGGCCTGCTGTTTTTGCGCCAGGACGGTACTGAAGCCGACTGGCTGCACTGGCTTGGTCAAGACCTGCTGTGGGCCGTGCCGGTCGGCCTGCTCACCGGTTACGCCATGGGCCGTGGCATCGGCCGCTTGACCTTGCACACCAGCGCCTCGCAGAACAGCTTGTCGCCCAATGATTACCTGGCCCTGGCTTTGATTGCCCTGGCCTATGTGGCAGCCGAGGCGCTGCACGGCTACGGCTTTCTCTCAGTGTTCGCCGCGGGCCTGGGGCTGCGTCGGGCCGAGGTCAAGTCCACCGACAACCCCCAAGTGCCCGCCGAGCACTTGGTGTCGCCGACACTGGGCCAGCAGCATGTCGAACCGCACCCGTCTGTAGCCACCGCCACCGATGAGTTGCCTGACAGCCAGGTCGTGGCCGGGATCATGATGGGCGACATGCTGGCCTTCGGCAGCCTGGTGGAACGGGCCATGGAGGTATTTCTGGTGACCTTGCTCGGCGTGGTGCTGATGGCCCACTGGGACTGGCGAGCGCTGTTGCTCGGCGGCGTGCTGTTCTTTGTCCTGCGGCCGTTGACGGTGTGGCTGATGCCTTGGGGGCGCTTGCTCCAGCCGCCCCAGCGCCTGTTGATCGGCTGGTTCGGCATCCGTGGCATCGGCAGCTTCTATTACCTGTTCTATGCCCTTAACCATGGCCTGCCCGCTGAAACCGCACTGCTGTGCAGCAACCTGACCCTGTCGGTGGTGGCCCTGAGCATTCTCCTGCACGGCTTGAGCACTCAGCCGTTGTTGGCCCGTTACGAACGCCACAAGCAAAAGCCCAGAATCCGCCCCTGACTCGGTTACCGACGCCGCCTATTCATACTGCTCAAGTTCCTCGCGGATCTGCTGCACCAGCTCAGCCATGTCGGGCCGCAGGCCAGGTTGATCGGGCACGGGAAACACCTCCACCTGGAGGCCCGGGCACCGCGCCAGGAGCTCCGTCACGGCCATGGGCTGGGCACTGAAACCCTGCCAAGGTCCGCAGGCGCATAGGGTGGCAAACGCTTCTTCGGGCCAGAACGGCACGCTTGAACGGTCGAGGCCGTGAGCCAGGTGCCCCTGGGCGTCCACCAGGGCCCAGACCACCTCGAAGTCGGCGATCTTGCGGATGAAATAATCAAGCCTGGCCTCAGGCGCCATCTGCAACAGGTTGTGGAGTTTCTGCGGATGAGCCGTCACGGGGGCCTCCCTGATTAAGGCCACCAGCTTGCCGACCGCCCGAGCCTCTTGCAACTGCATCGAGGCGCTGTGGCGGCCTGCTCCGGCCTCCGGGGGATATTGCGCAGCGCCCCCGGCTTCGGGCATCATTTGATAATAATTTTCATTGCCTTTTATTCCCATGCCCTCCTCCCTTCTCGACCCCCAGCGTCTGCGTGCCCGTAATCAGGTGTTGCAGCAACTGTTCGGCGCCCACCACGGCTGGCTGCGCGAGCGTTTGCAGGCGCGCTTGGGCTGCCGGCATGACGCCGCGGACATGGCCGCCGAAACCTTTGCCCAAGTGGTCGCCCTGCCCGACCCCCAAGGCATCCGCGAGCCCCGGGCGCTGCTCACCACCATTGCCAAGCGGCTGATCTTCGCCAGTTGGCGGCGCCGCGACCTGGAGCGCGCCTACCTGGAAGCCTTGGCGCTGCAACCCCTGGACTACGAACCCTCCGCCGAAGAGCAGGCCCAGGCGCTGGACGCCCTGCTGACCCTGGACCGGATACTTGACGGGCTGTCGCCCATGGGCCGCAGCGCTTTCCTCTATAGCCAGCTCGATGGCCTGACGTACGCCGAGATCGGCCGGCGCCTGGGAATCTCCGCGCCGCGGGTGCACCAGTACGTGGTCAAGGCCTTGGGCCTGTGCTACCTGGCGCTGGAACGTCCATGAACGCCAATCGCTTGCCAGCGCCGGTGGAACAAGCCGTGGAATGGATGGCCTTGCAGCGCTCGGGCAGCATGAGTGATGCCGATCGCCAGCGTTTCAGCCTGTGGCTGCACGCCAGCCCGGACAACCAGCAGGCCTGGGCCCGCCTGGAACAACGCCTCGGCCAGGCCTTTGAAGCGTTGCCGGCGGTGTCGCGGCAGGTGCTGAGCCGCCCGGGCCATAGCCGTCGCCACCTGCTGCGCGGCGCCCTGGGCCTGGCGGGTGTCGGCTTGAGCATTGGGTGGTTGCAGGGCCAGGGTTGGCTGTCGCTGATGGGCAATGACCTGAGCACCGGCGTGGCCCAGCGCAAGCCGTTCACCCTTGAAGACGGCAGCCGCGTGCTGCTCAACGCGCAAAGCCGGGTCGACCTGGCCTTCGATGGGCAACAACGGACCCTGATCCTGCGCGAAGGCGCGCTGAATATTCAGGTGGCCCACGACCCGACGCGGCCCCTGGTGGTGCGTACTGCGTTTGGCGAGGCCCGGGCCCTGGGCACCCGCTTCAGCGTCAGCCTGGGGTCCAGCGAGGCCCGCCTGTGGGTACAGGAATCCCAGGTTCAACTCAGCGTTCCCGGGCAGGCCCCGCAAACCTTCGGCGCGGGCCAGGGCGCAGCCTTTGATGGCCGGCGCATCGACCGCCTGCCGGCGAGCCAGGCCAGTGCCTGGGAAAGCGGGCAACTGGTGGTTCACGATCAGCCCCTGGGCGAGGTCATCGACGCGCTGCGGCCCTATCGCCGTGGCGTCCTGCGGGTCAATGGGGAGGCCTCCAGGCTGCGGGTGTCCGGGGTCTTTCCCCTAGATAACAGCGCCCAGGCCCTGCGTTCGCTGCAGGAAGTGCTGCCGATCCAAGTCGAACAACACCTGGGCTGGTGGACCCAAATCAGCCTGCGCTGATTATTTTTTTACCGGCCCCTTAATATTTGCCGTGCTTGCGTCACATAGCTGGCATCGACCCTCCTCACGGGAAACGTTGCCATGCACCGCCCACTTCGCTTCGCCCTGACGCCCCTGGCGTTTGTCCTGCCCCTGATCGCACTGCCAAGCCTGGCCGACCCCAGTGCCCCGGCGGATGCCCGGCAACAGGTGGTGGATTTCGACCTGCCCGCCGGCCCCCTGGAACAGACCCTGACCGCCATCGCCCGCCTCAGTGGCCGCGGCATCGCCTTCAATGCCGGCCTGACCCGCGACCTCCAGGCCCCTGCCCTGCGCGGCCGCTACAGTGCCGAGCAGGCCTTGCACCAGGTGCTGCAAGGCTCGCCGTTGCAACCCAGCGTCACCACCAGCGGCACCCTGAGTGTCGAGCCGCGCAGCGACGGCACCTTGCAGCTGTCGACCACGGCGATCACCGGCCAGGCCTACAGCCAGGACGCCTGGGGCCCGGCCCACAGCCGCGTGGCCCAGCGCAGCGCCAGTGCCAGCAAGACCGACACCGCTATCACGGAAATCCCCCAGGCGATTTCCGTGGTCACCCGTGAAGAGTTCGAAGCCCGCCAGCACGACAGCCTGGCCGACGTGCTCAACTACACCGCCGGGGTGGTCAGCCAGCCCAACGGCTACAGCCGGGTGGCCGACGACTACCGCTTGCGCGGCTTCGATATCGGCCCTCGCACCGGCGGCGTGCTGCGTGACGGCATGAAAATGCAAAGCACCCAGTTCGAAGGCGGCCAGGAGCCCTATGGCCTGGAACGGGTCGAGGTGCTCAAGGGCGCGTCCTCGGTGTTGTACGGGCAGTTGGCCCCCGGCGGCCTGATCAATACCGTGAGCAAGCGGCCGACCCTGGAACCGCTGCATCAGGTCAACCTGGAGTACGGCAATTACCAACGTCGGCAATTCTCCACCGACCACAGCGGCGCCCTGGATGACGAGGGGCGTTTCAGCTACCGCCTGACCGCCCTGTGGCGTGACAGCGGCACCCAGTTCGACGCCATCGACGACGACAAGCAGTACATCGCCCCGGCCCTGACCTGGCAGATCGACGACGACACCCGACTGACCCTGCTGGCCAGCCATCAGCGCACCCAGACCACCCTGACCCCGCCCATCCGCTACGACCTGACCACCTACAGCGTCAGCCCCGGCTACAAGGTGCCGTACGGCCTGTTCCCAGGCGAGCCGGACTACGATGACTACGACGGCACCCTGCAAACCTTCGGTTACCTGCTGGAGCGGCGCCTGAATGACCAGCTGCAACTGCGCCACGCCGCGCGTTATTTCGAATCCCGCGCCGATTACGACTACATCACCCTCAACAGCAGCCGGGTCACCGGGGCCAATCTGAACAACCTGACCCGTGCCTACAACTCCCGGGAAGACGTGGCCACCGGTTGGACCACTGACAGTAGCCTGCAATGGGACCTGGAAGCCGGGCGCTGGCAGCACACCCTGCTCGGCGGCGTGGATTACTACCGCAAGACCTACGACAGCCACCGTTTCAGCGGCAATGCACCGACCCTGGACCTGGCCAACCCGGTGTACGGCAACCTGCCCCAGGTCAACCGCAGCATCGACCGTGGCTCGGACCTGCACAGCCACCAGTTGGGCCTGTACCTGCAAGAACAGGCCAAGTTCGATGAGCATTGGGTGGCCGTGCTCGGCCTGCGCCACGACTGGGCCGACAACAGCACCCTGACCTACCGCGACGAGTCGCGCACCGGCACCCGCGACAGCAAGAGCACCGGGCGCGTCGGCCTGGTTTACCTGGCCGACAACGGCCTGGCGCCGTACATCAGCTACAGCCAGTCATTCCTGCCCGCCGCCGGAACCGGCGCCGATGGCCAGGCGTTCCAGCCCACTGAAGGCGAGCAGTATGAAATCGGCCTGCGCTACCAGCCTCCGGGTCGCGAGATCATGCTCAGCGCCGCGCTCTATCAGCTCACCCAGAGCAACGTGCTGAGTTCGGTGCCCGGCTCCGACTTCGACGAGCAGACCGGCAAGGAGCGCAGCACCGGTTTTGAATTGGAAGCCAAGGCCCAACTGACCCCGCTGCTGGCGATGAGTGCCTCCTATGCCTACACCGACGCCCATGTAATTGCCGACAACGACAAACAGCTGGAAGGCTCGCGCATCGAAGGCACGCCGTACCACAGCGCGTCCCTGTGGCTGGATTACCGCCTGGCAGCGCTGGGCTTGCACAAGGTCACGGTGGGCAGCGGCGTGCGTTACAACGGCACCACCCACACCTTGCCGAGCATCAGCGACCGCAAGATCCCGGCCTATGCGCTGTTCGATGCACGCATCACCTACGAGCTGGATGAGCACTGGCAGCTCAGCGCCCGGGCGCAGAACCTGACCAACGAGCGCTACCTCTACTGCGCCAATTCCTGCCGTTACGGTGATGAACGCAACCTGGTGGGGTCGGTGAGCTACAACTGGTGAGGCACCGCTTTGGGCCGCCGCGATGGTGGCCCAAGGTCGCGGTCAACCCGGCGTTTGCTCCTCGCGCCAAGCCCGGGGCGAGCGGCCATAGCACTCGCGGAAAGCCCGGCTGAAGTGCGACAGGTCATTGAAGCCCCAGCGAAAGGCAATATCGGAAATACGCAACCGGCCCTGGGCCGGGTTCAGCAGGTCGGCGCTGCAGCGCTCCAGGCGCCGGCGCAGGATGTAACGCATCAAGGATGAATCCTCCTGCTCGAACAGCTTGTTGATGTAACGCGCCGACAGCCCCGTGGCCACCGCCACGGCCTGGGTGCCCAGGGCCGGGTCGCTTAGGTGGTCGTTCACAAACACCTTGACCCGCATCAGGGTCAGGGCCCGACCGCGAGAGTGTTCCGGGTCCAAGGGCTGTACATTGCCCAGTGCCAGGGCGATCAGGCTGGTGGCCGACTCTGAAAGCGTGAGCATTTCGGTCGGCGTGAACTGGCTGATCTGCGAGGTCAGGCCCTCCAGGAACATCCGCATCACCCGACCCACCGGCGTATCGGTGGAGACCCGGGTGGCGGTGCGCCGCTCCATGCCCACCACCCTTTGATCGAGGCTGCTGCGGGGCACGCTGACGATGATCTGCCGCCAGTCCGTGGGGAACGTCAGGTGATGGGGCCGGGTGGCGTCATAGATGGCGAACTCCCCCGGGCCGATCACCGTGCGGTTGCCGTCCTGCTCCAGGCACTCGCTGCCTTCAAGCATCAGCACGGCAAAGTATTTGTCTTCTTCCCGGTCCCTGGGTTGCAGGTGCCGGCGGTTGACTGCCTGGGCCGCCGCGCTGACGTCGCTGACCCGAAGCAATTCGCACTTCTGCGAACGCACCTTGCCGAAGAACTCCGGGTTGGGGATCGCCCCGATCTCGACATCGGCAAACAGCCGCAGAATCATTTCCCGCCAATAGTCCACCCGGTCGCCGGCTAAATGGCTGGCGGTGGCCACGTCGATGCTTTCGCTGGCCCAATCGGTTGCCGGCAAGCGCTGCCCGGCGGTGAAATCCCCCAGGTTGGCCAGGCCTTGCTGAACCCCTTCTTCGACTTGAATCGCCATGCCCTGACCTCTGATCACACGCGCTGTTCTTATGGGGATGCACAGACTTACGCCAGGCACCCGCAAACGCGGTACAGGGTCTTCCTTGGTGATTGCACATCCGGATGCGGCTTGCAGGGGCGAACAACAGGGCTGTTGGGCGCAAGACAGCGGGCGTGATCCCACGCCCCGTTGTCCTTATTACCTCAAGGGCTGGGTCGATTGCCAGAGGCCTGGACGAAAGGGCCGCCTGGGCCAAGTTTTTGTTCCGCCACAGCCAAGCACGCCAGCGCCTCTTCGCGGCATCCTTCAGCCAGCGCCAGACGCGGGCCGAGCCCGACGCCCGGCCTGCCAGCACCCGGTCATTGCCCAGAGGAACGCCCCCATGAACCATCACCCGAGCAACCCCATGGCTTCGGCTGCGGCCCGGGCCATTGCCCTGAACCAGGCCCTGGAAGAACAAGGCCTGGTGCCCGAAGGCTACGTGCAGCACTTCACCGAGGTCATGGAAAACGACTTCGACCCGGCCAATGGCGCGCGGGTGGTGGCCCGGGCCTGGGTCGATCCGGAATACCGCGCACTGTTGTTGCGCGACGGCACGGCGGCCTGCGACCTGTTCGGCTATACCGGGGTCCAGGGCGAGTACATCGTGGCACTGGAAAACACCCCGACCCTGCAAAACGTCATCGTCTGCACCCTCTGCTCCTGCACCGCCTGGCCGGTGCTCGGCCTGCCGCCCGACTGGTACAAGAGCTTCGAATACCGCGCCCGGGTGGTCCGCGAGTCGCGTACGGTCCTGCGGGAAATGGGCCTCGATCTGCCTCTGCAAGTGGAAATCCGCGTCTGGGATACGAGTGCAGAAACCCGCTACATGGTCCTGCCCTGCCGGCCCGACGGCACCGAAGGCTGGAGTGAGGCGCAACTGGCGACCCTGGTGACCAAGGACGTGCTGATCGGCATTGCCCGGCCCTAAGTGGCCAGCACGCCGCGCTGAGCGGCCCGCAGGCATTCCCCCTTTTCCAGCGAGAACCGAACAATGGACGGCATACATGATTTGGGCGGGCTGCAAGGTTTCGGCCCGATGCAACACCAGGCCAACAGCCTGAGCTACACCCCGGTGTTCCATGAAGACTGGGAACACCTGGGCTACAGCCTGCTGTTTCTCGGCGCCGCGGAACTGGGGCTGTTCAACGTCGATGAATTGCGCCATGCCATCGAGCGCATGGAGCCCCGGCATTACCTGACCTCCAGCTACTACGAGCGCATCGTGCTGGGGGTCGCCAGCCTGTTCGTGGAAAAAGGCGCCCTGAGCCAGGAGCGCCTGGCGCAGCTGGCCGGGGGCGCCTATCCCCTGGCCTTGCCCCTGGGCCCGGGTCGGGCGCCCAGGCGCCGGCCCAGCCCTTCGAGGTCGGGCAACAGGTGCGGGTGCGCGATGAATGGGTCAACGGCCATATCCGCGCCCCCGGCTACGTGCGCGGCAAACAGGGTTGGGTGCTGCACCGCACCACCCACCAATGGCCGTTCCCCGACGCGGTCGGCCACGGCCAGCCCAGTGCCAGCGAACCCACCTACCACGTGCAATTCACCACCGAGGAGCTGTGGGGCGACGCCGCCGACGCGGGCACGGTGGTGGTGGACTTGTTTGGTGGCTACCTGGTTCCGGCTTGAAGCTGTTCTGTTGCGGGCGGCCCCGGACGCCGCCGGAAAGCAGGTGCGCATCGCCTGTGCCGGCGGCGCCCGGGTGTTCGCCCTTTTTTCGTCCTGACTCAGATGCTCGCGTGCTGAACTAGAAGGCGTTGCGTCGCCTTTCCACGGTGGTGGAAGGCATTTCCTGGAACAGCTTTTTGTAGTCCGATGAAAAACGCCCCAAGTGGTTGAAGCCCCAGTCCATGGCCACCGCCGAGATGTTGTATTCGCCCTGCCCGGCCAGCAACGCCTGGCGAACCGCTGTCAGGCGATAACGCTTGAGGTACAGAGTGGGCGACAGGCCCAAGTGCTTCTTGAACCCCTCGTACAGGGTAAAACGCGAGACCCCAGCCACCCGTTCAATGGTTTCCAGGTTGAGCTCTTCGCGGGCGTGCTGATGCATGAATTCCTGGGCCTTGAGCACGTACTGCGGGCAGCGCGCCTGGTTCAGCCGGGCCAATTGCGCCGAGTAATTATTCGGTTGGGCGAGGATCAGGCCCTTGATCAAGGCCCGTTCCAGGTCCCGTGCCACGGCGCCATCGGCGAACAGCTCCGCGCCCTGCTCCAGCTCCCCCAGCAAGTAACCGACCATTCGCCACCAGGCACCGGCAGCGCCCTCGGTGGCGCTGATTTGTGGGGCGAACAACAGCGGTTCGTGCAGGGGCTGGAGCAGCATGTCTTCAAGCACCGCGGCCATGGCACTGGCCTTGATCGCCACCTGGATTTTCCGGCAATTGCCGTCGATAGCCAGGGCCTGGCGTTTCTGGGGCGAGACGATCAGGCCAGTGGCGGAATCGGACAGCAGGCACCCGCTAGCGGTCTTTAATGCCTGCTGGCCCTCCAGGGGCAGGCTGATGCTGTAGCTGTTCAGGGCGCAGGGTTCGATGTCGATGGTCACGTCGGTGCCGTACTCGATCCGCCCCAGCACCGTGGCCAGGCCACCCATGACATTGCCCTCGTGCTCAAAGCGCAAGCGCTGGGGCGTCGCGGCCTTGAGTTCATGAGGGCCGCAGATCCGCGCCATCCAATCCTGCGCGCTGCCCAGGTCCTGGCGCAGCGCATGCAGGCCCCGGCGTTCTACCCCGTTGTCCAGGCCCCCGTACTGATTCATCACCGCCTCTCCTTCACTGACCCGCTGCCCCTCAGCCTAGGGCCGAGGGCTTTGGCGCAGCTATCCGCAAAGTGCAGAAAACATCAGTAAAACGCGTAAAAAAAAGCCGCGATCCCGGGGCCTGGCGACAGGGCTGAAAAACGGACAAACATCGCCGCAAATGCGGATAGAGGGGCCGCCGGCATTAGCTTCCAATCAGCGCCAACCCTAACCAGAAAAAAGGTGCCCTGATGAACAGCACAAGAAGCATTGCGCAATGGCAGGACTACATTCGTGGCTGCCTCGACTTTCGCCCGCTGGACGGCGTGTACCGGGTTGCCCGGGACATGTTCACCGAGCCCGAACTGTTCGACCTGGAGATGGAACTGATCTTCGAGAAGAACTGGATCTACGCCTGTCACGAAAGCGAGTTGGCCAATAACCATGACTTCGTGACAATGCGCGCCGGGCGCCAGCCGATGATCATCACCCGTGACGGCGAGGGTCGGCTCAATGCCCTGATCAACGCCTGCCAGCATCGTGGCGCAACCCTGACCCGGGTCAGCAAGGGCAACCAGTCGACCTTCACCTGTCCGTTCCATGCCTGGTGCTACAAAAGCGATGGCCGCCTGGTCAAGGTCAAGGCACCAGGGGAATACCCCGAGGGTTTCGACAAAGCCACCCGCGGCCTGAAAAAGGCCCGCATCGAAAGCTACAAGGGCTTTGTGTTTGTCAGCCTCGACGTCAATGGGCGGGACTCGCTGCAAGACTACCTGGGCGACGCCAAGCTGTTCTTCGACATGATGGTGGCCCAGTCCCCCACCGGCGAGCTGGAGATCCTGCCCGGCAAGTCCACCTACAGCTACGACGGCAACTGGAAGCTGCAACACGAAAACGGCCTGGACGGTTATCACGTCAGCACCGTGCACTACAACTACGTCAGCACCGTGCAGCATCGCCAGCAGGTCAACGCGGCCAGGGGCGGCGGCGCCAGCACCCTGGACTACAGCAAGCTGGGGGCCGGCGACGCGCAGACCGACGATGGCTGGTTCTCCTTCAACAACGGCCACAGCCTGCTGTTCAGCGACATGCCCAACCCTTCGGTGCGCGCCGGCTACGCCACGGTCATGCCGCGCCTGGTGGAGGAATACGGGCAGGACCAGGCCGAGTGGATGATGCACCGCCTGCGCAACCTGAACATTTACCCCAGCCTGTTTTTCATGGACCAGATCAGCTCACAGTTGCGCATCGTGCGCCCGGTGGCCTGGAACAAGACCGAAATCATCAGCCAGTGCATCGGGGTCAAGGGCGAGTCGGATGCCGACCGGGAAAACCGCATCCGCCAGTTCGAGGACTTCTTCAACGTCTCCGGCATGGGCACCCCCGACGACCTGGTGGAGTTTCGCGAGGCCCAGCGCGGCTTCCAGGCACGCCTGGAACGCTGGAACGAAATCTCCCGGGGCAGCCACAAGTGGGTCCAGGGGCCGACCGCCAACAGCCGGGTGCTGGGCATCGAGCCGCTGCTGACCGGCACCGAATTCACCCACGAAGGGCTCTACATCAACCAGCACGGCGCCTGGCAGCGCTTCCTCCTGCAAGGCCTGGAGCAGCAGGCCCGGGCGCTGGAAAACCAGAACCAGGAAAACCTGGCCCCCACGCCCTGACCCTCAAGGAGGTGTGACATGAGCGCACTGCAGCATGCCGTCGAACAGTTTCTGTACCGCAAGTCCGAGCTCTGTGACCAGCAGGACTGGGACGCCTACCTCGCCCTGTTTGATGAACAGAGCGAATTCCACCTGCCGCAATGGGATTCCGAGCACGTTTACACCACCGACCCCAAGCGCGGCATGTCGTTGATCTACTACCCCAACCGCTCGGGTCTGGAAGACCGGGTGTTTCGCCTGCGTACCGGAAAGTCCGCGGCCTCCACGCCGCTGCCGCGCACCTTGCACCAGATCAGCAACGTGCGCATCGCCGCACTGGACGATGGCCAACTGCAGGTCAAGGCCGGCTGGGTCACGCTGTTCACCCGCCAGGGCCTGTCCGAGCAGTTCTACGGTCAGGTGACTTACCACCTGAAGGCGGCCGGCGACAGTTGGACGATCACCCGCAAGCACGTGCTCCTGCTCAACGACACCATCAATTCGGTGTTGGACTTCTATCACCTGTGAGCGGGAGCCCACTTTCATGAACCATAAAGTCGCTTTCAGCTTCGCCGACGGCAAGACCGCGTTCTTCGAGGTCAAGGCCAACGAACTGTTACTCGACGCCGCGCTGCGCAATGGTGTCAACCTGCCGCTGGACTGCCGTGAAGGCGTGTGCGGCACCTGCCAGGGGCGCTGCGAATCCGGCCGCTACACCCAGGACTATGTCGATGACGAGGCCTTGTCGGCCCAGGACCTGGCGCAGCGCAAGATGCTGTCCTGCCAGACCCGGGTGCAGTCGGACGCGGCGTTTTACTTCGACTTCGACTCCAGCCTGTGCAACGCCGGCGCCAGCCAGCGCGTGCAGGCCCGGGTCAGCCGGGTGCAAAGGGTCTCGGCCAGCACCGCGATCCTGCACCTGGACGCCAGCGCCGCCCACGGGCAACTGGACTTCCTGCCGGGGCAATACGCCCGGCTGCGGGTGCCGGGCACCGAGCAGTGGCGCTCCTACTCCTTTGCCCACCGGCCCAACGCCGACAACCAGCTGCAGTTTCTGATCCGCCTGCTGCCCCAGGGAGCGATGAGCGACTTTATCCGCGAACGTTGCCAGCCGGGCGAGCCGTTGGAACTGGAGGCACCCCTGGGCAGTTTCTATTTGCGCCAGGTTCACCGGCCCTTGCTGCTGGTGGCCGGGGGCACGGGTTTGTCAGCGTTCCTCGGCATGCTCGACACCCTCGCCGAACAGGGCCACGGCGCACAGCCGGTGCAGCTGTTCTACGGCGTCACCGACGACGCGGACCTGTGTGAGCTGCAACGCCTGGAGGCGTACCGCGAGCGCATCCCGGGTTTCGACTACCACTTGGTGGTGTCGCGGCCGTCGGCGCACTGGCACGGCAAGACCGGCTGGATACCCCAGCACTTCGAGCCCGCACGCCTGGCCGCAGAGGCCTTTGACCTCTACCTGTGCGGCCCGCCACCGATGGTCGAGGCGGTCAAGTCCTGGTTCAGCGAACAAGGGATCGACAACTTCCAGCTGTACGCCGAAAAGTTTATCGACAGCAACCATTGACCTTGCCCGGGGCCGACACCGGCCCCGGGTCCCGTCAGCGGTCGAAACGTTCGGCCAGATCACGCAGGGCCTGGGCCTGGGCTTGCAGGTCCTGGCTGATGACTTTGCCGGTCAATGCCTTGTCGGCGCTCTGGGCCGACAGCTCGGCCACCTGCAGCACCTGCTGCGACAGGCTTTCCACCACCTGGGATTGCTGCTCCATGGCCGCGGCGATCTGCTGGCTCATGCCGGCGATCTGGCTCAGGGCATCGTTGACCCCGGCCAGGTTGCCCTGCACCGACTGCACTTCATCGGTGCTGTGGCGGGCCAGGGTTCGGCCTTCCTCGGTGAGCTGCACGGTGCGCTCGGTGGCGTTGCGCAATTGCAGCAACAGCGGCTGGATCTGCAAGGTGGCTTCCTGGGTGCGGGTGGCCAACTGGCGGACTTCATCGGCCACCACGCTGAACCCGCGCCCAGCCTCACCGGCCCGGGCGGCCTCGATTGCTGCGTTCAATGCCAGCAAGTTGGTCTGCCCGGCAATCGCACTGATGATCTCGGTGATCGAACCAATGGCCTCGGTAGCAGTGGCCAGTTGCTGGACCGCCAGGGCGATGTCCGCCACCGAGTGGCCCAGGCGCTGCATACCGGCCAGGCTTTGGCTGGACAGTGCTTGCCCTTGCCCGGCCAGGCCCAGGGCCTGTTGCGTGGCCTGGTTACTGGTCTGCAGGTTGCCCGCCACTTCCTGGATGGTTGCCGCCAGCTCGCTGAGGGCCGTCACCGATAGGTCGGTTTCGTCCCGTTGCCGCTCCAGACGCACGGCCTCGGTGCCAATCAACTGCACCAGTTCCTGGACCCGCTGCTGGATCACCCCGCCGGTGCTGCCGATCCGCGACAGCGCGCTGTACAAGCGGCGTTCCTCAGCCACCAGGGCCATGTCCAGCAACGCGGCGGCGCCCGAGGCCTGGCTGTAGAGCGTGGCGGTCAGCGGCTCGGCGAAAGCTTTCGGGTGCCCAGCCAACACCAGCCGCAGGCGCCGTTGCACCTGCCAGTCGCGGGCCCAGGCCACAGCCGCCAATGCCGTCACCGCCAAGGCGCCTTGGGCGGCCCCCGGCGCCATCTGGCCCAGTGCCGTCGTCAGCAGCAGCCCCAGGGGCAAGGCAGGCCAGCCGACGTCTACCAGGTGAGCCAGGCGCCGCCGCCAGCGCAACAGGCCGCTGCCGCCGTGCAAACCTTGGTACAGCTGCTGCCCACGGGCCTGCTGGGTGGCGCTGGCTGGGCTGAACACTGCGCCATAGGCGTGTATGCCCTCGGCGCCATACACCGGTTTGATGTAGACATTCAGCCAATAGCCGGCGCCGTCCCGGGCGCGGTTTTTCAGCAGGCCCATCCAGGGTCGGCCCTGTTGCAAGGTCTGCCACAGGTGGCTGAACACCAGCGCCGGCATGTCGGGGTGCTTGAGCAGGCTGGCCGGTTGCTGCAACAACTCGGTGCCGCTGTAGCCGCTGGCCTTGGCAAAGGCCTCGCTGCAATGGGTGATCCGACCGCGAAGGTCGGTCCGGCAGATCAGTACCGCTTGATCTGCCGAGGCAGGCTGTGGACGCATCGGGATTCCTCTTGGGTGGAATAAAAAATGCCCGCTCGGGAGCGGGCCAAAACCAAAGGCATTGCCTGAATCCGCAGGTTCAAGCCCCGGGGTTAAAAGTGATGGATGTAACGCACCTGCAAGCGGCTGCCGTCAGGGCGGTTTTCCACCTCCTGTTCGAAGTAGGCGTTGAGCACCAGGTGGTCATCCTTGGAGAAGCTGTACATCGCCCCCGGGCCCACCGCCCAGACCTGCTCGCGACGCCCGGACACGGCGTGACCGTCCAGGCGGCTATCGGTGAACTGCTTGAGCCAGTAGCCGTTGATGCCCAGGCGCAGCTGCGGGGTGATGGCGTAATCGGTGGCGAAGTTGGCGTGCAGGGCCTGGCCGGCCTGCAATTCATCCGCCCCGCCAGCGCCCGGACCCGGGTCGGAATTCTTGCCGTTGTACAGGTAGTGGGCGCGCACCGAGGCGGTCCATTTCGGGGTGAACCAGTAGGTGGCGGCCCAATAGGGGTTGAACGACCAGGCGTTGGCCCCGGGGTTGACGTCATGGCGGTTGTCGTACTTGCCGGAGGGCAGGTTGACCTGCAGTTCGATGCGCTGCACAAAGCGTGGCCCGTCGGGCCCCATCACCGGGTCGAACTGGATGAACGGACCGATCAGCAGATCGCCGACCCCGCTCTGGGCCTTCAGCACGGCGTTATCCAAGCCGTCGTTGAGGTCCATCTGGGTGACGATCGGCAGCACCGCATTGAGCCCCAGGCTGGCGTTGCCCACCCGCAGGTTCGACAGGTAACTCAACTGAGTCACGGCCACCTGGTAGTCCAGGCTCTGCTTGGGTAAAGGCAAGGCCTTGCCGTCCTTGTCACGCAGGTGATCGGCGCGATAGTCCTGGAAATACTCCTGCAAGTACCAGCCGGGTCCGGCCGGCAAGCCACCGTCGAGGAAACTGGTGAGCCCCAGGTTGACCACCGGAAGGTCGTAGGCCTGGGCTGCTTGCGTGGCCAATAGACCACTGCCGAGCACCCACAACGACAACCTGCTTGTTTTCGTTTTCATCACGCTCTCCACTTGCTCCAAGGCCTATGAACACGCTGTTGAACAGCGCCTGGTCTCGCACGGCTGATCGCCCTGCCCTCCCCACGAGGGATCGCCCATTGCGCAGGCTGCGCAACGGCGGATTCATCATGTTTAATCGCTGAAAACGGCACTATCCGCGCACTGCGGCGGCTATCCGCGCGGCGCGATTAGTTGTGTGCGGCGGGTGCTCTGAAGCCCATAACGACAGCGCCCCGAGCCGGTGCCCCACGCCCGGCGAAGATTGGTGGCTTCGCTGGTCGCAGGGCCCCTGCACGGGGCGACTGCCAGGGCCCGAAGGCCGAAGGGTCAACGACTCGAAACGGCCCTCAACCGGCCAGCGCCGGGTGCGCGGTGGCCACCCGGTACTGGCCGCGATGGAACACCAGGGGCTCGCCCGGGCCGTGCCGGTAATGCTCGATCTGGCCGAGGAAAATCAAATGGTCGCCGCCGTCGTACTGGGTCACATTGCGGCACACCAGGGTGGCAATCACCCCGTCCAGCAGCGGGACGCCGGCCTGGCCTGGGGTGAAATCGACCCCCGCAAACTTGTCCGCCGCCGGCCGCGCAAAACGCCCGGACAAATCATGCTGTTCGGCCCCCAGCACGTTGATCGCAAAATGGCTGGCGGCCAGGTAATCGCCCAGGCTCGGTGCCGTGCGCGACAGGCTCCAGAGCACCAGTGGCGGGTCCAGGGATACCGAGGAAAACGAGTTGGCGGTCATGCCCACGTTGCGCCCGTCGGCGGTGCGGGTGGTGATCACCGTGACGCCGGTGGCGAACTGCCCCAGCAGGTTGCGCAGTTCACGGGGGTCGCCGTCTTCGGCCTTGACCAGCGCTGGCTGGAGGGATCCGGTAGTCAATGCATTCATGATGATTTCCTCAAACGTCCAGGGCTCAAGCGGCCTGGCGGGTTTTTTCCTGGATAAACGCCTGGCACGCCTGGGCGTCGAACCACCAGGGGGCGAAGGTTCGCGGGTCGTCGAAGCCGTTGGCAATGGCCGAGGCCAGGGGCCGCGACTGGCTGGCGGCGCCCAGCAGTTCGAGCAGGTGCTGGGGCGGCGGCGTCAGCAGGGTGTTGGTCCACTTGACCACGTGCCCGGCGTAACTCCAGTACTGCTCAAAGGTGGCGTGCATCCAGTCAGGGCTGAAGGCCTGGCTGCCCCGGGCGAGGATCGCGTCGAGGTAGACCTTGCTGCACTTGGCGGCGTTGTTCGAACCCTGGCCGGTGATCGGGTCGTTGACCACCAAGGCGTCGGCCATGCCGAACACCGGGCGGCCCGACGGCAGGGTCAGCACCGGCTTGCGCACCATTGGGGTGAAGCGCCCGGAGAGGAAACCCTGGGGGTCGGTCAGGCTCAACGCATCGCAGCGTTCGGCTTCCCACGGGGTGTAGCGGCGCACCAGTTCCAGGCTTTTTTCCAGGTGCTGCTCAGGCGAGGTGATGCCCTGCCAGCAGTCCATCGGCCCGCCGGGCACGCCTTCGAAAACCATGATTTCGCAAGGGCCGCTGGTGGTCAGGCTGGGGAAAACGAAGTACTCGCCGACCCCGGGGATCAGGTTGAAGCTGACCCGGGAAAACGGCGTCGACGGCCGCATGCCCTTGACGTACGTCAGGGCCAGGGCCCGTTGAGGTTGCTGGAACTGCGTTCGCTCCGGGTCCTTGGCGAACAGGTTGACGATCTCGCCCTTGCCCGCTGCCAGCAGCACCAGGTCATGCCCGGCGGCCAGTTGTTCCAGCTCGGCAACGCCGACGTCCTGGATAATCACCTCGCCGCCACGCCGGGCAACCTCCTCCATCCACGCCGGCATCTTCAGGCGCTGGTCCACCGATTGCGCGTAGCGATCCAGGCGCGTACTCCAACTGAACAGCGGCTGCCCCGGTTGCTCGGGGTTGGGCACGCAAAGGCCGATGCCTTCCACCGCCGGGCAAGCGTCTTCCCAGAAGTTCAGCCCCAGGTCGCGCTCGCTTTGCAGCGCGGTGTTGAACATGCACTGGCTGGACATGACCTTGCCCTGGCGAATGTCTTCGCCGGTGCGGTTGGTCGCCAGTGTTACCTGGTAGCCCTTGGCCAACAGGCCCAGGGCGAGTTGCAAACCGGCCTGGCCGGCTCCGACGATAGCGATACGACGCATGATTGTTCTCCTGATAAGCGACGATGAGCGATGCAGCCGCCGGCAAGGCCCCAGGGCCTTGCCGAATGATGAAACGGGTTATTCGGCAAGCCGCGCAATCGCCGGCAGGTTCTGTTCCGGGCCCATCACCGAGTAGCCGCCATCCACGGCGTAATCGGCGCCGGTGACAAAGCTGGCGGCCGGCGAGCAGAGAAACAGCACCACATTGGCCACTTCGGCGGGGTCGCCCAGGCGTCCCAGCAAGTGGTAGGACGCGGCCACCGCATCGGCCTTTTCTCGGTTGTCGCCACTGGCCTGGGCAATCACCCGGGACCAGGTCCAGCCCGGCGACACCGAGTTGACGCGAATGCCGTCCGGTGCCAGGTCCATGGCCATGCAGCGGGTCAGCTGGAGCATCGCCGCCTTGGACACCGGGTACAGCCAACGCCCGGTCTGGGCGCACTTGGCGGAAATCGAGGTGAAGTTGACGATCGCCCCACGCGCGCCTTGAGGTCGTCGTGTACCGCCTGA
The DNA here is from genome assembly GCF_023241665.1 of Pseudomonas morbosilactucae. NCBI lineage: Bacteria > Pseudomonadati > Pseudomonadota > Gammaproteobacteria > Pseudomonadales > Pseudomonadaceae > Pseudomonas > Pseudomonas morbosilactucae. The sequence goes on along the minus strand of NZ_JALQCX010000024.1, from coordinate 6,985 downwards.
GTCAGGGCCACAGCCGACAACAGATTGACGTCCAGGGCTTGCAGCCAGTCCTGACGGCTGGAAGCCAGGCCCTGGTCGTTGTAGGTACAGGCCAGGTTGATCAACAGGTCGACGCCGCCAAACCCGGCGCGCACTGCCTGCAGGGCCTGGGCGATACGCCCGTCATCGGTGAGGTCGACGTGAAAGAACGCCGCCCGTTCACCGAGTCGCGCCGCCGCTTCCACCCCGGCTTCACGGTCGATGTCGAGCAAGGCCACCCAGGCCCCAGCGTCGATCAAGGCCTGGGCCACGGCGGTGCCGATCAGGGTCGCGCCGCCGCTGATCACCGCGACTTTGTTGTGCAGCACGGTGTTGTGCAAAGCAGTCATGGTCATCCCCTTAGGCCGAAGGCTCGGCGCTGCTGGCCCAACGGGGCATCAAGGTGTTGGACGGCAGGCTTTCATCCAGCAGCTTGTGCGCGGTCTGCACCCCAGCCACTGGCAACCCGGTGGGGTCCAGCAGGCCGATCTGCACCAGCACGCTGGCCTGATCCCAGTAGATGTGTTCGTGGTAGAGCTTGGGTCCGCGAAACTTGACCACCCCGAGCATGGGGATCTGCACCTGGCGTCCGGTCGGGGCCACGCCCGGCAGCATCCAGTCGATTTCGCAGTCGTGGGTGAAGCTCATGATGAATTCATCGACGATCTGCGAGGCGCCGACGGTGCGCGACAGCGGCGTCAGGGCCATGTCCTTGGGGTTGCCGTGGACAAAATGGTGCTGGTAGAAGCGGCTCAGCTCGCGGGCGCCGACTCCGCCGGTCATGGTCGGGATATGGTTGACGTAGGGCTCGGCGACCATGGTGGCCATGGTCGCGGGCACGTCCCGGGTGTCGAACTCGTGCCTTACATGCTCATCCCACAGTGCCGAGAGGTTGTAGTCCGGCCCCAGCACCCGGCGCAGGCCGGCCACGGTGCGCTCGTGGGCCAGCAACGCCGAGGGTTTGTGGTAGTGGTGCCCCTGGGGGCGGGCAAATGCATGGTCGACACCGGGGTAGACGTACAGCTCGACACCGGGACGGTCGCCGAGGGCCTGCTGGATCGCGCTGCGGGCTTCGGCCGGGCAGAACTGGTCGTGCTCGGCCAGGTGCAGGATCAGACGTCCCTGGACCCCAGCACTTTCCTGCAGGGCCTGCTCGATGCCCACCCCGTAATAACCGACCGCACAAGCCACTTCCGGCAGGCGGCAGGCCGCCAGGTAGGCCAGCTTGCCCCCCAGGCAGTAACCCACCACCCCTTGCGCACCACCGCTGCACTGGGGCAGTTGCGCCAGGGCCTTGAGGCTGGCACGGATGTCAGCCACGCCCAGGGCTTCGTCGAAGCCTTGATACAGCGCATAGGCGCGGGCGAAGTCGGCTTCGGTGTAGCCCAGTTGCACGCCCGGCTCTTGGCGCCAGTACAGGTCCGGCACCAGCACGCTGTAGCCCTCCTCGGCCAGCAGGTCGGCGACCTCACGCATGGCCGGGTTGACGCCGAAAATTTCCTGGCAAAGCACCACGCCCGGTCCGCTACCGTCCACCGAGGTCGCCAGGTACGCCTGGAACTGACCGCCGGACCCATCTGGCACGCTGACATACTGGCCTTTCATATCCCTTCTCCACTGCTTGGCTAACGTGGGACAGATAGTGGGCAGCTTCAGCGTGGCGGACTATCCGCTGAATGCGACGTCTGTCCGGGCGATGCAGGAAGTTGTGGCAAACGTGGGACGATCCCCTCCTGGCGGCGCCAACCCCTTGTAAACAGGGGACCAGGCGCTGGCACAGCGATTGCTTTATCAGGTTCAAGGCCCCGTTGAGGGCACAAAAAGAAACGCACAGCCACCGGGACTATCCGCCACCTGCAGTGACTATCCGGATCCTGCAAATAGGCGGTAACGCTGCGGTGCGCCATGCCTTGAAACCGTGCATGCAAGAGAGGTCACCATGGGCCAGATTCTTAACCCCGGGCTGGGCGACAGCCCGTTCGAGCGCGCGTCGCTGTTCCGCCCTGACAACCAGCTGTTTCTGCTCAATGACCTGAGTGCGATCCGTGAAGGGGTCAGCAGCGTGTTCAAGATCCATGAGTTGCGCTGCGTCGGCAGCACAGCGCAGATCAGCGCACGCATGCACCATATCCATCGTGGCCGGCTGTCCCTGAACCGCCTGGAGTACGGCACGCGGGTGACCATCGACCCCGGCCGCCTGGAGGACTTTTTCCTGATCCAGGTGCCGATTGCCGGGCGGGCGCGGATTGTCTGCAACGGCCAGGACTTCATTTCCTCCCCGAGCAAGGCCTCGCTGATTTCACCCAACCTGCCACTGTCCATGTGCTGGGAGGCCGACGCGCCGCAACTGGCCCTGCGTATCGAACGCAGTGAAGTCGAGCATCACTGTGCCCAGCACCTGGGTCATGTCCTGGACAGCCCCCTGGAATTTCACCCCGAACTGGACCTGACCCAGGCCAGTGGCGGCTACTTCCTGCAATTGATCACCCTGCTGGCGGACGCCATCACCCAGGCGCAGCACCCGCTGCACCACAGCCTGGTACTCAAGCAGTTCGAATCGGTGCTGATCAATGCCCTGGTCTACGGCCAGCCCAACAACCTGCAGCCGCAGCTGGAATGCGCCGGCAAACCCAAGGCGCTGCTGCCTTATTTCGTCAAGCGCACCGAGGAGTACATGCGTGCCCATGCCGGCGAACCGCTGAGCATCGAGCAGTTGGCCGAACACGCGGGCGTCAGCGTACGCACCCTGTTTGCCGGGTTTCGTGATTTCTGCGACACCACGCCCATGGCCTACCTGCGCAACCTGCGCCTGGAGCAGGTGCACCTGGAACTGAGCCAACTGGGCCCTGAGGCCTCGGTCACCGAGATCGCCTTCAAATGGGGGTTTGCCCACCTGGGACGTTTTGCCCAGGAGTACAAGAAGCGCTATGGCGAGGCGCCCTCGACCACGCGGCGTTTCCGCCGCTGACCCCCGGGCCTGTGGCCGACCCAGGCTGATATGTGCAGCCACTGAACAGTGTTCACCGCACAAGCGTTCAGAAACTGCACAGTCGCCCTCGCCCTTGCGACCATCCCCCAGCAAATACGCGGTTTGCAGCCTGTCGCAAAGCTGGCACGTCCCCTGCTATGTCCTGTCTATCGATGCCGCGTGCGGCCCCCGACACACAAGACCAAGAACACAGGGAGACACCCGATGACTCGCGACACCTTGCCTGCCCCCTTCCTGCCCACCGAGTTGTGGAGCGAACGCCTGTTCACCGGCACCTGGGACACCGGCGCAGCCGCCGTGTCCGCGGTGCTGGAGCCGGCCACCGGCAATCTGCTGGGCCATGTGGCCAATGCCGATGCGGCCCAGGTGGCGGCTGCGACGCAACGCGCTGCGGCGGCCCAACACGCCTGGTATCAACAGCCCTACGATGAGCGCGCGGCGATCTTCCGCAACGCCGCCCAGATCGCCACCCAGCACTTCGACACCCTGGTGGACTGGCTGGTGCGGGAAAGCGGCTCCACCCGGCCCAAGGCCGCTTTTGAAGTCAGCCTGAGCATCAAGTCGCTGCACGAAAGTGCCGGCCTGCCGTCGCGCAGCCAGGGCGAAGTGCTGCCCTCGGTGCCTGGGCGCCTGAGCTTGGCGCGGCGCCGTCCGCTGGGGGTGGTTGGGGTGATTTCGCCGTTCAACTTCCCGCTGTACCTGGCAATGCGCGCCGTGGCCCCGGCCCTGGCCACGGGCAACGCGGTGGTGCTCAAGCCCGATCCGCGCACCGCGGTTTGCGGCGGCCTGGTGCTGGCTCGGCTGTTTGAGCTGGCCGGGCTGCCGGCCGGTGTGTTCCAGGTGTTGCCCGGTGGCGCCGAAGCCGGGGCGGCACTGACCAGCGACCCCCATGTGGCGATGATCCAGTTCACCGGCTCCACCGGTGCCGGGCGCAAAGTCGGTGAAGCCGCCGGGCGTCACTTGAAAAAAGTCTCCCTGGAGCTGGGCGGCAAGAACTCGCTGATCATCCTCGATGACGCCGACCTCGACTTGGCCCTGGCCAACGCCACCTGGGGTGTGTACCTGCACCAGGGGCAAATCTGCATGTCCACCGGGCGCCTGCTGGTGCAACGCGGGATCTATGAACGCTTTCTTGAGCGCCTGGTGACCAAGGCCCGCAGCCTGACGGTAGGTGACCCGGCCCAGGGCGAGGTGCACCTGGGGCCACTGATCAACGCTGCCCAGCGCGACCACGCTTATCAGGCCGTGCAGGCCGCACAACAGGCCGGCGCCACCCTGGAAACCGGCGGCGGCTACGAGGGGCTGTTCTTCCAGCCCACGGTGCTCAGCGGCGTGACGCGGGACAACCCGGCCTTCGACGAAGAAATCTTCGGCCCGGTGGCGGTGGTCATCCCCTTCGACAGCGACGCCGACGCCGTGGCCCTGGCCAATGCCACCGATTACGGCTTGTCCGCAGCGGTGCTGTCGAAAGACGTCGGTCGTGCCCTGAAGCTTGGCGAACAGCTGCGGGTTGGCCTGTTGCACATCAACGACCAGACGGTCAACGACGAGGTCATCAACCCGTTCGGCGGCGTCGGCGCCTCGGGCAATGGCACCAGCATCGGCGGCCCCGCCAACTGGGAAGAATTCACGCAATGGCAATGGCTCACCGTCAAAGGTGAAGCCCCGGCCTACCCCCTGTAAAACCTGGAGAACAATAATAATGAGCAGCCCTGTCTACCGTCCTATCACTGCCGCCGTTACCCGTGGCAAAGGCGCGCCCTTCGTGCTTGAAGCCGCGCAGATTCGCAACCCCCGTGGCGATGAAGTGCTGGTGCGGATCGTCGCCACCGGCATGTGCCACACCGACATGATTGTTCGCGACCAGTACTACCCGGTGCCGCTGCCTGCGGTGCTGGGCCATGAAGGCGCCGGCGTAGTGGAAGCCGTCGGCCCGCTGGTCAAGGGCCTGCAAGTGGGCGATCACGTGGTCATGAGCTACGGCTACTGCGGCCATTGCCTGTCGTGCGGCAGCGGCCACACCGCCTATTGCCAGGAATTCTTCGGGCGCAATTTCAGTGGCGCCGACCCTCAGGGTGAAAACGCCCTGCAAGACAGTGCCGGGGAACGCCTGCACGACCACTTTTTCGCCCAGTCATCGTTCGCCACCCTGGCCCTGAGCCGGGAGAACAACGCGGTCAAAGTCAGCCGCGACGCGCCCCTGGAACTGCTCGGCCCGCTGGGCTGCGGAATCCAGACCGGCGCCGGGGCGGTGATCAACTCGCTCAAGGTCACCCCCGGCAGCAGCTTCGCCGCCTTTGGTGGCGGCGCGGTGGGCCTGAGTGCGGTGCTCGCGGCGCGGGTCGCCGGGGCCAGCATCATCATTGCCGTGGACGTGGTGCCGTCGCGCCTGCAGTTGGCCAGCGAGCTGGGGGCCACCCACGTGATCAACAGCCGCGACAGCGACCCGGTGGCGGCGATCCGCGAGATCACCGGCGGCGGGGTCAACTTCGCCCTGGAGTCCACTGGACGTCCGGCGGTGCTGCGCCAGGCCGTGGACGCCCTGGGCAGCCGCGGCGCCCTGGGGGTGGTGGGTGCGCCGGCCCTGGGCACTACGGCCGAGTTCGACGTCAATGACCTGCTGCTGGGGGGCAAGAGCATCCGCGGCATCGTCGAAGGCGACAGCGTGCCGCAGAAGTTCATCCCGGAGCTGGTGGAGCTTTACCTGCAAGGGCGCTTCCCCTTCGACAAGCTGGTGAAGTTCTACAGCTTCGACCAGATCAACCAGGCCGCCGAAGACAGTGAAAAAGGCCTGACCCTCAAACCCATCATCCGCATCAACGGCTGAATGATCGCGCCGGAGCGCCCTGCGCTCCGGCCCTGACACCGAGGCCCATCACCAACCCCCCTATAACCCCCCCATAACAACAAGAAACAGGAATGCCCCCGTGCCGAATCTTTCCCGCAATGCCCTGGGCCTGCTGGCGCTCGCCCTGAGTTCGACCCCCGCCCTGGCGGTGGATGTGAATGCCGGTGACTACACCGCCCTGCCCGCCGGCACCAACGTCGCGGCCTGGTACCAGCAATACGGCCGCGCCGAGCGCTTCAACGCCGACGGCGGCCCCGACAGCACCCACGCCACCGGCCTTAAATCCAACATCAGCATCCTGCGCTTGATCCACTTTATGGAGATCGGCGGCATGACCGTCGACCCGCAGATCCTCCTGCCCTTCGGTCATATTTACGACGCGCGCATTGCCGGCCAGTCCCTGGGCAGTGCCAGCGGCATGGCCGACCCGATCCTCGGCGCCACCTTCTGGCTGGTCAACCAACCGGCCGCCGGGGCCAGTGGGCGTTACCTGGGCATCACCCCGCTGATCTACCTGCCTTGGGGCCGCTACGACCGCAACGACGGGTTGAACCTGGGCGAAAACCGCTTCAAGGGCGACCTGCAACTGGGCTGGGTCGAGCCGCTGTGGGGCAAGTTCTCCATGGAGCTCTACGCCGACGCGGTGTTCTACGGGCGCAACAATGATGCCGGCGCCGCCAGCCAGACCCTCAAGCAAGACACCACCTACCAGTTGCAGGGCAACCTGCGCTACGACTTCAACCCGGCCCAACGCCTGGCCCTGGGCTACAGCACCAGCACAGGCGGCAAGCAGTACGTGGACGGTGATTACAACGGCCAGAAAACCGAGGTGCAGCAAGTGCGGGCTGAGTTCCAGCAGATGGTCGGCAGCCGGGTCCAGCTCAGCGCCCAGCTGACCCAAGACGTCAAGGTGGTGGGCGGTTTCCAGGAAGACCTGGGGCTCAACCTGCGGGCACTGCTGTTGTTCTGATGGCGTGGGCCTGATCTTGACGGCGCGCGGTCGAGGTATAGATCAGTGGGTGCCGCCCCCCGGCGGCCCCTCTCACAATAAAAAGGTCTCTCCATGGATGCCCACGCCCTGCAGGCCCAGCAGCGCCTGGTGATCGCCCGCCAGCGTTTCGTCGAAGGCG